>CAZKHT010000011.1:0-27779 GCA_964552595.1 uncultured Burkholderiales bacterium
AACACACGCGTTGCTTTGATTTGTGGGGGGAACTTTAGGCAAGCGCCGGTGGCGGCCGAGTTTATGCACAATGGGTATGGCGTCTCCAAGGGGGTAATTGATCCGGCGTCCGGGAAAAGCATGGCACCCATGGCCAAAAAAACCGTCGGCGGTCCGCCGGCATCCGCGGTCGGCGATTTTGCCGGTGCTTATGCGGCCGCGCCGGTGCAGTTGGATGCCACATATACCACGGCCTATGAATCGCACTCCATGATGGAGCCCCATGCCACGATCGCCGCTTGGGATGGCGACGAGCTCACACTGTGGACTGCCAATCAAATGATCGCGTGGTCGGTGGAAGATATGGCGCACAGCCTAGGCATGCCCAAGGAAAAAATTCACGTGCAGTCGCCTTATATAGGCGGCGGCTTTGGTGGAAAACTTTTTCTACGCGCCGATATTTTATTGGCCGCGCTGGGAGCGAGAATCGCGCGGCGCCCGGTGAAAGTGTCTTTGCAGCGTGCCTTGATGCCGAATAACACCACGCATAGGGCCGCGACCATACAGCGCATACGAATAGGCGCGACCAAGGATGGCAAGATACAAGCTATCGCACACGAGAGCTGGTCAGGCAACCAAGCGGGTGGTTCGACCGAAGCCGGAGCGATGCAAACGCGCGCACTTTATGCAGGCGAACATCGGATGACGGCGAACCGGCTCGCCGTGCTCGATCTGCCCGAGGCAAATTCCATGCGCGCGCCCGGCGAAGCCCCGGGGACGGCAGCCTTAGAAATCGCGATGGACGAAATGGCGGAGAAATTGGGTTTAGACCCCATCGAATTTCGCATACGCAATGACACGCAAGTGGTACCCGATCATCCGGCGCCGGCTTCGAGTGACTCGCAATCCAAGGCGACGACTAGGGCTGCCAATCCCCATCCGCCATTCTCAAAACGGCAATTGGTGGAGTGCTATAGGCTAGGCGCGAAAACCTTCGGGTGGGAAAAACGTAACGCGCGTCCGGCACAAGTGCGCGAAGGACAGTGGCTGATAGGCATGGGCATGGCCACGGCGTTTCGCAATAATCTGCTCACCCAATCGGCGGCGCGGGTGCGCCTGGATAGCCGAGGCATAGTAACGGTGGAAACAGACATGACGGATATAGGCACGGGCAGCTATACCATCATCGCCCAGACTGCTGCGGAGATGATGGGCCTGCCCTTAGAAAAAGTAATCGTGCGCTTGGGTGATTCTAGCTTCCCAGTTTCCTGTGGATCAGGCGGGCAGTGGGGCGGCAATAATTCCACGGCCGGCGTGTACGCCGCTTGTGTGAAATTGCGTGTAGCGGGGGCCCGAAAATTAGGATGCGATGCGCAGGATGCGGTAGTTGCGAATGGCCGCGTCAGCGTTGGCACGCGTAGCATCGCTTTGAGCGAGGCGGCCGGCGATCAAGACTTGGTCGCGCAAGACCTGATCGAATACGGTGATCTCGACAAAGGTTTTCAGCAATCCACTTTCGGCGCGCATTTCGTGGAAGTGGCGGTGGATGCCGCGACTTGCGAAACCCGGGTGCGGCGCATGCTCGCCGTTTGCGCCTGCGGGCGCATCCTCAACCCCAAGACCGCGCGCAGCCAAGTCATAGGAGCCATGACCATGGGTGTAGGCGCCGCCTTAATGGAAGAACTCGCGGTCGATAAACGTTACGGCTATTTTGTGAACCATGACCTCGCCGGCTACGAAGTGCCCGTGCATGCCGACATCCCGCATCAAGATGTTATTTTCCTAGACGAAACCGATCCGATTTCTTCACCCATGAAAGCCAAAGGCGTGGCTGAGCTAGGGATTTGCGGCGTTGCAGCGGCGGTAGCGAATGCGGTTTACAACGCGACCGGCGTGCGGGTGCGGGACTATCCGATTACGTTGGATAAATTGATTACGCGGATGAAGGTCTATGAGCGTTGCAGTTAATATCCGCATGTCCACCGCGTTTTATGCAGTGAGTAATTTGCGCATGCTGTGGATATCACGATGTCTGCAAGCACACCACGCAAGTGGCTTTATGATCTGATCGACTGATCCTACCTAGTCGGTCGGCTGGGAGTGCGCGCTTCAGCGCGGTCCGTCCTACTTCCCGTTCAATAGCTGATCGCCGCCGGCCGGTTATTCCTCGTCGGCTTAATTTCGATTCCCTGATCGAGAATGTATTCCACGTGACGCATGCGACGCGATTTATCGTGAGGCGCTTGCGAGCCGGATTTCTGAAGTGGCGGCGTCCTCGTTCACTCGTGCGTGCCGCACGTGCCAATGTTAAGCGCAGATGAGCACGTCCAATTCCTCCTAGGCATCGTCCCGGCATGAACGAAATGAAGGTACGAGTTTGAGGTGAGAAGTAAAATGAACGAATGAGGGGGGCGCCGATAGCCCGCGATGAAATAGAGAAAATACAAACCACAAATTGTAAATACTATTTACACATGGTAGTTTGTAGATGTAATATACAAACACAGGGCTGTTAATGTTATTTACAGTCTATAGTTTGTATGACCGTAGGGTTCATGAACGGAGGCCAAATTGATTTATCCCATCAAGACCCTCAGCCAGTTTTCTCTGATTCTCAAGGGCTTTCGCAAGGAAAAAGGGCTGACTCAGGCGAGCATGGCTGAAAGGCTAGGAATCACTCAGCAAAGTTACGCCTACTTTGAAGCCAATCCGGCGAGCGCGACGCTTGAGAGGCTATTCATGGTGCTGCGCATGCTGGATGTTGAAATTTCACTGGATCAAACTTCCCCCGTTACACCTTCCGTCCAGGTTACCGGCAAGCGCCTCTCTACGGCCAAGGCCATCAGCCAAAAGAACATCAAAAAACCCAGCACTGTAGCGACCAGGAAAGTAAAGCCGTCAGTCCTTATCAAAGCGAAGCGTATTGTTGCCCCGACAAGAAAGAAGGAAAGCTGGTAAGCATGGGTCGCCGCGCAAAGACACAAAGGCTGAACATCTGGATGAACGGCATTCCGGTTGGCTACTGGCAAACGACTCGACAAGGCGAACGCCTTGCTTACTTCGACGAATGGCTCGCGGACGAACAGTCCCGGCCCTTGTCCTTATCACTTCCATTCTTGCCGGGCAATGCACCCTACCAAGGGCAGGCCGTTACTGATTATTTCGACAATCTTTTGCCCGACAACGATGCGATTCGACGTCGTCTGGCGCAACGTCACCAAGCGGGGGGCACCGATGCCTTTCAACTGCTGACCAAACTGGGCCGAGACTGCGTGGGCGCCATACAACTTCTCCCCGAGGATGAAGCACCTTCGGACATATATGAAATCAACGGCGAAAAGTTGAGTAACGCGCGGATCGCTCAACGCCTACGCAACACCACGTCGGCTCATGCGCTGGGGCAACACGATCACGACGAGGATCTGCGGCTGTCCATCGCCGGGGCGCAGGAAAAAACCGCTCTCTTGCGCCACAAAGGCAAATGGTTTTTTCCCCAGGGCAGTACCCCAACCACCCACATCTTCAAACTGCCATTAGGCTTGGTCGGCCATATGCAGGCCGATATGCGCACCTCGGTGGAAAACGAGTGGTTGTGCTCAAAAATCATGGCGGCTTACCGAATTCCCATTGCACGTTGCGAGATCGCGCATTTCGAAGACCAGAAAGCGCTCGTCGTCGAACGCTTCGACCGCATCCCATCCAGCGACGGAAGCTGGATCATCCGTCTGCCCCAGGAAGATATGTGTCAGGCGACGGCTACGTCGCCACTGCGTAAATATCAGTCAGACGGCGGCCCGGGCGTTGCTCGCATCATGGAATTGCTGCTCGGGTCGGACGCTGCCGAACAAGACCGGCGCCACTTTTTCAAAACCCAAATCATTTTTTGGGTGCTGGCTGCCACTGATGGTCACGGCAAGAACTTCAGCATCGCCCATCTCCCCGGTGGGCGTTACCGCGCTACGCCGATCTACGATGTGCTTTCTGCCCATACTGTCATTGGGAAAGGCAAGGGAAAAATTCCCGCGCATAAAGCAAGGCTGGCCATGGCAGTGCGCGGAAGCGCAAATTATTACCGGCTTGAGACCATCCAGCGCCGGCACTGGATTGCACAAGCGCAGCAAGTCGGGCTAGGGGCTGCGGCGGCCGAGCGATTAATCGAGGAAATCATTGAGTCCACGCAATCCGTGATAGACGAAGTGGGCAAATTATTGCCAGATGATTTTCCCATGGATATGGCGGAAGCCGTATTCAGGGGAATGAGAAAACAGTCTGCTAAGTTAGCCGCGGTGCGTTGAGCGCTGCAAGTAAAGATGCCTTGTGCCAGTGATTAGTCGTAGTGAAGTAGGATTCCAGGCAGGCATGGTTGATTCAGACGCGGGCCGCTCCACACGTGCCGAGTATCCCGACACGAATTCCCATGAACCGGGAGCGGTTCGACGAAAACTATCAAGCGATCATCGGATTGATTGCGGAAGAGATTGACGTAGCTATTCAGAACTTCGACGAGGATTGCTTGAACGCCATGTATGCGCTTGAGCGTAGGAAAAAGATTGGCTTTCGGTTGTTGTTTTCAGTTCATGGTCGGTCGTAGACGGTTTTGGTAATCGTCTGGTTATCGGCCAAAGCTGCCGCTCAAAAATTTGCCGATCAATTCTGGTATAAATTTGTTATCGGACGTTCGCCCAGAGCTTCCACCCTGGGTTGATATCCTAATAACCAAAATTTGACCCTGTTCTCTCTGCGCCCTTGTACTTGGACGTTGAACGGCAAGGCGAGCTAGTGACACTGAAGGCATCACTAAAGTAAGATTTCTCACTGTTTAGCTAATAATATGCACAGAAAATGCCAGCCATAAATCCTGAGATTCTAATTTGGGCAAGGGAAACAGCCGGATATGAACTATCCGATGCTGCCCATCGCCTCGGCTTGGCTAATGGGAAAACCGCTACAGGAGAGGAGAAGCTGGCGGCATATGAGCGCGGAGAGAAGGAACCTTCTAGGCCGTTGCTTCTTAAGATGTCTAAACAGTATCGGCGCCCATTGCTGACTTTCTATTTGGACGCCCCGCCTGAACGAGCTGACCGAGGCGAAGACTTCAGAACACTACACGGTGCAGTTGATCCTTCCGAAAATGGAATTGTCGATGCTCTTGTTGGAAGAATTAAGTCTCGGCAAGAAGTGCTTAGGGAGGCTTTAGTCTCTGAGCTGGATCATGAGACGTTGGCATTTGTTGGTTCCTACTCGATGGCGCAAGGTGTTCATGGCCTTGTCAGTCAGATCAAAACTGCGTCTGGTTTTGATTTGGCTGTGTATAGATCCAAGCGAAACCAAGAAGAAGCCTTTCAATATCTCAGGGAGTGCATAGAGGGCCTTGGGGTATTTTCTATTCTGATTGGGAATCTTGGCAGCCATCACACAAACCTAAGTGCAGAAATATTTCGTGGATTTGCCATTGCGGATCCTATTGCACCATTTGTTGTCATTAACAGCCAAGATGCCAAGTCTGCATGGCCAGTTACGCTCCTGCATGAAGTTGCACATCTATGGCTCGGTCAGACCGGTATAAGTGGTGCCGCCGCAGAGCGAGACGTCGAAAAGTTCTGTGACCGCGTCGCATCTGAGCTACTAGTGCCCGAAGCTGAATTTGTAAGTGCATTTTCTGCAGAATCTCTAAGATCGTTTGAATCTGCAGCAGAGATCATTGGGCGCTTCGCCAGTGAAAGAAAAGTTAGTTCGACTTTAGTTGCTTTTCGTCTAATGGACAGAGGGGCTTTGAGCCAAGATTTGTTTAGAAAGCTTGGGACTTTCTTTTATGAGAAGTGGAGATCGCATAAGGAAATCCAAAAGCAAAAGGCCAAAGAAAATGATGGTGGCCCGTCCTATTTTGTAGTTAAGCGTATGCAAAATGGAAGGGCGCTAATGAGGGCCTCCGAAAGGCTAATGCGCTCGGGCGAGTTGTCTACTACTCAGGCTGCTATTGTCTTGGGCGTCAGGGCGCTCAAGGTGGGAAGTTTGTTTTCTCAGTCTGATGCTGCCTAGGTTGGTGCTCGACGTGATCTATCTTCTCGATGCAAATACGCTTATTGATGCGAAGAGAGATTACTTTGAGTTTGATCGGGTGCCGGAATTCTGGGAGTGGCTCCAACATCACGGGGTCGAGGGTAACGTCAAGATTCCTGTTGAGGTCTACGAAGAGTTTGAAGAAGCAAAGAACGCAGAAGGTGGTCGAGACTCGTTGGCCGAATGGGCGTCTGATGAAGACGTAAAAATAGCCCTTCTTCTTGATGAAGAAGTTGATCGCAGAATCGTTTCACGCGTAATTTCCAGCGGCTACTGCCAAAATCCAACGGATCAAGAAATTGAAAAAATGGGCAGAGACCCGTTTCTCATTGCGCATGCCCTTCGAGATATTGGAAATAGGGTGGTAGTAACCACGGAAGTTTCCGGGACAGCAAAGCAGCGGGAAAACCGCAAAGTGCCTGATGTTTGTCGTGACATGGGCGTTAGGTGCATTAACAGTTTCCAGCTTCTACGTGAGCTGGACTTTAGGACTGGCTGGAAGAAATAGGCTGAAACCAGTGTTGTCGTCCAACTCAAGCGTTGCTGTTCGGTCAGTGGAACAATGACTCTGCGTCCGATTGCTCGGTGCACCTGACGGGAGCGGTGGTGCGGTGCGCCTATAGAGAGATGATCAAAGGTGACAACGATTACCACTCGACTTTCGGCGCAGTGGTTTTGAATATTGTCACCCAATTAACTCAACACTCACTCGATAAACCCAGCGTCGCGCCGCTCTTCCGGGTGAGACATGATAGCCATGGCGGTTTTCATTTTGCGAAAACCGAAGCGTTCATAGAATGCTTCTGTACCCGGCGCGGCGTATAAGGTGATCACCTCGACCTTTGCCGCGTGTATGAGATGCCGAATGATCGCGCTGCCTATGCCTTGTCCTTGGAATTCCGGCAGCACCGCGACGTCGTAAATGGCGGCGCGCCATACGCCATCGGAAAGGGCTCGGCCTGCACCTACCAATTGGTTTTCGTGAAAAGCGAATACCTTGAGCAAGCTATTGCGAAACGCCATTTCTATTTTCTCCGGCTCGCGTTTTTTGCCTAAAGGCGCAAGCTCGAAAATACGCGCAAGGTCAGGCCACGAAATATTTTCAATATCTGTCGTGAGGTGAATTTGCATATTCATTCGCCGGGAAAATTTCTATTCTCGCCGCTCAGCGCTCTTGCGGCGAGATGTTTCGTAGTGCCTGCGCGAATTTCGCATGCGCTTGCGCGTCCACCGGACGATGTTTGATAGTGGTGCTCGCGGGGTCCTTGCCCAGAAAATTGTCACCGCGCCAATTCCGCGCGGGACGGATAGGGCGCGGCACAAAGCCACCGCCGCAATTGGGGCAGACGTTGGTCAATATCGTTTCCACGCAATCTGCGCAAAACGTGCATTCGTAACTACAAATGCGCGCCTCTACAGAATTCGGTGGCAGAGCTTTGTTGCAGTGTTCACAGCTGGGCCGCAGTTCTAGCATTAGCGCTTCCTTTCGATTTTTGATCGCTCAGGTAGGGAAATATAAAACGCTGTCCCTCCTTCGTCCATGGGTCGCGCTACCCTATCTACCATCTGCTGACTAGATATCCTGCATAGATCAGTCTAGAAAAGTCCCCTAGCTCTCCTGCCAGTGGCGCAAAAAAACGCCGTCACAAGGACGGCGTTTTTACTTACATTTTTCGGTATTAAATAAAAACTGCCGCCGAAACAGCAAATCGTATGGCAAGCGCTTTGGCTTGGCGCACATTAATCTCACGGTCACCATTGAGGACAGCGCTCACCACCGGCTGCCCACCTAGCTCAGCGGCAAGATCGGTCTGTTTAAGTCCATTCTGTTCCATTAATAGGCGTAGCACTTCTTTCGGCGCGACATCTGGAATAGCGTGATGTGTGGACTCATAGTCTTCAATAAGCTGGGAGAGTACATCGAGCATATCGGTGAGCCGATGTTGTTCGTTATCGCCGATTTCATCCAGCAACTTATCCATCATCTGTACGGCCGCAGCATACTGATCTTCCGTGCGAATGACAGAAATCTTGGTCGGTAGCTTTTGCTGAAACGATTCCCAGGCTGGCGTGATTGCCTCCAGATCGAGATTAGAAGTCATCGCAGTCATAGTTTGTCACTCCTGTACTTCTTGCACCAGGCATCATATTCAGCATGCGTCAGCACATACCGAATAAACATTTTCTGGCGATCATAATGAATATTCACGATTACCCGAAAGTTATTCCCTCCGACATCAAAGATCGTGAAGGGCTTAGCATAGTCCGCTGAATTCACAGTCCGCTTCACCTCATTGAAATCCTTAAAATGAGCGTCCTCAACGAGCTTGAACCATGCCTTCATGGCTTCCTCGGCTGAGGGATGCTTCTCCCAAAAAACCTTCAGCCGTTTTCTCGAAATTACGTGCATGGTTGAATGGCAGTATATATATCAAAATGCTATATTGTCAATTGCTTGGGATTTGGTGCCCGGTAGTTTGCCAAATCGACTCCATAAGCGCGCAAAATCAGCTCTATCTGCCCGAGAAATAAAGCCAACAACATCGACGAAAAAAACCCGCACTTAGGCGGGTTTTGAGATGCTGCGGGTTTTGCTTGGATATTAAATTGGTGGAGGCGGGGGGGATCGAACCCCCGTCCGCAAGTCCTCTACGACCAGGTCTACATACATAGTCCGATTATTTCGTTTTAACCCGAATCACGCCAACCGAACAGGCTTAATTCAAGCGAGTCGCCTTGAGTTTCGCGTCTGCGCAAAGCGACCCTGCGCGACGCTATCCCGTCTATATGACTCTGCGTCCGATTGCTCGGTCCACCCGACGGGAGCGGTGGTGCAGAGTCCAGCCGGTATTAAGCGGCTAGAGCGTAGTTGTCGTCGTTGGCAACTATAGATTTCCAGATGTATTTACGAGGTAACTGGTCCTCGGTATGCACTGTATCGCTTCGCAACCCACGTCGAAGCCAGGTCGCCCCCAGGTGCTTCAATGATGCTTCAAAACAGATCGACTGAGACGCTATTGTAAGCGATGAGAGCCTCCGCCCGCGAGAAAGTTTCCTAGGCGAGGTCGTCCAGGGTATCAATATCGCGCAGCACGCCGGGATTATTGCAATCGATGAGCACCAAGCCGCTTTTGTGTTCATCCACAATCTGGCGCGCGCCTTCGTCGTTGTTCAAGATGCTGAGCGCGTTGTAGTGGATTTTGCCAAAGCCAACGGGATGGCCGCGTTGCGTTTGATATTGCGGTGCCACCAAGGCCGCACCGCTGCTCAGTTGACTGGCCACATTGCGTATCACTTCAGAGGAAATAAAGGGCATATCGGCCAACGCAATTACCCAGCCGTCGGCGTTGGCCGCCGCGCGCACGCCGCAAGCGATGCTGGCACCTAGGCCGTGCTGCGCTTCCTTGCAATGAATAAAATGCACGTTTTCGGTTTGCAAGGCAGCTTGCAGTGCGCTGTCTTCCGGCCGCAACACCACTATGGTCTGATCCACGCAGGGCGCCAGATTGCGCAATGCGGCGAGCGCTATGGGCGTGCCGTCTTCTAGTGGGTGCAATAATTTATGTGGCGATGCGAAGCGGGTGCCGCGACCGGCGGCGAGCAAGAGTCCGGTGATCATATTCGCAAGTGTTGTGGTTGTGCGCGGGGCGCGGCGCATCCCACGGCTTGCAACTCTATGCCATTACGCACGGCAATAAGATCAGCCAAAATCGCCACTGCGATTTCAGGCGGCGTGCGCGAGCCTATAGCTAGACCCACGGGACCTCTCAACCGCGCAATTGCCATCGGTTCTACTTCGAGCATGGCGAGGCGTTGGCGGCGCTTGGTGTTATTACCGCGGGAGCCCAAAGCGCCCACATAAAATGCCGGCGTGCGTAAGGCTTCCATCAAAGCCATGTCGTCTAATTTTAAATCATGGGTCAAGGCGACCACGGCGGTTCCCGCATCGGGCGCAAGCATTAACACCGCATCATCGGGCATGCCTTCTACGAATTGCACGCCGGGAAGATCCCAAGTCGCCCGGTATTCCAGGCGTGGCTCGCAGACGTAGACCGCGTAATTTAAAGCCAGGGCCATCTCCGCCAAATAACGCGCGGTTTGCACAGCGCCTATGATGAGCAAGCGGCATTGTGCGCCATAGGGGCAGATCATTTGCCGCGCATCGCAGCTTAATTGCGTATCCGGCGGCGGAAACATCACACTGGATAGGCCGCTGCGTAAATCGAGTTGGCGCGCGATGCGTTTACGTTCGCCCAAGGCGTCGAGTATGCGATCCAGAATCGCTGCCGGTGGCGCGGGTTCAAGGATGAGCGTGATTTGTCCACCGCAGGGCAATTGCCATCGCTGATTATCGAGAGTATTGCCGCCATAATTTACTGCGCGCGGTGACTCCGGCACGGCGGTGCGCACTTGCTCAATTAAATTTTCTTCTATGCAACCGCCGGAGACTGAGCCTAGTACCGCGCCGTCCGCGCGGATGGCAAGCAAGGAGCCCACTGGCCGCGGACTCGAACCATAGGTGCGCACCACGGTGGCCAGTGCGGCGGCGCGTCCTTGCATTTGCCAGGCGCGCAATCCTTTTAATACTTCTTCGTCGGTGCCTTGCATGGTTATACGAGCGCATCCGCGCGCAAGGGTAGATCGCGCAGACGTTTCCCGGTGGCGGCGAATAAAGCATTCGCCACGGCCGGCGCAATAGGTGGCACACCGGGTTCGCCCACACCAGAGGGCTTCGCCGTTGATGGCACAATATGTACTTCGACCTCGGGCATCTCGTTAATGCGCAGCACCTGGTAATCGTTGAAATTCGATTGCTCGACGAGGCCGTCTTTAAAAGTGATCGCGCTATGCAAAGCCGAGCTCAGCCCAAAGCCTATGCCACCCTCCATTTGCGCGCGGATGATGCTAGGGTTGACCGCGACGCCGCAATCCACCGCGCACACAACGCGATCCACATGGAAGCTGCCGTCTCTTTGCACGCTGACTTCCGCAACTTGCGCGACCACGGTGCCGAAAGATTCATGCACTGCCACACCACGTCCGCGACGTACCCCGGCTTTTGCCGCAAGCGGTTTATCCCATCCCGATTTTTGCGCCGCCAGCTCTAGCGTCGCTAAATGCCGCGGCTGCGCTTTCAATAAAGAGCGGCGCAATTGCACCGGGTCTTTGCCCGTGGCGTGCGCGATCTCGTCGAAGAAAACTTCGGTGGAAAACGCAGTATGGGTAGAACCGACAGAGCGATACCACTGCACTGGCACGGGTAACTTCGTGGTGTGTAAATCAACCAAGAGATGCGGCACGGCGTAGGGCAAATTTGCCGCGCCCTCCACCGAGGTGGCATCCACGCCGCCTTTCACCATGCCGCTCTCAAAAGCAGTGCCGGCGATGATGGACTGGCCGACCAGACGATGTTGCCACGCAATCAAATTGCCCTCCGCGTCCAGGCCCGCGCGCAGCGTGTGATAAAACATCGGTCTATACCAGCCCGCGCGCATATCGTCTTCGCGGGTCCATACCAATTTCACCGGCACTCGGCCTTGTATAGCGCGCGCGATATGCGCCGCTTCCAAAAGATAATCCGACGCGGGGTTCGCACGCCGGCCAAAGCTGCCGCCGGCATACAGCATATTCAAGGTGACTTGCTCGGGTGCTATGCCCAACATTTTGCCCAAGGTCATTTGATCTATGGTTTGGAATTGCTCGCCGTTCCATACCTTGCATTCGTCGGATTCGAGTTGCACCACGCAATTCATAGGCTCCATCGCCGCGTGCGCAAGGAAGGGAAAACTAAAATTCGCTTCCAGGCGTTTTGCCGCACGGCCTATATTTTTTTCCGCATCGCCAGCGCGCTTCGCCACGGTGCCGGGAGCGCGGGCCAAGCTGCGATAGCGTTCTAAAATATTGGCGCTACTGGATTTAAACGCCACGCTTTCATCCCAGTTCAACACCAGGGCATCGCGGCCTTTTTTCGCGGCCCAAAAATCTTTTGCCAAGACCGCAACACCACTGGGAATAGTAACCACATCCGTCACGCCGGCGATGGCTTTAGCGCGCGTCGCATCGACCGATTTTAAAGTCGCGCCAAAGCGCGGCGGATGCGCAACCAAAGCAGTAAGCATATTGGGCAGTTGCACATCCTGGGTGTAGATGGCGCTGCCATTGGTCTTGGCGCGGTTATCGGTGCGGGTGACGGTCTTGCCTATGTAAATAAAATCTTTGGGGTCTTTCAGTACGATGATTTCAGGCACCGGCTGAGCCGCGGCTTTGACCGTGAATTCACCAAACTTGGCTTGATTCTTAGAGGCCGCATGGCTGATGACACCTTGCTTAACGCTGATTTCCGCTGCCGGCACTTTCCATTCCGTCGCTGCGGCGGCGACCAGCATGGCGCGCGCGGCGGCGCCGGCTTTGCGCATTTGCTCATAGGAATTGGCGATAGCGGTGCTGCCACCCGTGCCTTGCGTCGGCCCCCACATTAAATTGTTATAGCGCTTGGCGTCGGCGGGCGCTGCTTCCACGCGTATTTGCGACCATGCGGCGTCCAACTCTTCCGCGACTAAGGTGGGTAAACCGGTGTAAGTGCCTTGTCCCATTTCTAGATGTTTAACGATAACGGTCACCATATTGTCTTCGCCTATGCGCACGAAGGCATTCGGCTCGAAATGACCTGGCGGCGTGGCCGAGGCTGCGGCGGCCATGGCCCCAGTTTTGTCGGGTCCGGCTTCCGTCGCGGCGATGCTGGCCGGTACATAAATCGCGAGCGTTAGGCCGGCGCTATGTTTTAAAAACGCGCGCCGACTGGCATTCACTATCGGTGTGCTCATACTGTTTCCTTAAGCCAGTTTGCGCGAGGCGTCTTTGATGGCGGCGCGTATGCGTTGATAAGTTGCACAGCGACAGATGTTGCCACTCATGGCATCGTCGATATCCGCGTCTGTGGGTTTTTTATTGCTGCTGAGCAGGGCTATCGCCGACATGATTTGTCCGGATTGGCAATAGCCGCATTGCACGACTTCCAATTTTTCCCAACTGCTTTGTACCGTCTGCGCGACCTTGCCTTTGACGCCTTCTATGGTGGTGATTTTTTTACCGGCAACGCTGGAAATCGGGGTGATGCAAGCGCGTATCGGAGCGCCGTCTACATGCACGGTGCAAGCGCCGCATAAGGCCATGCCGCAACCGAACTTGGTGCCGGTAAGATGCAGATGATCCCGTAAAACCCATAGCACGGGTGTGTCTGGCATGGCATCGATTTGCCGCGGTTTACCATTGATAGTGACAGCGATCACGGAAGATCCTCCGATAGATTGAGATAAGGCGGGAAACTCAGCGGCGGTATAGCGTCGCGAAATTCACCCCCGGAGACTGAGGGGAACGACGGCATGCCAAGACCGTATTATAGTCATCCGGCTAGCAATGCAAGGTGATCCAGCACTTCCTCCGGCGTATTGATGATGGCACGCGCGCCCCAGTCCTGCGGGGTATCGTCATCGGCGATATAGCCATAAGCCGCAATCAGGGCGGGCATGCCGGCGGCAGTTGCGGCCGCCACATCGCGCTCGGCATCGCCCACATATAAACATTGCGCCGGCGCCACCTGCAAACAGGCGGCGGCCGCCAGCAAGGTATCCGGATGCGGCTTCGGCCGCGCCGCGCTATCGCCACTGATAATGCATGCGGCGCGTTTGTCCAAGCCCAGCTTTTGCATTAATGGCAGGGTGAAGCGCGCCGGTTTATTGGTGACCACGCCCCAGGCGATGGCGCGCGCTTCCAAAGCTTCGAGTAGCGCCGCCATGCCCGGAAAAATTTGGGTGTGATCGCAGATATGCGCAGCATAAAGATCAAGAAAGGCCGCGCGCAATTCCGGGAAACGCGGGTCATCCGGCGTGATCGCGAAACCTAAATGCAATAAGCCGCGCGCGCCATGCGAGGCCTGCGGCCGAATATGGTTCTGGCTTAAAGGGGGGAGAGCATGTTGCGCGCGCAATAAATTCAGCGCGTGTCCTAAATCCAACGCGGTGTCGGCAGTGTGCCGTCTAAGTCGAATAAAACCGCCCGTATTGCCTCAGCCATCCTTAGCCGCGGCGAGAATGTAGTTCACGCTGGCATCGGGTCCTAGCGAGTAAGTTTTATTCAGCAAATGATAATTCATGCCTATGACTTCACCGATGCGCAGGCCGGCATCGCGGCAATAACGCGCGAGCTCCGAGGGCTTAATGAATTTCGCGTAGTCGTGGGTGCCGCGCGGTAATAAATTCAAGATGTATTCCGCGCCTAAGACGGCATAGAGATAGGACTTGGGATTGCGATTCAGGGTAGAGAAAAAAATGTTGCCACCGGGCTTGGCTAAGCTGGCGCAGGCGCGGACGATACTCGCCGGATCGGGCACGTGTTCTAGCATTTCCATGCAAGTCACGACGTCGAACTGCCCAGGCATTTGCGTGGCCAATTCTTCAGCGGCAATTAGCCGGTAATCGACCCGCTGGCCGGACTCCAATAAATGTAATTTCGCAACCTTAAGCGCTTTTTCACCCAGGTCTATGCCGGTGACCTCGGCGCCGCGCCCCGCCATGCTTTCCGCTAATATGCCACCGCCGCAACCGACGTCTAATACTTTTTTGCCACGCAAAGAAACCGCCGCGTCTATGTAATTTAGACGCAGCGGATTGATGTCGTGTAGGGGTTTAAATTCGCTGCTAGGGTCCCACCAACGATGCGCCAGCGCGGAAAATTTTTGGAGTTCGAGTTCGTCTGCATTCATACCGGTATTTCAACACATTCGCGGCAGCCGCGCTATGCGCTCACGCGGCTGGGATTTTTTTGCACCAAACGATTGTTCCGGTAATCGTTGATGGCTTGCTCAATTTCGGCGGGCGTCGTCATCACAAAAGGTCCATATTGGACGATGGGTTCGTGTAAGGGCTGGCCCGCAACTAAAATCGCGCGTGCGCCTTGTTCACCCGCGCGCAACACTGCTTCATCGCCTGACCCGAGCACTGCTAGGCTGTGTTCCGGCAAAGCCTCGTCACCTAAGCTTGCGCTGCCTTCGAAAACATACACAAAAGCAGTGTGTGTGGGCGCGAGTTGCCAAGTAAAATTGCGATTGGGTTCTAAGCTCAGGTCCAGATAATGTAAATGCGTATGGGGATCGGTGATGGGTCCCGTGCGCCCACCGTAGCTGCCCGCAAGCACTTTCACCCGCACACCCGATTCGGTGACCACCGGTATCGCTTGGGCGGAAAATTCTTGATAAGCAGGATCGCTCATTTTTTCCGCAGCTGGCAGATTTATCCACAATTGAAATCCGCGCATCAGCCCATCGCTTTGCTGCGGCATTTCAGAATGGATCACGCCACTGGCGGCTTTCATCCACTGAGCGCCGCCCGCGCGCAAATCGCCGCGATTGCCCATGCTGTCCTGATGCAGCATATGCCCGTCTAGCATATAGGTCAGCGTGATAAAGCCGCGATGCGGATGATCGGGAAAGCCCGCGATATACTCATCTGGATCGCTACTGGAAAAATGATCCAGCATTAAAAATGGATCGAGCCGGCGTAAATTCTCGGTGCCCAAGCTGCGATGCACCGTCACGCCGGCGCCTTCCGAAACCGGGCTAGCTTTCACTAAAGTTTGCAAAGTCCGTGCTGACATTTTTCACCTCGTGCCGAAGAGAGCGTAGTGTGATGCGCATCAGGCCTAAGCATAGGTCATCTCCTGTAAATTGGAGCGGGCGCAACTTAAACAAGAGCGGCTTATCGGCTGAGCTGGGTTTGCCAGCGCGCGGCGCGGGCCGCGATGTCTTGCGTGTCTAAAGTCGTGAGGGCGCCTTGCTCGATTAGTCTCTTACCCGCGACCCAAACATCACTGATGTGTTCTCGACCGGCGACGTAGACCAGGTGCGAGGCGAGATCGAAGCAGGGCGATAACTCCAGGCTGCTGAAATCGAAGGCCACCACGTCCGCGGCTTTGCCGACTTCCAGCGTGCCTATCTCATGCTCCAAACCCAGCGCGCGGGCCCCCTGCAAAGTGGCCATGGCGAGAGCTTGATGCGCGGGAAGGGCGGTGGCCTCGCCGCTCGCGCCCTTGGCCAGCAGCGCCGCGACACGCATATCGCTTAATAAATCCAAACGATTATTACTGGCGGCGCCATCAGTGCCTAAGCCCACGTTGACGCCCGCGCTGAGCAAGGCGCTGATTGGTGCGATGCCGCTGGCTAATTTCAGATTCGATATGGGGCAATGCGCGATATGCACACCACGCTCTGCGCATAACGCGATTTCCGCCGAGCTTAAGTGCACCATATGCGCGGCGACCACCTGCGGGCCCAGAATTCCTAAGGCCTCTAAACGCGCTAAAGGCCGCTGCTGAAATTGCTTAATACTTTCCGCGAGCTCGTCTTGAGTTTCGTGTACATGGATATGGATGGGAATATCCAATTGCTCGGCCAGGGTGAGGACTTGGGTCAGGGTTTTATCGTTCACCGTGTAAGGCGCGTGTGGCGCCATGCAAAAACTCAGACGCTCATGCGAGCGGTATGCGTCGCGGGTGTCTAAGCCCTTGCGCAGATAATCGTCGGCGTCCGCCGCGTACGCCGTGGGGAATTCCAATGCGATCATGCCCAGCATGGCGCGTATGCCGGCTTGGTCGACCGCGGCGGCGGTGGCTTCCGGAAAAAAATACATATCGCTAAAGCAGGTGATACCGCCGCGCAGCATTTCCGCACAGGCCAGCAAGCTGCCGTCTTTGACGAAGTCGGGCGCGACATAGCGCGCTTCTGCCGGCCAGATATGATCCTTCAACCAAGTCATTAAAGCTAAATCATCGGCCAAGCCGCGCAGCAAAGTCATGGCGGCATGCGTATGCAAATTCACCAAACCGGGGATGAGGGCATGCTGGGCTAATTGCACATGCTGCTTTGGCGCGTAATCGAGTAAGGCTTGCGCTTGCGGCAGAACCGCGACAATGCGGCCGTTCTGAATCGCAAGACTGTGGTCTTGCAACACCAGTTCGCGCGGCTGTATAGGAATAATCCAGCGGGCGCTGATTAAGGTATCGATTACGATCATGGCGGGTCCCAAAAAAAAGCCCCGCACAGTGGCGGGGCTTTTATTCTACAGCGGAAGCTTATTTCGTTTGATTCTGGACTTTAACTTCTACTACCACGCGGCGGTTAGGCTGCAAGCAAGAAACCAATTTCTTATTGCGACGGCTTTCTGGGCCTTTGACTTCCTTGCAATCTACCACGGGATCGGACTCACCTTTGCCTACGGTTTCAACGCGAGTGCTATCTATGCCTTGATCCACGATATAGGCTTTTACCGCATTGGCACGACGCTCTGATAAGCGCTGGTTATAACGCTCGGAGCCGATGCGGTCCGCATAGCCGCTGACGAGAACCACCTCCACTTCCGGATGCTCTTTCATCTTGGCCACGACTTCGTCGTCCAAAGTCTTTTTGCCATCGGCACGCAATACCGCTTTATCGAAGTCGAATAAGGTCTCGGCTTGGATGGTGACGCGTAATGCGGGTTTGGCGGGGCCTTCATCCGGCACTAAAGGACGGGCAGGAACGGTGTCGGGTTTTTTCTCAGCAACTTTTGGCGCAGGTTTTTTAACCAGGCTAGGGTCGCACTCTGGAATTGCCATCGCGGGTGTCCAATAACCGGTGCGCCAGCATTCGCCATAGTTATCTTTCACGATGTGGCGATTGCTATCTTGCCAGTAGCCTTGAACGATAGGAGCGTCGCTATGCGCGAACGCGGCGCCGGCTCCTAAACTTAAAGCGAGTGCGAATGCCGCTTGCTTGAGAGGGGAAAATGTCTTCATTTGTTTTGTCGCCTTTCTTGTATCGGTCAATCATCGAGGTGTTGAAATACATGGTAGCCATAAAAGACAGCAATTACAAGCGTTAACTGCACATTCTTAGCAAAGTGAAGCAGCTAACTTATGGCCTTGTTTAGCCGGGGTTGGCGCCTGGCTCGGGCATCTTCAGCGTGTTACACTCTCGGACTTTGAATCTCGTCCCCTCGTTCCTTCCACCTATTACAAGTTATTGAGAACATGGATCAATTCGCGAAAGAAACGCTCCCGGTCAGTTTAGAAGACGAAATGCGCAACTCCTATTTGGATTACGCCATGAGCGTGATCGTGGGACGCGCTCTACCGGACGTGCGAGATGGCTTGAAACCCGTGCACAGGCGGGTCTTATTCGCCATGCACGAGTCGAATAATGTCTGGAATCGGCCTTATGTGAAATGTGCCCGGGTGGTCGGTGATGTGCTGGGTAAATATCATCCCCACGGCGACTCGGCGACTTATGAAGCCTTGGTACGCATGGCGCAAGATTTTTCCATGCGCTATATGCTGATCGACGGCCAGGGCAACTTCGGCTCGGTGGATGGCGATTCCCCGGCGGCTTATCGGTACACCGAATCGCGGCTGGCGCGCATTGCTTCGGAATTACTGGCGGATATCGATAAAGAGACTGTTGATTTCGTCCCCAATTACGACGGCAAGGAAATGGAACCCACGGTCTTGCCGGCCAAGATTCCCAATCTGCTGATCAACGGCTCCTCGGGCATCGCCGTCGGCATGGCGACCAATATCCCGCCGCATAATCTGAATGAGGTGATCAATGCTTGCCTGGCGCTGCTGGCCCGCCCCGACATCACGATTGATGAATTAATCGAGGTCGTACCCGCGCCGGATTTCCCTACCGCCGGCATTTTGTACGGCACGGCGGGCATTAAGGAAGGCTATCGCACGGGCCGTGGCCGCGTGGTCATGCGCGCCCGCACTCATTTTGAAGATTTGGACAAAGGCGGGAATCGCCAATCCATCATCATCGATGAACTGCCTTACCAGGTAAATAAAGCCAATTTGCTGATCAAAATCGGCGAGCTGGTGCGCGAGAAAAAAATCGACGGCATTTCCGACCTGCGTGACGAATCGGATAAATCCGGCATGCGCGTGGTGATAGAACTAAAACGCGGTGAAATGCCGGAAGTGGTGCTGAACAATCTGTACAAGCTCACGCCTATGCAAGAGACCTTCGGCATGAATATGGTGGCCTTGGTTGATGGCCAACCGCGCTTGCTGAATCTCAAACAAATGCTGGACGCTTTCTTGCGCCACCGGCGCGAGGTGGTGACACGGCGTACTTTATTTGAATTGCGCAAAGCCCGTGAGCGCGGCCATATCTTGGAGGGCTTGGCGGTCGCTTTGTCAAACGTCGATGAAATCATCGCCCTAATCAAAGCGTCGGAAACCCCCGTCATCGCTAAAGAACGCTTGATGGCCAAACAATGGCGCTCGAAATTAGTCGAAGATATGTTGGCCCGCGCGGTCACTGACGCCAAAGCCACCCGGCCGGATGGCTTGGGTCCCGAGTTTGGTTTAAGCAAACAAGGCTATCGTTTATCCGACGCGCAAACTCAAGCGATTTTGGAACTGCGCTTACAGCGTTTGACTGGCTTAGAACAAGATAAAATCGTCACCGAATATAAAGAAGTGTTGGAGAAGATCGCCGACTTCATTGACATCCTGGCCAAGCCCGCGCGCATTACGCAAATCATCGTGGATGAGCTAAACCAGGCGAAGGAACAGTATGGTGACAAGCGCCGCAGCGAAATCATAGAAAACGCGCAAGACATTTCCCTGGAAGATTTAATCGCGCCCGAAGAAGTGGTGGTGACCTTGTCGCATAGCGGCTACATCAAGGCGCAACCGCTAGACGAATACCGCGCGCAAAAACGCGGCGGCCGGGGCAAACAAGCCATGAGCACCAAGGAAGACGATTTCATCGAAAATCTCTTCATTGCCAATACCCATCATTACATCTTGTGCTTCTCCAATCGCGGCCGGGTGTATTGGTTGAAGGTCTACGAAGTACCGCAAGGCAGCCGCATCAGCCGCGGCAAGCCCATCGTGAATTTATTACCCATCGAGGATAGGGAAAAAATCACCGCGCTGTTGCCGGTAAAAGAATTCGATGATCAGCATTTCGTGTTCATGGCGACGGCCCAAGGTACGGTGAAGAAAACCCCGCTGACGGATTTTTCTCGCCCGCGCACTAGCGGCATTATTGCAGTGTCCTTGGATGATGGTGATTACCTGGTGGGGGCGGCGATTACCGATGGCACCCATGATGTGATGTTGTTCTCCGACGGCGGCAAAGCCGTGCGCTTCGAGGAAACCGATGTGCGGCCTATGGGTCGTGGCGCCCATGGCGTGCGCGGCATGCGGCTGACCCAAGGCCAGCGCGTCATCTCCATGCTGGTGGCGGAATCGGAAACGCAATCGGTGCTCACCGCGACCGAAAACGGCTATGGCAAGCGTACGCCGATAGTCGAATACACCCGTCACGGTCGGGGTACCCAGGGCATGATTGCTATCCAAACCACGGCGCGCAATGGCAAAGTTGTCGCGGCCACGCTGGCTACCGAGCAAGACGAAATCATGCTCATCACCACCGGCGGCGTCATGATACGCACACGTGTAAAAGAGATACGCGAAATGGGCCGCGCCACGCAAGGCGTGACCCTGATTAATACGGCGGAAGGCGAAAAATTAGTCGGCTTGCAGCGCGTGGTGGAGCCCGATGAAGCGCCCGAGGGCGAATAACCAAAACCAGCTTGTCGCATGACCCACAACAATGCAATAGGGGAAGAGGTATGACACGGATTTTTAATTTCAGCGCCGGACCGGCAGTCTTGCCGCAAGAAGTCTTGCAACAAGCGCGTGATGAAATGCTGGATTGGCACGGCAGCGGCATGTCGGTCATGGAAATGAGCCACAGAGGCAAGGAATTCATGGGCATCGCGGCCCAAACCGAAGCCGATTTGCGCGAGCTCTTAGGCATACCCGGAAATTACAAAGTACTGTTCCTGCAAGGCGGAGCGTCCAGCCAGTTCAGCATGGTGCCTATGAATTTGCTGCGTGGTAAAACCAGCGCCGACTATGTGAATACCGGCGAGTGGTCTAAGAAAGCGATCAAGGAAGCCAAGCGCTATTGCACGGTGAATATCGCCGCCAGCTCGGAAGATAAAAATTTTTCCTACGCGCCTGCGCAAGATCAATGGACGCTCAACAAAGACGCGGCCTATGTGCATTACACGCCTAATGAAACCATAGGCGGCGTGGAATTCCATTGGGTGCCGGAAACGCAAGGCGTGCCCTTGGTCGCCGATATGTCCTCGAATATTTTATCCAAGCCGATCAGCGTGGAGAAATATGCTTTGATCTACGCTGGCGCGCAAAAAAATATAGGCCCGGCCGGTTTGACCATCGTCATCGTGCGTGAGGATATGTTGGGACAGACCCTGGCCGGCACGCCGACCATGTTTGATTACAAAGTCGCGGCGGACAATGAATCCATGTACAACACGCCGCCGACTTTCGCCATGTATATCGCCGGCCTGGTGTTTCAATTATTGAAGCGCAAGGGCGGGTTAGCGGCCATGGAAAAAGTGAATATCGCCAAGGCGGCTTTGCTCTACGACTATCTCGATAGCACGGAATTTTATGCTTGTCCCACCGCCAAGGAAAATCGCTCGCGCATGAATATTCCTTTCACGCTGCACGATGCGGCGCTGGACGAAGCATTTTTAAAAGGCGCAAAAGAAGCGGGGCTGTTGCAATTAAAAGGCCATCGATCGGTAGGTGGCATGCGTGCCTCGATTTATAACGCCATGCCGCTAGAAGGCGTGCAAGCCTTGGTGTCCTATATGCAAGCCTTTGAGAAACAGCATGGCTAAGCAATACAAAATCCTCACCCTAAATGCCATCTCCAAGCAGGGTTTGGAGCAGTTGCCCGCCGAGCATTATGTGGCGGCGAACGATATCGCCGAGCCCGACGCCATACTCGTGCGCTCCGCGAAAATGCACGATATGACCATACCGCCTAGCGTCAAAGCCATCGCCCGCGCCGGCGCCGGGACCAATAATGTGCCGGTGGCGAAGATGAGCGAACGCGGTGTGCCGGTGTTCAACGCGCCGGGCGCCAATGCGAATGCGGTCAAAGAATTAGTCATCGCCGGCATGTTGATGGGCGCACGTAATTTAATTCCTGCGCTGCGTTTCGCCGAGGGCTTGCAAGGCACGGACGCGGAGATTTCCAAAGCCGTGGAAGCCGGTAAAAAAAATTACGCCGGCGTGGAACTGCCTTACCGCACCCTGGGCATCATAGGTCTGGGTGCGATAGGTTCGCTGGTCGCCGATGCCGCGATTAAATTAGGCATGAATGTCTTGGGCTACGATCCGGACATCACCGTTGAAGCCGCCTGGCGCTTGCCCTCCACCGTGCGCAAAGCCGCCAGCGTGGATGAAGTCGTCAAGCAAAGTGATTTCATCACCCTGCATGTGCCCTTAGTCGATAGCACGCGCAACCTGATGAACGCCGAACGCCTGGCGACCATGAAGCCGGGTGCGGTGCATTTGAATTTCGCGCGCGAAGGCATAGTCGATGACAACGCCGTGGTCGCAACGATCAATGCCGGGAACTTGCGCGCCTATATTTGCGACTTTCCCGCCAATGCTTTAAAAGGCTGTCCGGGTGTGGTGACCCTACCGCATTTAGGCGCGTCCACCCAAGAAGCCGAAGACAATTGCGCGGTGATGGTAGCGAATCAAGTGCGCGACTATTTAGAGAACGGCAATGTTGCGAACGCGGTGAATTTTCCCAATGTGATGATGGCCCGCGAATCGGAACATAGACTCGCTATCGCCAATGCCAATGTGCCGAATATGGTGGGACAGATTTCCACTGCCGTGGCCGATGCCGGGCTGAATATCCATAATATGGTCAACAAATCCAAGGGGGAGATGGCCTACACCCTAGTCGATTTGGATAGCCCGGTGCCGCAAGCGGTCATCGATAAAATTGCCGGAATCAAAGGCGTGCTCATGGTGCGCGCGATTTAATTATCATGTCGGACGAGCTGCAAAACTTACGCCAAGAAATAGACGGTATCGCTGATGCGCTCCTTAAACTCTTCAGCCGCAGCGCGGCCCTGGCGCAGAGCATGAGCCAGTCCAAACAACGCAGCGGATAAAGACCCGAGCGCGAGGCGCAAATTCTGCGCCGGATTAAAGAGGCCAATCCGGGGCCCTTAAGCGGTGAAGCCGCGGCGCGTTTGTTTCGCGAAATCATGTCGGCTTGCTTGGCCCTGGAAAAACCGCTGAACGTGGCTTACCTGGGACCGCAAGGCACTTTTAGTCAGGCCGCTGCGATTAAACATTTTGGTCATGCCGCGCACACGCAAGAATGTAGCTCCATTGATGAAGTGTTCAGAGTTGTGGCGGCGAATCAAGTCGAATATGGCGTCGTGCCGGTGGAAAATTCCACCGAGGGCGCCATAGGCCGAAGCTTAGATTTATTGCTGGAAACCCCGCTTAAAATTTGCGGCGAGGTGGTGCTACGCGTGCATCAATATTTATTGCGCAAGCAAGCCGATATGCGTGATTTGAAAATCGTCTATTCCCACGCCCAGTCTTTCGCGCAGTGTCATGAATGGCTCAATCAAAATCTGCCCGGCGTGCAAAGAATCACCGTCGCCAGCAATGCCGAAGCGGCGCGCTTAGCCGCCGAACAAGCCGATGCGGCGGCCATCGCCGGTGAGACCGCGGCGGAGATTTATGGTTTGACCGCGCTCGCCAGCAATATCGAAGACGAGCCGAATAACACCACGCGCTTTTTAGTTTTGGGCAGCCATGATGCCGGGCCTTCCGGCCGCGATAAAACGTCGCTGGTGATGGCCGCGCCGAACAAGCCGGGCGCCATGCATGACTTGTTGGGACCCTTTGCACGCAATGGCGTCAGCATGAGCAAGCTGGAATCGCGGCCCTCGGGCGCGGGCTTGTGGGAATATGTTTTCTATGTAGATGTCGAAGGGCATCAGCAAGACGCGGGCGTCGCGCATGCGATTGCGGAATTAAAAAACTTGGCGCCCTTTCTTAAAATTTTGGGCTCTTACCCGACGGCGGTGATATGAGCATGCAAGCCCAGCGCGGGGCATTAGACAATGCGGCTCTACACGGCGCTTTGTGCGATCTCGCCCCGGCCTATATTCGCGGTATCGCACCTTATTTACCGGGTAAACCGATTACCGAGTTGGCGCGAGAAATGGGGCTAGATGCGCAAGCCATCGTCAAACTTGCCTCTAATGAAAATCCTTTAGGTCCCGGCCCACGCGCGTTGGCGGCTATGCAAGCGGCGCTGCCCGATATCGCACGTTATCCGGACGGCAATAGCTTCGCGCTCAAAGCCGCATTGTCGCGGCATTGCGGCGTCAGCCCAGAGCAAATCGTTTTAGGTAATGGCTCTAATGATGTGCTGGAGTTAGCGGCGCGGGCCTTGCTCACACCGGGCACTTCCGCCATTTATTCTCAGCATGCCTTCGCGGTCTACCCTTTGGTGGTGCAAGCCATGGGCGCCCAGGGCATAGAGGTGCCGGCAAAAGATTTCGGCAATGATGCGGACGCTTTACTAAAGGCGATACGTACGGATACACGCATCGTGTTCATTGCCAATCCGAATAATCCTACGGGCACTTTGCTCCCGCAGGACGTCTTGTTGAAATTAATTGATCGCATCCCGCGCCAAGTGTTGGTGGTGCTAGACGAAGCCTATTATGAATATCTGCCGCCGGAGCAGGCGCCTGAAAGTTTGAGCTGGCTGGCGCGTTTCCCGCATCTCATGATTACGCGGACTTTTTCCAAGGCCTATGCGCTGGCCGGTTTGCGGATTGGGTATGCGCTCATGCAAACGCCGCTGGCGGATATACTCAACCGGGTGCGCCAGCCCTTTAATGTGAATAGCGTAGCGCAAGCGGCGGCCGAAGCGGCACTAGGCGATACGCCGCATCTACAAAAAAGCGTAACTCTCAATAGCACGGGCATGCGGCAAATCGCTGCGGGTTTAGCGCAACTGAAACTCGGCACCATACCTTCATATGGAAATTTTTTGAGCTTCCGCGTGGACCAAGCGGGTGCGATTTATCAACGCTTATTGCGGCGGGGTGTGATCGTGCGGCCTATCGCCAACTATGGCATGCCCGATTATTTACGCGTCAGCATAGGCACGGAAAACGAGAACGAAATATTTTTACGCGCGCTGGCCCAGGCGCTGCAAGAAAAGTAAACGCGACGCTCAGTTAAACCAGAACAAAGTCAGGATAAAAGGAAGTCAGATGATTATCGTCATGGAAAACGGCGCCAGCGATGCGCAGATCGAAGGCGTGGTAAATAAGATCAAGGAATTTGGTCTGGAATCCAATGTCTCGCGCGGCACGGAGCGCACGGTCATCGGCGCCATCGGCGACGAGCGCAAGCTGGATCAAGAAATGATAGATGCCTTGCCCGGCGTCGAGCATTCCATGCATGTGGTGAAGCCCTATAAAATCGTCGCGCGCGAGTGGCATAAGCAAAACAGCGTCATCGATATCAAAGGTGTGCTACTGGGCGGACCGGAAATCCAAGTCATAGGCGGACCCTGCTCGGTCGAAACCCCGGAGCAGATGCACAGCGCCGCGAAGTTTGTGAAGGCGGCCGGTTGCCGCTTAATGCGTGGCGGTGCGTTCAAGCCGCGCACCAGTCCCTATACTTTCCAGGGCAAGGGCGTGGAGGGCTTGGCCATGTTTCGCGAGGCGGCGGACGCGCAAGGCCTGCCCATCGTCACCGAGCTCATGGATATACGGATGCTGGACACCTTCCTCGAATACGATGTGGATGTGATTCAAATCGGCACCCGCAATATGCAAAATTTCGATTTGCTCAAAGAAGTCGGCCGAGTGAAAAAGCCGGTGATCTTAAAACGCGGCATGTCGGCGACGATTTCCGAGTGGCTGATGGCGGCGGAATACATCGCTGCCGGCGGCAATCACAATATTATTTTCTGCGAGCGCGGCATACGCACTTTTGAAACCTATTACCGCAATGTGTTAGACGTCACCGCGGTGCCGGTGCTGAAAAAAGAAACCCATTTGCCGGTGATCATCGATCCCTCGCACGCCGGCGGCAAAGCCTGGATGGTGCCGGCCTTGGCGCGTGCCGCGGTGGCCGCCGGCGCCGATGGCTTGTTGGTGGAAATGCATCCCAAACCGCCCGAGGCTTGGTGCGACGCCGATCAGGCCTTGAACCCCGAAGAGCTGAAGCAACTGATGGGCGAGCTGCAAGGCATTGCCAAAGTTTTGGGGCGCAGTGTTTAGCGCATGCTGAATAAACTCGCGCTCATCGGTGTTGGCCTCATAGGCGGTTCTTTCGCCTTGGCGTTACGCGAGCGCGGCCTAGTGCGAGAGATCGCCGGCGTCGGCCGCAGCGCGGAAAATTTAAGTGCGGCCCTGGGCATGTACGTCATAGACGCGCCCTTCGTCGATGCTGCGGCGGCGGTGCAAGACGCCGATGTGGTGATGCTGGCGGTGCCGGTAGGGCGTATGGGCGAGATCATGAAAACTATAGCCCCTAAGCTGGCCTCGCACACCATAGTCACCGACGTCGGCAGCACCAAACAAAACGTGATCGCCTTGGCACGCGAACATTTAGGCGAAAGTCTTCCGCGCTTCGTGCCCGGTCATCCGATTGCTGGCGCCGAAAAAAGTGGTGTGAAAGCCGCACGCGGCGATTTATTCCAATCACGCAATGTAGTGTTGACCCCCCTCGCTGAAACCGACCCCGCCGCAGTGGAAAAAATCGCCGAACTCTGGCGCGGCTGTGGCGCGCAGGTGAGCCAAATGCCGGCCGCGCTGCATGATCAAGTGTTCGCCGCCGTCAGCCATTTACCCCATGTCTTGGCTTTTGCCTTAGTCGATTACATCGCCCGGCAAGACAACGCCGAACAATTGTTCGGCTTTGCCGCCAGCGGCTTTCGCGATTTCACGCGCATTGCCGGCATCAGATCTGAGATGTGGAGCGATATCTGTCTCGCCAATCGCGAGGCGATGACCAGCCAGATCGGCGCGTTTGAACAAGTCTTAGCGCAAATCAAATCCGCGCTGGAGAAAAGCGATGGCGCGGCCTTGGCGCAGCTATTCACCCGTGCCCGCGAAGCGCGCCAAAAATATTTGGCTTCTTAAGTTTCTGATGCATCCCTGATGGAATTTATTGATCTTCCTCCCATCGCGCGCATGGCCGGCACCATCATCTTGCCCGGTTCCAAAAGCATTTCCAATCGCACGCTCTTACTCGCAGCCTTAGCGCAAGGGACGACGCGCGTGCAAGGCTTGCTCGCCTCCAATGACACCGGCTATATGTTGAGCGCCTTGGAAAAATTGGGCGTGATGTGCGAAGCGCAAGCTAACGGTGACTATCTGGTCCACGGCGTCGACGGCAATTTCCCGGTGCGGCAGGCGGAATTATTTTTGGGTAACGCAGGCACGGCGTTTCGCCCGCTGACTGCGGTGTTGGCCTTATCTCAAGGCCATTATCAATTGTCTGGCGTGGCGCGCATGCATGAGCGCCCGATAGCCGACTTGGTGGATACCTTGCGCCAATTGGGCGCGCACATCGTGTATTTGCAAAACCAGGGCTTCCCACCCTTGGCCATCTCGCCCGCTGCTGTGGCCGACGTGGGCCAAGTGGCGATACGCGGCAATGTGTCCAGCCAGTTTTTAACCGCCTTATTAATGGCGCTGCCGATGACCGGGCGGGCGACGCAAATAAATGTCGTCGGCGAGCTTATTTCCAAACCTTATATCGCGATCACGCTCAATCTCATGGCGCGCTTTGGCGTGAGCGTAGCGCATGAA
>CAZKHT010000012.1:0-11062 GCA_964552595.1 uncultured Burkholderiales bacterium
CGGGCAGCGTTTGATCCATGCGGTCAGGATGGGTCTTGTGCAATGGTCGGGGAGTCGAGAATTATACCTGCTACTCGTCAGGCATTACTGGGAGGGAAGCGCGATTTCATACAGCTGCGGCCAATGCTTGCCGGTAATCAATAAATGCCGGGATTTTGCATCATAGGCAATACCATTGAGGACATCTTCTTCCGGTCGTCGCGTTTCGGGAAACAATCGCGACAAGTCCAGCCATGCGGTCACCGCACCCGTGACCGGCGAGATGCGCGCGATTTTGTCGCTTTCGAAAATATTGGCAAAAATTTCACCGTCTACATATTCCAACTCATTGAGCTTCGCTACCGATTGACCCTGCGCATGGACCTCTAACACGCGTAGCGTCTTTAAACTTCGTGGGTCCAAAAAATATAAACGGCTACTGCCGTCGCTGGCGATCAATTGCCGACCATCGTAAGTCAAACCCCATCCTTCTCTGGGATAGTCGAGGCTGCGTTTCAGGCGCAAACTGGATTTATCGTAGACATAGGCGCGTTGATTACGCCAAGTCAGCTGGATAATTTCATCACCCACCACGGCGATGCCTTCCGCAAAAACCTCCGCCGGCATTTTTCGATGACGTATTAAAGTCGCGTTTTTTAAATCACGGCTGCTCAGGCTAGACAAACCCAATTGGCCCGCGCTCTCGTATAAAACGCCGGCCTCCCATACCAAGCCTTCCGTGAATGCGCCCCGCGCATGCGGATAAGTTTTAATAATTATCGGCTGTATAAGGGGCACAATATCGGCAAAGCAAGTACCAGCACCGAAAATCAGCAAGAAAAAAACCAGACAGCGCCTTTTTTTCATCTTTCCTTTCCTCTAAGCCACCGATTAGTGGATACGCTCCCGGCGATATCAGGCTGCCGCCGCGATCCCTCGCGGGCTATCCTAGCCGCTTTCACCGCTCGGCGTTTATATAGCTTTTTACGGTTCCGATTTTCCACTACACTGCGCGCGGAAGGAAAAACATGACTAAGTTAAAAAAACGAGGGTGTATTGCAATTTTAAATTGTTTATTCAGTGCATCGGGCTACGCTTCCTGCGGCGCCAGCTTTTGTACGGTGAATACCGATTGGCAAGCACAAGGCGCGTGGAGCGAACCGGGCTGGCAAGCCGATTTGCGCTACGAATATCTTAGCCAAGATAAACCCATGTCGGGATCGCAGCGCGTAGGCGTCGGACAAATTCCGGCTCACCATGACGAGGTGAGGACGATTAATCGTAACACTTTGCTGGGACTGAGTTACACCACTGCCAACGGCTGGGGCTATGTCCTGCAATTGCCCTGGGTAACTCGGGACCACATGCATATCCACCATCATCATGGTGAAGACATTGATGAACGCTGGCAGATAAGTGAATTGGGCGACGTCAGACTCAGCGTCCGACACGCCTTGGGGAAAGACACGGGTTGGGACGCGCAACTGGGCTTGAAGCTGCCCACAGGGCGGATTGCGGTAGCCAATAGCGATGGCGATGTGGCGGAGCGTTCACTGCAACCGGGGAGCGGTAGCACGGATACCTTACTCGGCGTGAGCTATCATTCGGCCCCCGGTCGAGGAGCCGAGAGCTGGTTCGCGCAAAGCGCTTGGCAACATACGGTCGCCATACGCGATGGCTATAAACCCGGCGACAAATTTTTATTCGATGCCGGTTGGCGGTATCGCTGGACTCAAAATGCGAGCCTATTATTGCAGGCCAATTTTCAAATTCGAGAGCGGGATAAAGGCCCGAATGCGGAAGATGATTCTGGCGGCCGGGTACTGTTTATCAGTCCCGGCCTCAGTTATGCGGTCACGCCCCAGACCCAAGCTTATTTATTTGTACAACTGCCGCTCTATACCTTCGTAAACGGCGTACAACTCACATCTGGAAAAAATGTGACCTTTGGTTTCAGCTCGCGGTTCTAACGTCGCCGGGATTTTCATGCGTCAACCAACGCGTGATCATCAATCCCGGACATATGCCGGTAACCGCCGCAAACACCAAGAACACCGCGGGTAAATACAATAACCAATGCACGACATGAAATCCGGTCAGGGCTATGCCGCCCCAAATCACCGCGCCGACGATCAAAAGAAACAAACGCACTGCAGGACTGGCTTTAGAAAATTGCATGGCATACCTCCTAATTGAAATAAGAGTACGGTTTACAGCCAACGCCGCACTCGCGCGCAATATTCAGCATAGGCCTCGCCGAATTTCGCTTGCAAGTGCGCCTCCTCATGCACAATCACACCGTAACGCATAATCGCCCAGACCACCGGTACGAATACCAAGGGCCAGGCGGTATGCAGCAACAGCATGACCCCAGCATAGACTAACCAATCCGATACGTATATGGGATTCCGTGAATAGGCGAACGGCCCGCTTGTAATCAAATGACTCGCGCCCTTGTATGGGTTGACCGTGGTTTTATGCTTCCGAATACTCAGCAAAGCCCAGGCAAAACCAGAAATGCCCAAAGCTATGAAGAGCCACGCCACCAAGCTACCGGCATCGCCTAAGTCTAGAGGCCAAGGCCAGATACGATTTAAATACCAGGACAAAAATAGTACGGCCGCATAAACCAAAGGCGGCGGAACCAGAGTCGCCGGACGCTGCGCGGGAGAATTCCGGTCAACCATTTAATGCGCGCAAACGCGCCGTAATATGCGGCTGTATGATTTGCAATAACTGCGAAAAGATTTTCGGGTTGCCGCCTATGACATTCCCTGTTTTTAGGAAAGCATCGCCGCCGTCGAAGTCTGTCACCAAGCCTCCTGCTTCTTGAATCAGCAAGACCCCTGCGGCCATATCCCATTGCTTTAAGCCCGCTTCCCAAAATCCATCGTAGCGCCCCGCCGCGACGTAAGCGAGGTCTAGCGAAGCCGCGCCGGGACGGCGTAATCCGGCGGTCTTTTGCATGAGTTCCTGAAACATTTTTAGATAGGCTTCCATATAAGAAAAATCATGGTAAGGAAAACCCGTGCCTATGAGGGCGTCTTCTAAGCGTACTTGTTTGCTTACCCGCAAGCGCCGATCATTGAGGAAAGCGCCGCGGCCACGGGTGGCGGTAAATAATTCATTACGCGTCGGGTCATACACCACGGCTTGCTGCATCAGCCCCTTTTGTTGCAATCCGATAGACACCGCGTACTGCGGAAAACCATGCAAAAAATTAGTCGTGCCATCCAGGGGATCGATGATCCACACATATTCGGAGTCGCCTGTGGCGCCGCCTTCTTCTGCTAAAATCGCGTGATCGGGATAAGCCTCTAACAGGGTCTCGATGATGGCTTGCTCGGCAAGCTGGTCGACTTCACTTACGTAATCATGCGCGCCTTTGCGGCGTATGGTGAGCAAATCAAGATCAGGCGCGGCGCGATTAATAATGGCGGCGGCACGACGTGCGGCTTTCACCGCAACATTTAACATCGGGTGCATGGACAACCTTCGCAAAAGAATTAAAGAACGAGGGCGCCATTTTAAATGAAAAACGACTCCAATCCTCTATCCCGCATTCGCGTGGTCTTAGATCACACCAGCCACCCCGGAAATATAGGCTCCGCCGCGCGGGCAATGAAGACCATGGGCTTGAGCCGATTGTATTTGGTCGCGCCGGCCCGCTTTCCCGATCCTGAAGCGGAAGCCCTGGCTTGCGACGCCAAAGATGTTTTGCAGGCAGCGCAAGTGGTGCCTACCCTTGATCAGGCATTGGCGAACTGCGCTTTCGCCGCCGGTCTGACCGCGCGCCGGCGCGGCTTGTCGCATCCCGCGCTAGACGTCAGACCAGCCGCGCAAAAGTTACTGGGGATAGCGAGCGAGCAAGAAATCGCTTTGGTATTCGGCAATGAGACCTATGGCCTATCCAACGAAGAACTTGCGAAATGCCAAATGGTGGTATCGATTCCTACTGACGCAGCCTACACCTCCTTGAATCTGGCGAGTGCGGTGCAAATCATGGCCTACGAATTACACGGTGTGAATGCAGCTCCGCGGCAAGAATCCGCCAGCCCTGAACTTGCGCAATTACAAGACATCGCCCTGTTCTATGAGCGCCTGGAACAAACGCTGATCGACATTGCATTTTTAGACCCGCAACACCCCAAGCGCCTCATGCCCAGATTGCGGCGCTTATTCGCCCGCACCCAACTGGAAAAAGACGAGTTGAATATCTTAATGGGCATATTGAAACAGATTAATTTGAGCCGGGCTAAAGTTGACTAATTTACTCAAGTTAACCTAAACTCGCGCTTTGACCCGCTCTTCGGAGCCAAAGATTCTTCAACATGTTTAATCATTTACGTGAAGACATTGCGATTGTTTTTGAACGCGATCCGGCTGCGCGGTCTCGCTTCGAGGTGCTCACCACTTATCCCGGTGTCCATGCTTTGCTCTTGCATAGGCTGGCGCATGGCGTTTGGAAAATCGGCCTTCGCTGGTTAGCGCGGTTTATTGCCCATTTTGCCCGCTGGATCACCGGGATCGAAATCCATCCCTGCGCGCGCATAGGCCGTCGCGTCTTCATAGACCACGGCATGGGGGTAGTAATCGGCGAAACCGCTGAAATAGGCGATGACTGCACCCTTTACCACGGCGTCACCCTAGGCGGCACCACTTGGAATAAAGGCAAGCGCCATCCCACCTTGGAAGCGGGCGTAGTCATAGGCGCCGGCGCCAAGATTTTAGGCCCTATTACCCTAGGCGCTGGGGCCAAGGTGGGCTCCAATGCGGTAGTGGTCAAAGATGTTCCGGCCGGCGCTACCGCGGTGGGCATACCAGCGCGGATTTTAGACTCGGAACAGGCTAAAAAACGCGCGGAAACTGCTGAGAAAATGGGATTTTCCGCTTACGCCATCAGTCAAGACATGAATGATCCCATCGTGCAGGCGATACACGCTATTTTGGACCACGAGGCGGCTAACGATAAGCGCATGGCTTTGATTTTAGAAGCACTTACCAAACTAGGCGCGGATCTTGACAGCCTTAAGGTGGCCGAGGCCGGGTTCGACGTGAACTACCTGAACAAAATAGTTGACTAATTTAGTAGGGAACAGTAAACTTTTGGCTTCAAAAGTAATATTTCAGCCATTCTCGCCACCTAGATATAGGGGATAGACGATGCGATTAACTACCAAAGGACGTTTTGCCGTCACCGCCATGCTGGACTTGGCTTTGCGTAGCAGCAACGGCCCAGTCACCTTAGCCGGCATCAGCGATAGGCAAAAAATTTCTCTGTCTTATCTTGAGCAGTTGTTCGGCAAATTGCGTCGGCATGCTTTAGTGGAAAGCGTACGCGGTCCCGGCGGCGGCTATTGTTTGGCGCGGGAGACCAGCGCCATGTCGGTAGCGGACATCATACGCGCGGTCGATGAGCCTATAGATGCCACCCAATGTGGCGGCAATGAAAATTGCTTGGATGATCATCGCTGCATGACGCATGAGCTGTGGACCGATCTTAACCGCCATATTTATGAATACCTGGAAGGCGTGAAATTGGCTGATTTAGTCCAGTCCCAGCGCGATCAGGCGAACAATGTTTCCGTGGTCAAGGATCATCGCGACGCCGAGAAGCGTCCGAAAATTGCAGCGGCTTAAAAGGATTTAGTAATGGTACAAACACCGGTTTATCTCGACTACTCTGCGACCACGCCGGTCGATCCACGGGTCGCGCAAAAAATGATTCCCTATTTGACGGAAAGCTTCGGCAATCCGGCCTCGCGCTCGCATCCTTTCGGTTGGACTGCGGAAAAAGCCGTGGAAGAAGCCCGCGAAAATGTCGCCCGCTTGGTCAATGCCGATCCTAAAGAAATTATTTGGACTTCCGGTGCCACGGAATCCAATAACTTAGCCATTAAAGGCGCCGCGCAGTTTTACAAAGGCAAGGGCAAACACATCGTCACGGTAAGAACCGAGCATAAAGCGGTGCTGGATACTTGTCGTGAGCTGGAGCGGCAAGGTTTCGAAGTCACTTATTTACCGGTTTTGCAAAATGGCCTGTTGGATCTTGAAGTCTTTAAAGCCGCTTTGCGCCCCGACACGATTTTAGCCTCGGTGATGTATGTCAATAACGAAATCGGCGTGATCCAGGACATTCCTGCCATAGGCGAGATTTGCCGTGAGAAAGGTATTATTTTCCACGTCGATGCGGCACAAGCGACGGGCAAGGTCGTCATTGATTTGCAGAAGCTCAAAGTCGATTTAATGTCTTTCTCCGCGCATAAAACCTATGGTCCTAAAGGCATAGGCGCGCTGTATGTAAGGCGTAAACCGCGCATCCGCTTGGAAGCGCAAATGCACGGCGGCGGTCACGAGCGTGGTTTGCGTTCTGGCACTTTGGCCACGCATCAAATCGTCGGTATGGGCGAAGCTTTCCGTTTAGCGCGTGAGGAAATGGCCGCCGAAAATGAACGCGTACGCATGTTGCGCGATAAATTATTGGCCGGCTTTCAGGACATGGAAGAAGTCTATGTCAATGGCGATATGGAGCATCGTGTACCGCACAACTTGAATATCAGTTTCAACTTTGTGGAAGGCGAATCCTTGATCATGGCGATTAAAGACGTCGCCGTCTCCAGTGGCTCGGCCTGTACTTCCGCCAGCTTGGAGCCGTCTTATGTGTTGAAAGCCTTGGGCCGCTCCGATGAATTGGCGCACAGCTCTATCCGCTTCACCATAGGTCGCTTCACCACCGAAGAAGAGGTAAATTTCACTATCGAATTGCTGAAGAGCAAAATCGCAAAGCTGCGCGAGCTATCGCCCTTGTGGGAAATGTATCAAGACGGCATAGACTTGAATTCCATCCAATGGGCAGCACATTAATCGTTAACGCAGGAGAAATTCATGGCATATAGCGACAAAGTTTTAGATCACTATGAGAACCCCCGTAACGTCGGTTCCTTCGGTAAAGAAGACGACGACGTGGGCACCGGTATGGTGGGTGCGCCGGCCTGCGGCGACGTGATGAAATTGCAAATCAAAGTCGGCAAAGATGGCTTGATTGAAGACGCCAAATTCAAAACCTATGGCTGTGGTTCGGCGATTGCTTCCAGTTCTCTGGTAACGGAATGGGTCAAGGGCAAAACCTTGGATCAAGCCTTATCCATCAAGAACACCCATATCGCGGAAGAACTGGCTTTGCCACCGGTAAAAATTCATTGCTCGATTTTGGCGGAAGACGCCATCAAAGCCGCAGTGGAAGATTACAAGCAAAAGCATGCTGAAGCTCCGGCGGCATCAGCGAAATAAAGGCAAGCAAGTATGGCGATTACCTTGACCGAAAAAGCCGCGACCCATGTGCGTAACTACCTCGCCAAGCGTGGTAAAGGCGTGGGTCTGCGCTTGGGTGTGCGGACTACCGGCTGCTCCGGTTTAGCTTATGTATTGGAATTTGCGGATACCGCCACCGAAGGCGATGCGGCATTTGAAAGCCACGGCATACAAGTCTTCGTCGATCCCAAGAGTCTGGCGTATATCGACGGCACCGAGCTCGATTACGCTCGCGAAGGCTTGAACGAAGGTTTTAAATTTAACAATCCCAACGTCAAAGACGCGTGCGGTTGCGGCGAAAGTTTTAACGTTTAAGTCCGGCCCTGCCGCGCGCTCGGCGGCCGCCATGCGTTTGATTAATTGGCCACGCCCGTGATCGACTTCTCACAAAATTATTTTGCGTTATTTGGTTTGCCTCCCGCTTACCAGATCGACAGCGCGCGTTTGGAGCAAAGCTTTCGCGACATTCAAGCGCAAGTCCATCCGGACAAATTCGCGCACGCGGCGGCGGCCGAGAAGCGGCTGTCCATGCAATGGGCGACGCAAGTCAATCAAGCCTATCAAACGCTGAAAGATCCGATAGGCAGAGCGCGCTACTTATTGCAATTGCAAAATATCGACACCCAGGAAGAAACCAACACCGCCATGCCCGCCGGTTTTTTGATGGAGCAAATGGAGTGGCGCGAAGCCATTGCCGAAGCTCAAACCACTGGCGACATCGTTGAATTGGATCGCTTACACGCGAAGGCGCGTAAATCCATCGCGCAATTGCAAGACGAGTTGGGCCAACAATTGGATCAACACCAGGATTACGCGAACGCTGCGGAAAGCGTGCGCAAATTACGCTTTTTCGAAAAGTTGCGGGAAGAAATTAAAGACGCGCTAGAAGCGTTGGAGGCTTAATGGCATTACTCCAAATTGCCGAACCTGGCATGTCCGCGGCACCGCATCAGCATCGCTTGGCCGTGGGCATCGATTTGGGCACTACCAACTCCTTAGTGGCCGCCGTGAAAAGCGGCATGAGCATGGTATTAAGCGATGCGCAAGGGCGCCCGCTACTGCCCTCCATTGTGCGTTACACCGCGAACGGCGCGGCCGAGATCGGCTACGAAGCGCAAGCCTTTCAATGTGCGGATCCGCAAAACACCGTGGTCTCGGTGAAACGTTTTATGGGGCGCGGCCTAAAAGACATTCCGCATGCGCAAGAAATGCCTTATATGTTTGTCGACGCGCCCGGCATGGTGCAAATCAAAACCGCGGCAGGCGTGAAGAGCCCAGTGGAAATCTCGGCCGAGATTTTGAAAGTATTGCGCCTGCGCGCCGAACAAACCCTAGGCGGTGAGCTTGTAGGCGCGGTCATCACCGTGCCGGCATACTTTGACGACGCACAAAGGCAAGCTACGAAAGATGCGGCGCGGTTGGCGGGTTTAAATGTATTGCGTCTGCTGAACGAGCCGACGGCGGCCGCGGTGGCGTATGGTTTAGATAATGCGAGCGAAGGGATTTATGCCGTCTACGACTTGGGCGGCGGGACTTTCGATATATCGATATTACGTTTGCAAAAAGGCGTATTCGAAGTACTGGCTACCAACGGCGATTCCGCTTTAGGCGGTGATGATTTCGACCGCCGCTTGTTTTGCTGGGTCTTGGAGCAAGCCACCCTCGTCCCCTTGAATGCGCAAGACACGCGCATGCTGATGGCCAAGGCGCGCGAAGTCAAAGAAGAACTCACCGCGCATTCTGAAACTCGTTTTACTGCTCTCTTGTCCACCGGCGAAATGGTGGACTTACCCGTGACCAGTCAGATTTTTGCCGATATCACCCAGAGCTTAGTACAAAAAACCTTAAGCCCCACGCGCAAGGCGCTGCGCGATGCGAATTTAGATGCGAGCGAAATTAAAGGCGTGGTCATGGTGGGCGGTGCGACGCGTATGCCGCATATACAGCGCGCGGTGGCGGAGTTTTTCCAGCAGCCCCCGCTCACGAATCTCGACCCCGATAAAGTCGTGGCCCTAGGCGCGGCTATCCAAGCGAATGTCTTGGCCGGCAATAAAAGCGACGACGAGATGCTCTTATTGGACGTGATCCCCCTGTCTCTGGGCATAGAAACCATGGGTGGGTTGGTGGAAAAAGTGATTCCGCGCAACACCACCATACCCACCGCGCGCGGTCAAGATTTCACGACGTATAAAGACGGCCAGACCGCCATGAGTTTTCATGTGGTCCAAGGCGAGCGTGAATTGGTGAGCGATTGCCGCTCCCTGGCTCGATTTGAATTGCGCGGCATTCCCCCCATGGTGGCGGGCGCGGCGCGCATACGCGTGACCTTTCAAGTCGACGCCGATGGCTTGTTATCGGTTTCCGCGCGTGAGCAAACCAGCGGTGTCGAAGCGGCGATTATGGTGAAACCTTCTTATGGCTTAAGCGACGATGACATCACGCGGATGCTGGCGAGCTCACGCGATTTTGCCAACGAGGATATGCGTGCGCGCGCCCTGGCGGAGCAAAGAGTGGAAGCGCAAAGCATAATGGCGGCCGTCAATGCCGCCTTAGCCGCCGACGCAGCCCTGCTGCGGCCCGAGGAGCGCGAAACCATCGCCCAGGCGCAAAGCGCGGTCGAAAACAGCATTGCCGGCACCGACCATCGCGCCATCAAGGCTGCCATAGAACAACTGAACCAGGCGACAACGGAATTTGCCGCGCGGCGCATGGATGCCGCAGTGAAAAAAGCCCTCACCGGCCAGAAACTGGCCGATCTTTCTACTTAGTTCTTTTTTAGATAGCGCCCTATGCCGCAATTAATTGTTTTACCTCATGTCGAGCTGTGTCCCGAAGGTGCCGCCATCGACGCCCCAGCCGGCGCCACGATATGCGATACCCTGCTCAATAACGGCATAGAAATCGAACACGCTTGCGAAAAATCCTGCGCCTGCACGACTTGCCATGTGATCGTACGCGAGGGCTTTGACTCGCTACCACCCACTGAAGAAAAAGAAGACGATTTATTGGATAAAGCCTGGGGCTTAGAGCCGAATTCTCGGCTCTCTTGTCAGGCGATTATTCAAGACCAGGATCTGGTCATCGAAATCCCAAAATACAGTATCAATATGGTGAAAGAGGGGCACTGATATGAAATGGACGGACGTACGCGATATTGCCATCGCCTTGGCGGAGAAATTTCCGGATGTGGATCCGCAATATGTGCGCTTCACCGATTTGCATCGCTGGGTTACCGAGCTCGATGGCTTCGCGGATGATCCCAATGCCTCGGGAGAGAAAATTTTAGAAGCCATACAAATGACTTGGATGGACGAAGCAGAATAGTTTTTTCGGTTTTATTTAGGTTTTTTCCGCTGATTTTTGATATTTCCCCTGTGCCGCGCGGCCACAATCTATAGATTTTCGTTACGCTTAGCCCCCTATATCTTGTGTTTTGAACCGAACCGGTTCAGACTATGGTTCCCGTGGGGGTGTAAATGGCGGAAGACTCTGATTTAGAACGTACCGAATCAGCCACGGGCAGGTGCATACCACGAGTACGTGAAGGAGGGAAGGTTGGTCAATTGAGCCTCGCGTTTGGAGCCAACGACATGGGCAGCGTCATGATCGAAGAAAACGTCGTTCGTGCGGCAGGCGCGAGCTACTGCATGGACGAGGTGGAGATCGTCCGAAACATCGAAGACGCCGGGTTCACGCCCAAAAGGCGGAACATGCACTACGAGATTCTGGGCGATCCGATGTTCCGCGAGCATGACGTGCCGAGGATGCTCGA
>CAZKHT010000012.1:11072-23591 GCA_964552595.1 uncultured Burkholderiales bacterium
TAGGACGTTTCCACTTTATTTGAATTTCCGTCCGCAGTTTTGTGCTTATTGTTGCTGGGCAGTTTTTACTTAGAAAAACTATTGGGCATGATGCGCCAGAGTTTCTTCTTGGATCATGCCAGCGCTTTCGATACTACGCTCATGAGGGCGCGTTTCAGCCATGCCAGCTTGGACATTTTTCTGGCTTTTCTCCCTTTGCTCGGCCTCATGATAGCGGCGACCTTGGCCGGCCCTCTCCTATTGGCCGGCTGGAATTTCACTTGGAAACCGCTCACACCCAATCTCGGCAAATTCAATCCGCTCAGCGGCCTCAAACGGATATTCTCCGTCAATGGCTTAATGGAATTAGTGAAATCCACGCTCAAAGCATCCTTGATCGGCGGCATCGCGGTGTGGGTTATTTGGCGCAGTAAAGATGATTTTTTTGCACTGGCGAGCGAGTCCTTGGGCGCCAGCTTGGCGCATCTCAGTCATATGCTCTTCACCACGTCTTTATTGATCGTCAGCTCGCCGGTCTTGCTGGTTTTGGCCGATGTGCCTTATCAGCTATGGAAATACGCGAAAACTTTTCGCATGACCAAAGAAGAGGTCAAGCAAGAAGCCAAGGAAATGGAAGGCGATCCGCAAATCAAGGCGCGCATACGCGCGGCGCAAAGAGCGGCATCGCGTAAACGCATGATGGCGGCAGTGCCCAAAGCCGATGTGATCGTCACCAACCCCGATCACTATGCCGTGGCGCTCAAATACGAAGAAGGCGCCATGGGCGCTCCCAAACTGGTCGCCAAGGGCACGGGTTTACTCGCGCAAAGAATCATGGAGTTGGGTAGGGAGAATCACGTTCCCCTATTACAAGCGCCGCCCCTGGCGCGTGCTTTGTATAGGCATGCCGAAGTGGGTGATGAAATCCCCCAGCGCCTCTATTCCGCTGTGGCGGAAGTCTTGGCTTATGTATTCCAGTTGCGCGCGGCGCCGCGCGATGGTCACTCGCCCACGCCACCCAGCGCGCTGCCGGTGCCTGAGGATATGGATATTCCCGAGGCGCTACGCGCCGGAGGGACGCAAGCATGAACACTCGCGTTCAAGCCCAGGGATTTTTCGCACGCATGGATTTAAAACGCATCGCCGGACCGATTCTGGTGGTGATGATTTTGTCCATGATGATTTTGCCACTGCCGCCGTTTTTATTGGATTTGTTGTTCACCTTCAATATCGCGGTGGCGATGATCGTGTTGTTGATCAGCCTCTACCTTAACCGACCCCTGGATTTCGCGGTCTTTCCCACGGTGCTTCTGCTCACGACCTTATTGCGCTTATCGCTGAATGTCGCCTCCACCCGCGTCGTATTATTGGAAGGACATACCGGCCCGGACGCGGCCGGTAAGGTAATCGAAGCCTTCGGTCATTTTTTGGTGGGTGGCAATTACGCGGTAGGCATCGTCGTGTTCGCGATATTGGTGCTGATCAATTTCGTCGTGATCACCAAAGGCGCGGGCCGCATCGCCGAGGTCGGCGCACGTTTTACCTTGGATGCCATGCCGGGCAAACAAATGGCGATAGACGCCGATTTAAACACCGGCCTGATAGGCGAAGACGAAGCCCGGCGTAGACGCGCCGAGGTCGCGCTGGAAGCCGAGTTTTATGGCGCCATGGACGGCGCCAGTAAATTTGTGCGCGGCGATGCGGTCGCCGGGATCTTAATCATGATTATTAATATCGTCGGCGGTTTGGCCATAGGCGTTATACAGCACGATTTATCTTTCTCTCAAGCAGTGACGAATTACACCCTGCTCACGGTGGGCGATGGCTTGGTTGCGCAAATACCCGCGCTGGTGATCTCGACTGCCGCCGGCATCGTGGTCTCGCGCGTTTCCGCCGAGCAAGATGTCGGCCAGCAAATCATAGAGCAAATGTTTTTAAATCCGCAGGTCTTGTATATCACTGCGGTCATCATAGGCGTATTGGGAATAATTCCGGGCATGCCGCATATCGCCTTTCTCGCCTTGGCCGGAGGCTTAGCCTGGATCGCGAACACGGTTTCCAAAAAACAATTGCTGGCACAAACCGTCGCCGAACCGGTTGCGCCGCCGGCACCGGTGGAACAACTCGATGTCAGCTGGGAAGACGTGGGCCAAGTCGATACCTTGGGTTTAGAGGTGGGCTATCGTTTAATTCCGCTGGTGGATAGAGCGCAAGATGGCGAGCTATTGCGCCGCATACGCGGCATACGCAAAAAATTTGCGCAAGACATGGGTTTCTTGGTCGCGCCCGTGCATATACGCGATAACTTGGAACTGCGTCCCAATGGCTATCGCATCACTGTGAAAAGCGTGGAAATGGGTCGTGGCGAAGCGCAAGCCGGTCAACTTTTGGCCATCAATCCAGGGCGGGTGCTGGGTCAGCTGCCGGGGACCGTGACTAAGGATCCGACTTTTGGTTTGCCGGCGGTGTGGATAGATGTGAGCCTACGCGAGCAAGCTCAAACCTTTGGCTACACCGTGGTCGACGCCGGCACTGTGGTCGCCACCCATTTATCGCAAATCTTGCAGGCGAATGCCTCGGAATTATTAGGGCGCGAAGAGGTACAACAATTATTGGGTCATATCGGCAAGGAATCACTAAAGCTGGTGGAAGACTTGGTGCCGGGTTTGCTTACGGTCAGCACCTTGCAACGCGTACTACAAAGCTTGCTTGAAGAAGGCGTTTCCATACGCGATATGCGCACCATTCTGGAAGTCCTGACCGAGCACGCCGCCCGTACTAAAAACGTCGAGGAGTTGGTCGCCGCCGTGCGCGTGGGTTTAGGCCGCGCCATCATCCAGGAAATTTATCGCAATGCCGCCGAGCTGCAAGTGATCGCGCTCGACCCCGCTTTGGAACACATGCTTACGCAAGCCGCCACCATGGAAAATCAAGGTGCAGGCTTAGAACCCTCGCTCGCGGAAAAATTATTAACCCAAACCGGACGCGTGGTACAAGAACAAGAAAATCGCGGCATACCGCCGGTGTTATTGGTGCCCGCCGTGCTGCGAACCTTGCTGTCGCGCTTTTTGCGTCGGGTGGCGCCGCAATTGAAAGTCCTCTCTCACGCCGAAATTCCGGATACCAAAACCATCAAAGTCACCGCTGTCTTGGGAGCTAGCGCATGATAGTCAAAAAATTTACCGCCACCAGTACCCGCGATGCTTTGCAACAAGTCCGCGAGCGCTTGGGGCCCGATGCCTTGATACTCTCCAACCGCGTCCATGCCGGCGGTGTCGAAATCATGGCCATGGCCGAGCATGATATCGCCGCCCTCACCCATAATTCCGCGCCCGCTGAAAAGCCCATACGGCATGAACTTCCTGGCTTGCAAATCATGCCGAGCACGCCCGAATCGAAGGCCGAGACCGGCGCCGCTAGTCTGCAAAGCGCGGCGTCAAGCGATAGCCAGAGCGAGGTGACGGTATCGCCGCCGACACCTCCGGCGCAGGCAAGCGCGCCCGCTGTCGCGGGACTCGCGGAAGAAGTAAAAAATATTCGCAGTCTGATAGAGCAGCAATTGGTGAACTTGGCTTGGCGCGATTTGAAATCGGCCGACCCCAGCAAATTCGATGTGTTACGCAGGCTCTTAGGCTTGGGTTTTTCGCCGCGCTTATCCCGCGAAATCGCTCAAGCCTTGCCGCAAGCCTTGGCGGGCGAGCGTGCCCTGGCCTGGACGCGCAGCGTGCTCGCACATAATTTGCGCTGCGGCCCATCTGCGCAAGATCCCGTTAGCCGTGGCGGCGTCTATGCCTTGGTCGGTCCCACGGGGGTGGGCAAAACAACCACCATTGCCAAACTCGCCGCGCGTTGTGTGCTGAAACATGGGCCAGGCAGCCTGGCTTTAATCACCACCGATAGCTATCGGATAGGCGCGCATGAACAACTTAAAATTTACGGCAAGATCTTGAGCGCGCCGGTACACGCGGTAAAAAATGAATTGGAACTAACGCGGGTGCTGAATCATTTGGGCCCGCTTCATTTGGTATTGATAGACACCGCGGGCATGAGTCAGCGCGACAAACGCATAGGCGAGCAACTAGATTTACTTTGCGCCCATGCCCAGGTGCAGCGCTTGCTGTTGCTTTCCGCTACCGCCCAGGCCGGTACCCTGGATGATGTGGTGCGCGCATATCGGGGCAATGGTCTGGGCGGCGCGCTCTTGACCAAGATAGACGAGGCTTTGAGTTTGGCGCCGGTACTCGATGTCGCGCTGCGCCACAAGCTGCAATTGCATTACGTCACCAATGGTCAGCGCGTGCCCGAGGATTTACATCTGGCGCACAGCCAGTATTTGATAGATCGTGCCTTTAAAACCGTGAGCAACCCGGCGCATCTCGCCAGCGATGATGAGTATCCTTTAATCATCAGCGCGCGCGACGATGAAGCGCACGCCTTCGTACACGCCAGCTAAACCGAGACGCCGTGAGCGGATACGCTGGCGATCAGGCAGAAGGGCTACGCCGCCTGTTGCGCGGCGCGCAAACCCGAGTCATCGCCCTGCTCAGCGCCAAACCCCGCCTCGGGCAAACCACCGTCGCCTTGAATTTAGGCTGGTCGCTGGCGGCCCAAGGCAACACGGTGTGGATAGTCGATGAAGGCTTAGGCGCGGATAGCGCGCTCGCGCGTGTAGGCCGCAGCCATCAACTTGAATTGGCGCAAGTGCTCAAGGGCCAAGCCACGCTGGCCCAAGTTCTCATTCCTTACACCGCTTCCTTAAGCATCTTACCGGCGCGCGAAGGCTTACGCCGCAGCGCGAGTTTAAACCCGGCCGAGCGCGAGCGCGTTGCATTGGCTTTGCGCGGACTCACACCGCAACCGGACTTTGTGTTACTGGATTTGACGGCCGATCGTAGCCAGATTAATTTTGCCGCGGCCGTGGCGGCGGATAACATTATCTTGCTGTTAGCGCCCGAGCACGCGGCTCTCACCGCCTCTTACGCTATGATCAAAAAATTGGCTCAGGATTACGCCCGCGCCGATATTCATCTTTTACAAGCCAAGGCCAAACAAGGTGGCGATGCCCAGGCTGTTTATACTAATATGACACATACCGCACGGCGCTATATTCGTACTCGGCTTGAAACACTGGCGCCTATTCCTTGGGATGAATTTATAAAACGCGCGCAACGTTTAGCAAAACCCGTTACTGAAGCCTATCCCGATGCCGTCGCGAGTCGGCAATATCAGGTCTTGGCACGCGAGGTCATGAATTGGCCCGGGCTCGCGGAAGAAAATGGGCACTTGGAGGGTTTCTTACAACGGCTTATTATGTCGGCCAGAATATTACAAACGCCGGCGGCGATATAGGCGTTTTACTCATAACTTAGCAAGGTTTGGAAACTCCCCAATTGAATGCTCCAGCAACCACGGAAGAATACGTCAAAAAATTTGCGCCCTTGGTCAAGCGCATCGCTTATCACTTAATGGCCAAATTGCCTGCCAGCGTGCAGGTAGATGATTTAATCCAAGCCGGCTTAATAGGCTTAATGGATGCCGCCCAGCATTATGACGACACCCAGGGCGCGCAATTCGAAACCTATGCCGTGCAAAGAATTCGCGGCTCCATGCTGGACGAATTGCGGCAAGCGGATTGGCTGCCGCGCACGGTGCGCAAGAGTTTGCGCCAGATAGAAGCCAGCATTAATAAACTGGAACAAAAAAATAAACGCGCGCCGAATGAGACCGAAGTCGCCAAGGAAATGAATTTGGATTTGGCCGAATATCAGCAAATGCTGCTGGATGCGCGCGGGCATCAACTGCTGTATTACGAAGATTTACAAGACTCCGATGACGCCGATTTTTTCGAGCGCCATGTCACGCAAAATAGCGGCGACCCGCTGCACATCTTGGAGAACGAAGGCTTTCGTAAGGTGCTGGTGGAAGCCATCAGCACCCTGCCGGAACGCGAAAAGCAAATGATGGGCATGTATTACGAACAAGAATTGAATCTACGCGAAATCGGCGAAGTCCTAGGCGTCTCGGAATCACGGGTGTGCCAGTTGCATAGTCAAGCCGTCGCCCGACTCAGGGTTAAATTACTGGAATGGATACAGGATAAACGCCCTTAAGCAGCGGGACGTCGACTCCACATCGCCATGCGCAAGTTAGACCTCATTAGTGTCATCGGTTTGCTCCTTGCGCTTATCGCTATCGTTGGCGGCCAGCTTTTAGAGGGCGGCAACGTCGGCTCGCTGATACAGCTTACCGCCTTCGTGATTGTGATCGGCGGCACCGCGGGTGCGGTCATGCTGCAATGTGCGCTACCGGTATTTTTGCGCGGTGTGCGCATGGCCAAATGGGCGTTCGTGCCACCCGCTCTGGATGGTGGGCAATTGATAGAGCAAGTTGCCAGCTGGAGCAATACCGCAAGACGCGGCGGACTATTGGCGCTGGAACCCGCAATAGAAGATTTGAGCGATCCCTTTGCGAAGCGCGGCTTGCAAATGCTGATAGACGGTGCGGAGCCCGAGGCTTTGCGCGACGCCTTGCAAGTCGAGGTCGACGCCTATGAAACCCAGCAAAGACAAGCCGCCAAGGTGTGGGAAGCCGCCGGCGGCTATGCCCCGACCATAGGCATATTAGGGGCGGTGTTAGGCCTCATTCATGTTATGGAAAACCTCTCCGATCCCAGCAAATTAGGCGCCGGCATTGCGGTAGCCTTTGTGGCGACGGTCTACGGTGTGGGCACGGCGAATCTGATTTTTCTACCCATTGCGAACAAACTGAAAAACATTATTGCGCGGGAAGTGGTGTTACGCGAAATGCTAATCGAAGGTCTGATCTCGGTGGCCAACGGCGAAAATCCCAGGCTCATACAACGCAAGCTGCAAGGTTATCTCGGCTAGGCATGCGCCGGCGTAAAGTCGAAGAAGAGCACGAAAGCCACGAGCGCTGGTTGGTTTCCTATGCCGATTTCATTACGTTGCTGTTCGCATTTTTCGTGGTGATGTATGCGATCTCTTCTTTGAACGAAGGCAAGTACCGGGTCTTGTCGGATTCCCTGGTGAGCGCGTTTAAGAATGCGCCCAGCACGACGCAAGCCGTACGTTTGGAAACCGCGCCAGCGCCGCAACCGCAGCCTATCAAGCGCTATTCTCGGGTCAAATCCGATCCCGAGGCCGACACGGTAAAGAAGCAAACCGAAGACATGCGCGCCATGGCGCAGGATTTGTTAAAGGTCTTAGCGCCCCTGGTCAAAAACAATCAAGTCAAAGTCACGCAAAGTCTGCGCGGCGTCACTATCGAAATTAACGCCTCGGTGTTATTCGCGCCCGGGCAAGCCATCATGCAAGCCGAATCGGAAAAAGCATTGACGGCGGTGGGGTAGGTATTGGCTTCAGTGCCTAACCGTATCCAAGTCGAAGGTCACACCGACGACATTCCGATTAGCACGGCGTTTTATCCTTCCAATTGGGAATTATCCTCGGCGCGCGCCAGCAGCGTAGTACGCCTTTTCAGCGAAAACGGTGTCGCGCCGGAACGTTTGGTGGCCATAGGCTATGCCGATAATCGCCCGGTGGTGCCGAATACCGATGCCGCCTCGCGCGCGCGCAATCGCAGAGTGACGGTATTGATTATTTCGGAGGCGAAAGATAAAGCACGGGAGATTCCCTTGGGCGATGACGCTTCCGCCCATGCCGTCAAACCGAATTAGGCTTTGCCTAAAGGTCTCCCGGTGGGAACACTGGTATTCGAATAAGCTTGGCCATCCGCGCCATAGAGATGCGTGGTACTGGCATTGGCGCCCAGCAAAATCCCCAACGCTTGCTGATTGCTCGCGAGATGGGTTTGAATCAAATGCCCGTTATGTTGATTCAGCTCGCGAGCCACCCGGGCCAAATCGATAAGCTCCCGCCACAGTCGGCCCGCACCACTGCGATCAGCAGGATCATTGGAATCCAGCCAAGCTTCCATGCCGATCTGGTTGGTGCTGCCGGCATGCGCCGTTAGAAATTGGTTTCTACGTTGCGCGAGCTCGGTCAGCGCGACCACTTTTTCGTTTTTGGTTTGAGCTAAGGCCAGCAAACTATCAGCGTGTCCGCTGATCAGCGCTTCTTGCTCGGCGATTAAACTTTGATGAAATTGACGAAAGACTTCCAGCTCGCGCTGTAGGTCGGTGACAAATGCTTGCAGTTGCGCGCCTTCAGGCTGGAGCGCCAAGACTAGCCTTTATGATTGAGTACGAGTTCTTTAACCGTCGTGAGTAAACGGTCGGCCACGACATCCGGGTTGACCCGGAAGCGGCCTTCGCTAATCGCTTGCTTAATGGCCTCTACGCGCGCGGTATCGACGACTTGCACATTTTCCAAGCTGCTTTCCAGCGCTTGCAATTGCGACGACAAGGGGCCGATATCCACTTTCTCTTGCGAGCCGGAACTGCGTGGCGTTTTAGCCGCGCCGCCACCACGCTTAGTCGTCGTTTGGCCGACTTTAGGCTGTGATACTGACTTGACTGAATTATCGATCTTCAAGGCATACCCTCAACTTTAAGCACGCGGCAAAGGCCACGTTCACTACTCATTTCGGCTAGAAAAGCTAAAAACTTTAGCAACTTGGGATGACACCCCGGTAACGCTGAAGCTGCTTCCTAGCCCTGTCGGCGTAGGTTTTGCGCGGCCTCAGAAGGACTCGCGCCCGGGAGCAGACAACGGTTAAAGTTTAACAACAAACCCTATTGAAGTCTAAGTATTTGCATGCACACGACGGCATCCGCATGCATAAATTCAATACATCACCTCGACCATGCCATCCGCACGCACGGTACCGCTTACCGTTTGGCCATTTTGCGCTTTCACTTGCACGACCTGTCCCACGGCGGCGTTGCTTAAGGCCTTGCCCTCCGAGCTCACCTTGAAGCCTTGGCCTTGCGCGATTAAACGCACACTTTGACCTTGGCGTATCACCATGGCGCCGCGCAACATGTCTTGGCGCAAGGGATAGCCGGCGTTGATTCCCGTGCTTAAGACTTTCCCCACCACTTCCTTGGGATCACTCACCAGGCCCATAGGCAGTTGCGTGAGCTCGGCGGTTTGCACACTCACATCCTCTAGCGCCAAGGCCTTGCCGCCGCTGAGCGGACGGGCGGCGACGACGACAGGGGCTTGTACTCTCACCATCACCGGTACATAGACGCTCCATTCCGCGCCGCTACTACACCGGACTCCAACGCTGGAATTACCCCATAGCTTGCCACCCGGGGGGAGAAAAGCCTGCAATTTAGCGCACTCCGCCAATTGCATGGTTTCGACATTGCCCACTGTAACGCTGACTTGTCCGGGCAGGCCCGCGGTCTGCTGCAAGGCGTAGGCTTCCGCGGTTTGTTTAATCACCGCCGCATCTTGCGCCGCGCCCAGCGCCGCCGAGGCGAAACCGGCGGCCCAGATCAGCAGGCCGATTCTTTTTAGAAATAATGTCATAGGCTACGACTCATTTGTCTGGGTATTCCTAAAGTTATATTCGAACTGGCCGTATTCAAACTACAGCTTAGCGGAGAAAAACCGCTTTGATTTTACCATGGCGTTTATTTCCGCCGGTTTAAGCAAAGACAGGCATTAGGCGCGAATAGTTCGAGGTTAAGACATGAAACATTCCACCAAAATCGCAATTGCGTTGCTGGCGACTACCCTACCGGTTTTTATTGCGGTCGGTATGCGCGCCGCCCCGCTCTTGCCCATGATCATCAGCGCCGTACTCGGCCTTGCTGCTTGGCTGTGGTTACGCAAAAGTGCGGCTCCCCCTCAGGATTTCCTCAGCAATGCCAGGCGCATCGCCGAGGGAAATGTGCGTCTACGGTTCACCGCCCACAATGAGCCCTGGCAAGAATTGGCGAAGACCTTGAACGCCGTTTTGGATAATGTGCAGCGCCAAGGCCGGAGACTGGACGATAAGGCCGCCGAGATCACGCGTAACGCGGAGCAAGTCAGCCGTTCCTTGCAAGAATTCTCTAGTTGCTTTGACACGCAATCGCAATTCGCGGCGGATACCACCGCGCAATTGGAAGCGCTGAGCGTAGCCATTAGCGAGATCGGTCAGAATTCCGCCGCCGCGGTCACCCAAGCAGACGAGTGCATCGCTAACACCCAAAACGGAAATGAAAGCGTGTCGCGTTTGATGGGCGACATCGACCAAGTGGATAATGCTGTCGGCGTGATCGCCGATTCCATTACGGAATTCATGTCTAGCATGCAGACCATTACCTCCATGACCAATCAAGTGAAAGACATCGCCGATCAAACCAATTTGTTGGCCTTGAACGCGGCCATTGAAGCCGCCCGCGCGGGTGAGCAAGGTCGCGGTTTCGCTGTAGTCGCCGACGAAGTCCGCAAATTGGCGGAAAAATCCGCGCAAGCCGCGCGCGAAATCGATGAAGTCACAAAATTGGTGGGCCAGCAATCCAGCAAGCTCGATGAAACGATAAGCTCCGGCCGCTCGCATCTCGCCGACAGTATGGAATCCTTAGAGCAAGTAGCGGATGCCTTGGGGAGTTCGCGCGGCGCCGTCATGAGCGAGCGCAATTTAATTTCTGAAATTGCGCAGACCTCCAATAGCCAAGCGCAGACTAGCCACAATATTTCCCAGCATTTACACACTTTAACCGAATTGGCGAAGACCACGCGCGCGGAACTCGACAAAGCCACACACGGTGCCGAGGCCTTGCGCGACGTAGCGGCTAATTTAACAGCCTCGGCTACTTAAAATCGGGAGCACGCGTCTAAACATTTTTAAATGGCAGTATATTCGCGCTCAGCATGGCTAAACTCACTAATCCCTCCGATATCGCGCGCGAAACTCTAAAACAACTCGCTAACGGGCGCATCGCCCCCACTCCGGAAAACTATAGCCGCATTTATTATCAAATCGCGGAAATCACGCCCGAAGTCAGTAACGAAGGCGAAAAAGAATTCCTCGCCGCATTGCAAGCCTTAGGCCGCGCTAATTCCACTGTCAGCGCCCAGCTGAAGCCTGTGATTCAAGCCCTGGAGCAGCGCGACTGGAAAGAATTGAGCGCGCATATCGAACGCATGCTGGGTACAGGCCGCACCGGCCAAGGCGGCTGGGCAGAACAAATACGCGAGCTGTTAAAACAATGGGACTTAAAACAAACGGGGCTCTCCAGCGCGCGAAAAAAAGATGCCTTGGAACGGGTGCTGATTAATTTTGGCAAGGATCCGGATGAACTTTTACTTAAACTGCGCGGCTTGACCAAAGCCTGGAGCGAAGGCGTGGTCGCCGCCGGGGAAATGGCCGGCGATACCGAACCCGCGCCACTCTCAGCCCCCCTCTCAACCCCAGTCGCGGCGGAAGATAGAGTGGGTGCGCCTATAGGCGCGATTACAGGCGCTGATGAAATCCCAGGCTTACTCACCAATCTATTAGCGCAAGCCTTGCTCAATGGCGTAATGCCGCGCATTGCGCATTTTCCGGAGCTCGCCTCCCGCGCCGAAGAATTAGCCAGCTTGGCGCGCGGCGCGGGCAATATCGAGGGCTTGAATCGCTTTGCTAAAGAAGTGCGGCAATTTTGGATAGAGCTGGAGTTGCGCGCCGATGCCGACCAGGAAGTATTGGATGGGTTGATGCGTTTGCTGCGCTTACTTATCGAAAACATCACCGAACTGCTGCTGGACGATCAATGGTTGCGGGGGCAATTGAATATCGTGCGCGACATTATTGCGAATCCCTTGACGCCCACGATCTTGAGCGATGCCGAAAGACGCATTAAGGAAGTCTTATTCAAGCAAGGCACCTTAAAACACAGCTTGAACGAAGCCAAAGCCTCGCTGAAAAATCTGGTGACTTTATTCATCTCACGCATAGGCGAAATGTCGCAAAGCGCGGGGCAATACCACGTCAAAGTGGAAAGCTATATGGATAAAATCAGCAACACCGAAGACCTGCCGACGATTAATGTCATCTTGCAGGAATTAATTGTCGACACCAAAACTTTACACTTGGACATGCTGCGGTCGCATGACGAATTGGAACACGCCCGGCGCCAGGCCGACACCGCCGAACAAAAGATGCGCGATCTGGAAATCGAATTGGGCCAGGTCAGTGAATTAATTTATCAAGACCATCTCACCGGAACGCTGAATCGACGCGGCATGGAAGAAGCCTTCCTGCGCGAGTTCGCTCGTGCCCAGCGCGCACGCACGCCGGTGTCCGTGGCCTTGCTCGATATCGATCACTTTAAAAAAATCAATGACACTTATGGCCATGACGTTGGCGATCAAGCATTGATACATCTCGCCAACGTAGTGAAAGAAATCCTGCGTCCCGTGGACGTGGTCGCGCGCTATGGCGGCGAAGAATTCGTGATCATATTGCCCGACACCGGCGCCGAGGACGGCGTGGGTGTGATGACACGCTTGCAGCGTGATTTAACGCGACGTTATTTTTTGCACGAAAACGAAAAATTGCTCATTACCTTCAGCGCCGGTGTCGCCCAGCGCGACCATGACAAACCCTCCGAAGCCCCACTCCCCCCTTCACTATGCCCGT
>CAZKHT010000012.1:23601-27734 GCA_964552595.1 uncultured Burkholderiales bacterium
GGGCGCGGGGGTGCCCACGCGGGCCCAGGCCGAAACTGCGGAAGCCCCCATCGCCCGGGCTGATGCAGCGTTGTATTTGGCTAAACAAGCGGGCCGCAATCGCGTCTTCTTGGCGCAAGCGGCAAAACCGGCGCACGACTGAGTTTGCCGCTTCCGGCAAAGATTGCCGGCCCAGCGTTCGCTTGCCGCTTTCACCCTCATTAAATCCCGCGTAATTACGCTGCGCGCTTCTGAAGAAAGCTAATTTTGTTCTGGCACGGTTGATGCTGATAAGACTGGCATCATGAGTCCAAGCAAATTAGACCAAGCATTCGATCTCCCCACGCAGTCCCTAAAACTGCGCGCATATCGTTCGCAATTATTGGCTTCCAACATCGCCAACGCCGACACCCCCAACTACAAAGCGGTGGATATCGACTTCCAAAAAGAATTGCAGCGCGCAAGCAGTAAAGGCGGCGCAGCATTTCAAATGAAAGTAAGCGATCCACGGCATCTGCAAGCCTCCACCGGCGGTGCTTATGGCAGCACGGTGATGTATCGAGACGCGGTGCAACCGTCTATAGACGGGAATACCGTGAATATGGATACCGAGCGCGCCCAGTTTGCCGACAATGCCTTGCATTACGAAACCACGCTGCGCGTGATGACCAGCCAGATACGCAGCTTGATGACTGCTATACGAGGACAATAAGCATGTCACTTTTTAATGTGTTCACGATTTCCAGTTCAGCCTTAGATGCGCAATCCAAGCGGCTGAATGTGGTGGCGAGTAATTTAGCCAATGCCGAATCCACCACCAGCGCGAATGGCCAGCCCTATCGTGCGCAGCAAGTGGTTTTTCAAGCCATACCCATGGGCGGCAACCAAATCCGCAATGGCGCCGGCGTGAAAGTCAGCAGCATTATGGATGACCCCTCTCCACTGCGACGGGTCTACGACCCCAAACATCCCAGCGCGGATAAACAAGGCTATGTCACCTTCCCCAATGTGAATGTGGTGGAAGAAATGGTGAATATGATTTCCGCGTCGCGTTCTTATCAAAACAACGTTGATGTTATGAATACCAGCAAGAGCATGCTGATGAAGCTGCTCACCTTAGGTCAATAATTGGAGTAATGGTATGAGCGTGCCTTCCGTTAGCGGCGCCGGCAATAGCAGCACCAGCGCGACGTCGATAGAGTCCATCAGCGCAACTCAAGATCGTTTTCTGAAACTGCTCATCACTCAGATGAAAAATCAGGACCCGCTCAATCCCATGGACAATTCACAAGTCACTTCGCAAATGGCGCAGCTCTCCACGGTGACCGGCATCAATAAATTATCCGAGCTGGTGAGCGGTCTGAGTACTTCTTATACGGCCTCCCAATCCTTGCAAGCCGCCAGCATGATAGGTCATGGCGTCCTGGTGCCCGGCGACAGTCTGCAACTCGCAGGGGGCAACGCCATCGCGGCCGTGGACTTACCGCAGGCCGCCGACGCCTTATACATCACGATTAAAGATGCGTCAGGAGCCACGGTGCATAGTGCTAACTTGGGTCCTCAGGCGCCTGGCATTACCAGCTTCCAATGGGATGGCAAGACCGACGCTGGTGGCACAGCCGCGAGTGGCGCATATCGCTATGAAGTCCAGGCAGTCGCCGCGGGTAAGACCGTCAGCGCCACCGCGCTGGCCTACGGCAAGATAGACAGCGTGTCCTTAAATGGTCAAGGCGCGCAACTCAATGTCGACGGTATAGGCGCGGTCGGCTTGTCTCAAATTAAACAGATTTTGTAAGCGAAGGAGCACAGCATGAGTTTCCAACAAGGCTTATCAGGACTAAACGCAGCGGCGAAGAACCTAGACATCATCGGCAATAATGTGGCGAACGCCGGCACTGCTGGGTTCAAGGCCTCCGGCGCGGTATTCGCGGATGTTTACGCCAGCTCTTTATCCGGCGCCAGCGGCGTGCAAGTCGGGATCGGCACCAAGCTTGCCGCCGTCGCGCAACAATTTACGCAAGGCAATATCACCTCCACCAATAATCCGCTGGACACCGCGATCAGCGGCAATGGATTTTTCCGGGTGAGCAACAACGGCACGATTTTTTACACCCGCAATGGTCAGTTCCAATTGGATAAAAGCGGCTACATCGTGACGCCGCAAAATTATAATGTGACAGGATATGCGGCGACATCGAGTGGCGCCATCATTACCGGCTCGCTCACAAATATCCAGCTTTCGACCAGCGACCTGGCGCCTAGCGCCACCAGTACTGCCAGTGTGGTGGTAAATATGGATTCGCGCGCCAGCGTGATCTCCTCCACCTTCGATTACAGCAATGCCGCGACCTACACTAGCTCGACTTCGCTCTCCATGTACGACAGCTTGGGCAACCAGCAAGTCTATTCCATGTATTTTGTGAAAACCGCGTCCAATACTTGGAAGACCTATGCCACGCTAACCAATGCGGCGGGATCGACAGTGGACTTATCCAGCGGTGGCTCTACCGCCCTAAGCACCATCACCTTTAATAGCGCGGGTGCCATCAGCGGCGGCGGTAGCGCTACGCAGACGATTAGCGCGGCGCAATTGGGAACCGGCGCCGCCGCCTTGAGTGTGAATTTAGATTTCGCCGGATCGACGCAATTTGGTAGTCCCTTCGGCGTCAACGCCATCACCCAGAGCGGTTATGCCTCGGGCCGACTTACCGGATTCAGTGTGGGCGCGGATGGCATCATTAAGGCGCGCTACACCAATGGTCAATCGGTGAATCGCGCGCAAATCGTGCTCACCAATTTTAATAACGCTCAGGGTTTGCAGCCTCAGGGCAATAATGTCTTCACCGAAACCAGTACCTCGGGCGCACCGCTGACCGGCGCGCCCGCCACCAGTAATCTGGGCGTGCTGCAATCCTCCTCGATAGAAGAATCGAACGTGGATATGACCGCCGAATTAGTGGCCATGATTACCGCGCAACGCAGTTACCAAGCCAGTGCGCAAACCATCAAGACCCAAGATCAAGTCTTACAAACCTTGGTGAACTTGCGCTAATCATGGATAGATTAATTTACACCGCGATGAGCGGAGCCAAGCAGGTGTTCGAACAGCAAAGCACTGTCGCGCACAACTTGGCCAATGTCACCACCAGCGGCTTTCGCGCGCAAATGGATTCCTTTCGCGCGATTCCGGTGACCGGGCCAGGGGCGCCGACCCGGATCATGGTAGTCGATGCCAGTGTGGGCAACGATTTTCGTCCTGGCGTGATCCAAACCACCGGCCGCGATTTAGATGTGGCCATCAATGGCAAGGGTTGGTTCGCCGTACAAGGACCGGACGGCAAGGAAGGCTATACCCGTTACGGCAGTTTCTCGGTCAACGCCAACGGCTTATTGCAGACCCGCACCGGGCTTACCGTGATGGGGGACGGCGGCGCGATCTCGGTCCCACCCGATACCGCTTTAACCATTGCCAAGGATGGCACTGTCAGCACCGTGCCGCAGACCGGGCAAAAAACCCAAGTCACGGAAGTCGGCCGTTTGAAATTGGTCAATCCGCCGGAAGAAGATTTGGTGCGCGGCGATGACGGTTTGTTTCATCTCGCCAACGGCAATCCGGCGAATACCGATCCTAATATCACTCTGCATTCCGGTGGTTTGGAATCCAGCAATGTCAACGTCGCGGAAGCGCTGGTTTCCATGATCAGCCTTGCGCGGCAATTCGATTTACACATGAAGCTGTTGCAGAACGCGGAGCAAAACTCCGCCAAGGCCAGCCAAATGCTGTCACTTAACGGGTAAGCCATATGATACGTTCGCTGTGGATTTCTAAAACGGGGCTGGATGCGCAACAACTGGCGATGGATGTGGTCGCCAATAATCTGGCGAATGTCAGCACCAATGGCTTCAAGCGCAGCCGCGCGGTATTTGAAGATTTGTTGTATCAAACGCTACGCCAGCCCGGCGCCAAGTCCTCGCAACAAACCGATGTACCTTCGGGTTTGCAACTCGGAACCGGTGTGCGGCCGGTTGCTACGGAGCGCGTCCACACCCAAGGTAATTTAGTGCAAACCGGCAATGGCTTGGATCTCGCGATCAGCGGCAATGGCTTTTTCCAAAGCGGCGTACCTTTTAATAAAGATCTGATTTTCTTTATG
>CAZKHT010000013.1:0-7728 GCA_964552595.1 uncultured Burkholderiales bacterium
TGGCCTTTACTTTATGGAATGGCAAGGCGACTTGGGATAAGGCCGGGAAAAGCGCGGGTGCGCTGACCTTAGGCATTAGCACCACGAGTTTAGCCAGTGGCAATGTGAGTACCGCTTATTCGCAGACCCTCACCGCACTCGGTGGCACCACGCCTTATACCTGGAGTATTAGCAGCGGTGCTCTGCCTGCAGGCTTAAGCTTAAATGCCAGTAGCGGCGTCATCAGCGGCACGCCCACGACCACTGGCACGAGTAATTTCACCGTGCGGGTGCAAGATAACTTGGGCGCCAGTACCACTCAAAGTCTCAGCATTACGATTAATGCCGCGAGCTCCGACACCGTATGGGTAGAAGATGCATTACCTGCGGGTGCTTCTACCGGCGGCGATAGCGAAGGTTGGACTTGGGTGAATAGCGCTCCCGCGCCTTTCTCCGGCAGTCTTGCGCATCAATCGAATTTAGTCGGCGGTGAGCATCAGCATTATTTCTATGGTGCCAGCACGCCCTTTAGCATCAATACCGGCGACACCTTATTTGCCTATGTCTATCTCGACCCCAGCAGTCCGCCGACCGAGGTCATGCTGCAATGGCATGACGCGGCCAGTGGCTGGGAGCACCGAGCTTACTGGGGTGGCAACACCATTCCCTTTGGCGTCGATGGCACCACCAGCCGTAAATACATGGGTACCTTGCCTGCCACAGGCGGCTGGGTGCGCTTGAATGTGCCCGCCAGTGCCGTCGGCTTGGAAGGCATCAGCATAGATGGCATGGCCTTTACTTTATGGAATGGCAAGGCGACTTGGGATAAGGCCGGGAAAAGCGCTCCCTAAGCCCGGCTAAGGCCGCGATCTACAGCGCTGCAGTATCAAAGGTATTGCAGCGCTTAGGATCGCCGCTTTGCATACCGCGTGAAAACCAATTCACGCGCTGTGCAGAACTGCCGTGAGTGAAAGTCTCTGGCGTGACATAACCGCGGCTTTGCTGTTGCAAACGGTCATCGCCGATGGCGCTGGCTGCGTTCAAGGCCTGCTCGACTTCACCCGGTTCTATAATGTGGCGCATGCTGTCGGCGCGCTGCGCCCACACGCCGGCGAAACAATCCGCTTGCAATTCCAAGCGCACGGATAAAGCGCGAGCTTGCTGTTCACTGGCGCGTTCTTGCGCGGCGTGCACTTTCTCCGAGATGCCTAATAATTTTTGCACGTGGTGCCCTACTTCGTGTGCGATCACATACGCTTCGGCGAATTCGCCGGGCGCTTTGAAACGATCCCGCAATTCTTGATAGAAGCTCAAATCGATATACACCTTCTCATCCAGCGGGCAATAAAACGGCCCCATCGCGGATTTGCCGGTGCCGCAAGCGGTGGGAATCGCCTGGGTAAATAAGACGAGTTTCGGATCGCGGTAATTACGATTGGATTCGCGGAAAATCACTTGCCAAGTGTCTTCGGTATCAGCCAATACTTTGGAGACGAAAGTCGCCATGGGATCGTTGGCGGGCGGGGCATGCGCGGGCGCCGATTGCGTAGCGGGCGAGCCACCGGATAGCAGACTTAAAACCGTGCTGGGACTCAAACCGGAAAAATAGCTGACCACCAAGGCGATAACAACGCCACCTATTCCTAAACGTCCCGCGCCCAAACCGAATCCACCGCCGCCGCGGGCATCTTCGACGTTGGAACTTTCGCGTTCATTATCTAGGCGCATGATTACCTTCCGCTAAAACTGGGTTTGTAAACTACTCCCACTCAATAGTAGCAGGTGGTTTGCCCGATATATCGTAAACCACGCGATTAATGCCGCGCACTTCATTGATAATGCGATTGGAAACCCGGCCGAGCAGTGTGTAAGGCAATTCCGCCCAATGCGCCGTCATGAAATCCTGGGTCTGCACGGCGCGTAAGGCCACTACATAATCATAGGTGCGGCCATCGCCCATCACGCCCACCGATTTCACGGGCAAGAATACGGCGAAGGCCTGCGAGGTTTTGTCGTACCAATTTGCGGCGCGCAGTTCTTCGATAAAAATGGCATCGGCGCGCCGTAGTAATTCCGCGTATTCGGCTTTAACTTCTCCCAGTATGCGCACACCTAAACCGGGACCAGGGAAAGGATGGCGATAGACCATGGCCGGGGGCAAGCCTAAGGCTACGCCTAACTCCCGCACTTCATCTTTAAATAATTCGCGCAGCGGTTCCAACAATTTTAAATGCAGAGACTCCGGCAATCCGCCCACATTGTGGTGGGATTTAATGGTGTGGGCTTTTTTGGTTTTGGCGCTGGCCGACTCAATCACATCCGGATAAATCGTGCCTTGCGCTAGCCATTTTGCTTGCGGCAGTTTGGCCGCCTCGCGCTGAAACACTTCGACGAATTCGCGGCCTATGATTTTGCGTTTTTGTTCCGGGTCGGTGACACCAGCGAGATGTTGCATAAAAATCGCGCCGGCATCGACGTGTATCACTTTCACGCCTAAGTTATTGGCGAAAGTTTCCATCACTTGCTCGGCTTCGTTTAAACGTAGCAAGCCGTTGTCCACGAACACGCAGGTGAGTTGTTTACCGATAGCGCGGTGTAGCAGCGCCGCCACCACTGAGGAATCCACACCACCGGATAAGCCCAGTATCACTTCATCGCTACCGACCTCAGAGCGTACTTTGCCTATGGCTTCTTCGACGTAGTCGGGCATATTCCAGTCATAGCCACAGCCACAGATATCATGCACAAAGCGCGTGATAATGGCTTTGCCTTGCAAGGTATGTGTGACCTCGGGATGAAATTGCACGCCATAAAAACGCCGCGTCTCATCGGCCATACCGGCAATCGGCGTCGCCGCGTTATCCGCGATCACTTTAAAGCCCCGCGGTAACGCGGTCACTTTGTCGCCATGACTCATCCACACGTCGAGAAAAGCTTTACCCTCGGTATCGGCCCGATCTTGGATATCGCGCAGCAACACCGAATGGCCACGCGCGCGCACTTCGGCGTAGCCAAATTCGCGCTTCACCGAGCTTTCCACACCGCCTTGCAATTGCGCCGCCATGGTCTGCATGCCATAGCAAATGCCCAAAAGCGGAATGCCCAGCGTAAAAACACAATCTGGCGCGCGCGGCGTTTCGTTTTCATATACGGAGGCTGGACCGCCGGAAAGAATAATGCCTTTCGGATTGAAGTCGCGTATGAATTGCTCGCTGACGTCATTGGGATGCAGCTCGCAATAGACTTGCGCTTCCCGCACGCGGCGCGCGATCAATTGCGTATATTGAGAACCGAAATCGAGAATTAAAATTTTATCGTGCATGAACTTAGCCAAGTAGCGGAGATGACAATAAGACGCCTATGGAGATGCCGTTGCGGCTAAGACGGCTGTTTATTCGACGCGGTAGTTAGGCGCTTCTTTCACCATCTGAACATCGTGCACATGCGATTCCTTAACGCCGGCGGAAGTGATTTCGACAAACCCAGCACGCTCGCGCATGGCTTCTATGGTCTCGCAGCCCAGATAACCCATGCTGGCGCGTAAGCCCCCCATCAATTGATGGATGACGCTAACGGCAGTGCCTTTATAAGGCACGCGGCCTTCTACGCCTTCTGGTACCAGCTTGTCCTTTTTCGCCTCGGCTTCTTGGAAGAAGCAATCCGTAGAGCCTTGCTGCATGGCGCCAAAAGACACCATGCGGCGATAAGACTTATATGGGCGGCCCTGAATTAATTCGATCTCGCCCGGCGCTTCCTCGTTGCCCGCCAATAAGCCGCCCAACATCACCACATGCGCGCCGGCGGCGATGGCCTTAGAGATATCGCCGGAATAGCGTATTCCCCCATCCGCGATCAAAGGCACACCGGTGGATTTCAAGGCATCCGCCACATTGGCGACCGCGCTAATCTGCGGCACGCCGACCCCGGCGACGATACGCGTGGTGCAAATCGAACCCGGGCCTATGCCGACCTTCACCCCATCGGCGCCGTGATCGACTAAGGCTTTCGCGCCCTCTGCGGTCGCGATGTTGCCGCCTATCACCTGAACCTGGGCGAAGTTGCGTTTAATCCATTGCACGCGACTCAAAACGCCTTGTGAGTGACCATGCGCGGTATCGACCACGATCACATCCACCCCGGCCTCGACCAGGGCTTCGATACGCAAATCCGTACCCTCGCCCACCCCCACTGCCGCGCCTACGCGTAAACGCCCTTGCTGATCTTTACAGGCCAAAGGATGTTCGCTGGATTTTTGGATGTCTTTTACCGTGATGAGGCCGCGCAGTTCGAAATCATCATTGACCACTAATACGCGTTCCAAGCGATGCTGATGCATCAGCGCTTTCGCCTGCTCGCGTGAAGTGCCCTCCTTGACGGTCACCAGTCGCGCCTTGGGAGTCATAATGTTTTTTATCGGCTGATCGAGATTGGTTTCAAAACGCAGATCACGATTGGTGACGATGCCCACCACATTGACCCCATCGACTACCGGCAAGCCGGAAATCTTATGCATGCGGGTGAGTTGCAGTACATCGCGTACTGTCATATCCGGCGCGATGGTGACAGGGTCCTTGACCACTCCGCTCTCGAATCTTTTTACCTGTAACACCTGCGCCGCTTGAGCTTGGGGGGTCATATTCTTGTGAATAATGCCTATGCCGCCTTCTTGCGCCAGCGCGATGGCCAAGCGGGCTTCCGTCACGGTATCCATCGCCGCCGACACCAGCGGAATATTCAATTCAATATCGCGGGTTAAACGGGTCTTTAACGTAACATCGCGTGGGAGAACATTTGAGTAAGCGGGAACCAGCAGGACGTCGTCGAAGGTGAGGGCTTTTTCGTAAATGCGCATATCGTTCCCTAGCCAAATCGGCATTATACGGGAAGGTGAAAGTCCGGTAAAACGCGGCACGCCGGCTGATTTGATAGGGCGTAGCGTAATTGACGTATTTTCATGAAACGGGTAAGGTTAACCGAGTTTTGCCGGGCCATCTGGCTTAAACGCGCTGGTTAAAAAAACGATTTACTAATTAAATTATCAGAGGAGTGTCTATTCATGCAGAAACAACTTCTAATGAGCTCTTTGGTCGCGAGTCTCGTTTTCTTTGCGGGTTGCCAAACCGCACCCCCCGCCCCTGCCACGCCCGCCAAGGCAGAGGCCAGCCCGGAAGCGAAAGCCGCCATTGCGCAAGCCGACGCCGATGTAAAAGAAGCAGCAAAAGCCGGCGCTTTATGGACCACCGCCGACGATGCCCTCAAGGCGGCTAAGGAAGCGGCCGATAAAGGCGACAGTGCAACCGCGATAAAAAAGGCCAAGACCGCGAGCGCGCACGCAAAACTGGGGTTAGCGCAAAAAAAAGACCCCTTGATGACCTTGAAGTAAAACAAATTTAAAAGGCCGTCATCTGACGGCCTTTTTTGTTTGGAGCAGAGCAGATGAAAAAATTGTCAGTTTTACTCGCACTCCTTATAGCCAGCGTTCCTGTCTATGCGGAATTATTTAAATGGACCGATGAAAAAGGCGGTGTGCATTATTCCGACCAACCCGCCAAAGGTGATGTGAAGTCGGAGAAAAAGTTAGACATCCCCAACCATCGCGCGGGCGCGCCCGCCGCCGGCAATAAGAGCTGGGAAGAAAAAAACGTAGAGTTTAAAAAACGCCAGAACACCGCTGCCGAAGCCGAAGCAAAACAACAAAAAGAAGCACAAGAAGCCAAGACCAAAACCGAAAATTGCGCGAAAGCCAAAAGCACTTTGCAAACCTTTGAAAGTGGTCAGCGGGTCGTGACGTATAACGAAAAAGGCGAGCGCAGTTATCTAGACGATGCGCAGCGGGAAAAAGGTTTGAACGACGCCCGTAAAGCGGTGGCGGATTGGTGTAAATAAAATCAGTCGGGCTCGGCGGGGGTCTCGCCCCTGCCCTTTTTCATGACCTTACCTTCTTCTGCCCGCTTACGCCGCACTTCCTTGGGATCGGCGAGCAGAGGCCGATAAATTTCCACTCTATCTTTGTCCCGCAAGCGGGCATCCAGCTTGGTCAGCTTGGAAAAAATGCCCACCTTGGTTTGAGCTAAATCGATCTCCGGAAATTTTTCCAAAATTCCAGAACGCAAAATCGCCTGCTCCACGGTCGCGTCTTGCGGCAGGCTTACCGTTAAGATGATTTGTTTTTGCGGCAAGGCGTAGGCGACTTCCACTGTCATTTCATCCGCCATACAGCTTCTCCGCGCGTTGCACAAAGGCCTCGACCAAGCTCCCGGCGATCACGCTGAAGACGGGGTTGACGAGACTTTCGATCAGGCGATTTGAAAATTCATACTGCAACCGCAATGCCACTTTGCAGGCATGCGCATCAAGCTCGGTAAACTGCCACAAGCCATCCAACTGTTGAAAAGGTCCTTCGCGCAGACGCATTTGGATAGTGTGCGGCGGCTGGCGCAGATTTTCCGTGGTGAAACTTTGTTTCAGATGGAGATAGTCTATCTTGATGGTGGCAACTACCTGCGCCGCATCGCGCGCGTGCACGATCGTGCCGCCACACCAAGGTAAAAACTGCGGATAGCTTTCGATGTCATCGACGAGGTCGAACATTTGCTTCGCGGAATAAGCAACGAGTACCGATTTTTCGATTAATGCCATGATGGAGTGCGTGCGCCGGTCGCGCCTTTGCGGCGGCCGGCTGTGCCGTGCTTGCGCGTTAGGGCCGGAAATAAAACTGTTAGAATACGCGATTTCTCCCGAAAATTCTCGCGCTCATGTCTATCCAGCAGAACAAAAAAGCCTTCCACGATTATTTCATCGAGGAAAAATTCGAGGCCGGCATCGTTCTGGAAGGCTGGGAGGTCAAAGCCATACGCGCCGGACGCGCGCAGTTAAAAGAATCTTATGTCATCGTTCGCGACGGCGAAATTTTTTTAATCGGCGCCCATATCAGCGCCTTGCCCACGGCGTCTAAGCATGTGCATGCCGATCCGGTGCGTACCCGCAAGCTCTTATTGCACGCCGATGAAATACGCGAACTGATAGGGAAAGTGGAACGTGCGGGCTATACCTTGATCGCCCTAGACCTGCACTATAAACGGGGCCGGATTAAGCTTGAAATCGGCTTGGCCAAGGGTAAGAAAAAACACGATATGCGCGAAGCCGAAAAAGAGCGCGACTGGCAACGCGAAAAGCAGCGCTTAATGCGCACTGTTAAACAATAATGAACGAAAGAGATGGGGCGACGTACCGGGTTCGAACCGGTGACCACTGGAATCACAATCCAGTGCTCTACCAACTGAGCTAACGCCGCCATGAAACAAATGACGCAGCCAAAAAATAATATGGGCTGGGCTTGGAAAGGCGGCAATTATGGAGCAGCAGGCATCGAAAATCAAGGCGGCGTGATGGCCTGCCCGACAGGAATCGAACCTGGTTTGATAGATTGCTAAAGGAAGCCAAAGAAAAAAGAAGAAACAAAACAAAGGCAAATACTTAGGCTAATTTTATCTATTGCTACTTTTACCTTTGTTTTGCTTATCACTGCCCCAAAAACTGCCCCAAATTACTCGCACGATTTAACCGCCGCCTTGAGTTTGATTTCATAAGCGATCCGCAGCTCAATTTCGGCCACCATGGTCACCACTTGCGTATCGATATCCGATCCCGCGGGGAGAGTAACCAGCGGCCATATTGGCCCCGGGACCGGTCTTGTGTGGACTGGCCCCCCCAATTGCCACCTTTCCTCCACCCGCTTCCACTCGGGGC
>CAZKHT010000013.1:7738-17592 GCA_964552595.1 uncultured Burkholderiales bacterium
CACATTGGTTTGCGGCGGTTTCATGGCTAGGTAAGCTGCCGCGCGCGCCTCATGCGGCTTGGCTTTTTGCGCAGCTGTGATCGCATCTGTCGCGGCTTTGTCGTCTCGCGCTTTACCCGCCGCGACTCACTCGCCCATTTTTTTATTTTGGCTGTCGATCGATATTTTGTTGGATTGGTTGATGGTTTGCGCCGCCTTGGCCAAGCTGTGCGCGGCGTCGGCCTCGGTGCGCGCCGCATCGCGCTCGGCATGCAACACCCAGGCATAGCCTAATATCGCGCCAAATACGGCGATGATGATCAGGTCCAGCCATCCGCCGGGTATTAATTTAAGTGCCCAGGTGATCATTTGTCCTCCAATGCTTTTTTGGTTTTAAACCGCAGCACAATGTTGCCTGCGAGCACCACGATCCCCAGCCATTTGTAAAACGTCGCCGGCGTGTATTGCTGCAATTCGCCGAGCGAATCGTGCAGGTAATGCACCAGGTCCGGGACGTTTTGGAGCAAAGCGGCCATTGCTGTATTAAAAATGATCGTCGCGGATCTGTGCATGCCAGCAAGTTTGGCTTTTAATTTTTCAAACATTGGTCACCCCCAATTCAATTTTTGCGCGCTGGTAATATCCGACGCGATCCGTGTAGCCGTTATAACCACCATTAATGCGTTTGGTGATCCCCCTAAAATCGCCGACGTCGGCGAGATTATTTAAATTCCGCTTATCCCAAAACCAGCCCGCCGAGCGTGCGGCGTAGTCTGGCTGTTCGAGTAGCTGCGGCGACTCGATCAGATTCAAGCCAAGATCGCGGCCGCAAGCGGCGTAATTGTCATAGCCTGTGATCTGTATCAGGCCGCGCCCTTTCCACATTGGCCCAGGCGTGGTCTTGTGCGCTTGCGCGATGGCGATGGCCTCGGCGCAGGTGTTGCCAAGATCGTCATCGCCGTCATAAGCACCACCGCTGGCCAGCTCGACCACGTAGCGCAGCTGCGCTGATTCATGCGCGACCTGCGCCAGAAAAGCGGCCATACGCTCGGCGGTGATGATGTCGTATTCGCTCATCGCTTCATTGAGCGGCTGCAAAAACAACAATGCCCGCGATCGCGGGCATAGAGGCATGATTTTGATGAGGGTGAGTAGGTCTATCATTTGTCCGCCTTCTTATCGATTTTTTCTTCTATGCGGCGCAAATAGTCGAAGACAGCGGAGATTGTTTTGTCGAGGCCGTCGCGCGTTACATATTGGCCTGCGACCAAAACTTCGATGGCCTGGACTTTTACTGTTAGATCGCGATCCGCGCCTTGTAACGACTTCATGGTGTCGCCGAAGGACTTTAAAACATACCCGCCAAGGGCGCCGCACAAGATCATCAAGACATTAAACGCGGTCTGCCAGTCCATGTATTTCCCTCATAAAAAAAGCCGCTCTTAGGCGGCTTGGCGTTAAATTTAATCTGCTCGGCAGTGTTTATGGTTTTGATCAAATGGGTCCAGATAATTGGTGCACCACCATCGCGCCTCCTCACCACGCCAGGATTCATCTTTTAGCCAGCGATCACAGCGCGCCGTGAATAACATCTCGCGCGGCAATTCGCGAAAAAATATCGTGCCGACTGTCAAATTAAAAAGCACGTCATGCAGATAAAACCCGGGGAGTAATTGATACGCCATTGCCTTAGCGAAAGGCGAGAGATTGTCTCGCTCGCGACGTAAAGACATTGTCGCTAAGTAGCAGGCCCAGGTGAGCAGGGTTAAGGCGTAGAGACCTAGCGCGGCAAGAATTAATATTTTTACGGTCGCCCACAAAATAGAGATTGCTGTAATCATAATTTCACCATGATGTTTAGGAAGAAAGATGGCTGCATGTTGTTGTGCGCTGCGCCGCCGCCGCGCGTACCAGAATAAGGCGGCCCCATACTGGCCAGGGCTGTATTATTAAAAGCATATTCAGCGTCAGTTCCCAACCCTGAGCCCGTCCAACCCTGTAATGCATGGTCATGTGCTGGCATCTCGGTAATGGTGAGCGCGTGCGATTCTTCACCGTTAATCAGGCCGAGCGCTCGCGATGTAAGACCACTGCCGGCGCCCGCGATAGCCAATGCCCGACCCAGCGCTTTAGGCAGCGCGATTGTTTTGTGCGCGGCAAAGTCTGCCGCTGCACTTGCACCGCGGACGCCGCCTGAAACCGCGCAATACGTATTTGAAATATTGTTCCAGAGCAAGGTAAATAGTGCAGACGTATCGGCATTGGCGCGAGTCGACGCACCGGAAGACGCATCGCCTATCGTGCCATCATCCATCATTACCCAACCGGTGTCGGCTGCTGTTTTGAATGTTGGTTTTACGTCGCCAGTCGAATAGGTAGATGGCAGCGCGGCAATAGCCGCCGCAATCGCCGCCTGAACCATTGCCGTGGTCGAAACTTTAGTGGAGTTATCCGCAGTCGCAGGCGTTTGCGCCACCTGCCATCCCGCCATCCCAAGCACACGCCAAACAGCGCCATCCGACTGGATGTCTAGCGACTGGTTATTGGTCAAACCAACACCCGCCACCGTGGTGCCATCCGGAAAATTCAGCGTCGCCGCCGGTGTGCTTACGGTTTGGGTATTTGTGTCCGAGCCAAACAGCCGATATTTGATACCGCTATTACCTATAGGCGTCGGCAGTGTCGCCGTCACCGACGTACCGGACAATTTAAACGTGGTGCCAGATTGGCCGACGGTGATGGTGGTATTGGAACTTATAGCCACGACCGATCCGCTGCCACTTGTCGCCATCGCCGGCGCACGTAGATCGGTGATTATGCTATTGCTAATTGTGGTCATGCCCACGGTCATCGCTAAGCGCGCGATGGGAATTTTGCCGGAGGGTATGGCCGGGTCGACGGGGCTAGTGGCCTCGGTACCGGTTGCCACACCTATCACGCCGGTGATCGCGTCTATATAGACGATATCCTTGCGCGGATTAGTCACCGGCGCGGTGAGCGTGCCGGATGTTTGCAAGGCGATTTGCGTGGGCAATACGCCCACCCCAGGAATCGCGCCGGCATCGAGCTGCACGGTCATATTGGGCGTGGCTACCGAATGCGGCGCGAAGTTGTCCACAATGGGCGCCGCCACGGCGATATCCGCATCGATGGCAGCCCGGTATTGGCTGGGCGTTTGCGTATTAAAATCAGTTTGGGCAAATGTCGCGACGGTCATTTATTTTCCTTACCAGGTAATCGCTGCGAGCTGCGCCGGCGTGGTTGCCGAGCGCGCTTGTGTTTTCAAATCTTGGAGGTGTTGGAAGGCCGCCCACCCCTGCCCCATCATTGCGCTGGCTAAGCCTTGCAATTGCGCCAGCGTCATGGCTACGGGCACATTCTGCGTATCAATCCAAAAAAAATTAGTCGGCGTGTTGCCAGATGGCGAAATCGCCGCGAGGGTTTTAGTAAGCGTGTCTTGCGATCCGACATCCGCCTGAAACGTAGTCCCCATATAGGCCACGTCCGCTTGAATCGCGGTGTGATAGTCGGCGTCCAATTGCGCGAGTTTTGCATCCCTCAGGGTGGACACATCGCTTGCCGGTACCGGCACTAAATTGCGATTTTGCACTTGCCATTCGCCCGCCGTGCGCGCCGCCCACTGCGCATCAGTGATCTCCAGCAGGTAATCCGACGAGGGCAAATTCGGCCACTCGCCATCATCGCCATCAATCCACGACAGCACCGGCGCCGGATTGGCAACCGGATTGAAATACGCATATTTCGGCATTTAAAATCCTGTCGCGGTCCAGTTGGCGGTGCCGCCCACATCCGTGCCGCTGGTGTTGTATATGTGCAACGTAAAGCCCGTGGCCGTGATGTTATTGGCCGAGGCGAAGAGCGCGCCGCTGCCCACGTAAATCGCAGTGACGAAGGGTGGCGAGTGAAACGGCGTGCTAAAGATGATCGCCGTGCCTCCCGGCGCGGCCGTGACGTTGGCGCCGTCCACTTGCTGGGTGCTGGGCTTGTCTGCCGTCACAGTGAAAGTGCTGATATAGCTGGGCACCGTGCCCGGCGTCTCGCTCACTCGCCCCCGAAAATATCGCAGCTGCGCACTGGCCGACGGCCACGACGCAAAACTATTTGGATCCGACGCGCCAGATAGCCAGTAGTCCAATAAAAAATCCGTCACCGGCGTGCCGGAGACGCCAGGCCCGGGTGTGGCCACAATAATCGGCCAGATGCGTAGCGTGTCGTTATAGCCCGTGTCCACCGCGTTTTCGGTGTAGGTCGCCGTGGTGACAGGGTCCGGCACATATGGGATAGACCCGGCATAGCTCACGCCAAAGTCTTCCCAGTTCGAATAATGCGAGCAGGCATAAAGTCCGTCCGGTACCAGTACGCCGGTCCAGTGCTTCACAAAGCCGCTCACCGTGCCGGTTAGCGCCGGGCATTCTTGCTCAATTGCCACGCTGGCGTTTTCATTCGTCACCGTGAGCGTGGTGGTGGTCATGGTCGGTGAGAGTTGATCCGCCACATCGCGCGCGCGTATGGCGAATAGCCACGATCCTGGCGGCACGCTGGCGTTGGTCATCTCCGTGCCCATGGCCGATTCTGTCAGCGGTGTGAGCGTAGACCAGTCGGTCGACCCAATCGCGCCATAGCGGATGTCATAGCCCTTGAGCGCGTAGTCCGATATCTGCTTCCACACGAATACCACCACGCCGCCGGACTGTTTCACGGCAAGCATGCTCACATTCGCCGGGGGCGGTGGGCCGACTATCACATGCGTGTAAGACGCAACCGCCGCGACGTCCTGCTGACCGCCGCCGTAAATATTGAATGCCGGAAATTTAAAATAAACCGTCTGCCCGATTTGATCGGCGCTATATGACGATGCAAAAATAGCATCATCCAAGCGCGCGAATTTCGTGCCGGTGAGATGATTGGCAATCGTGGTGCCGTATTGCCCGCGCCGCAGATAGGTCAAATTAAATTTATTCGCCGCCGTAAGCGTGGCGGTTTCATAGCTCACCAACTCGCCATCGACATAGCACAGCGTATGGTTCGCATCGGCATCGGCCATGGTGCCGCTAATCAGCGCGCCGCCGCTTTGCGTTAAATCCACCGCCAGCGTGTTGATGCTGTCGGGGTCTAAGCCGACATTTAATCCCGCAGTAAGCGTGCCCATGCGCGCGGGGCCATGCACAAACCCGACGCGCTTATAGGTGGTATCGTCGCTGCTGATCCACACCTCGCAGCCGCCCCAATTGGCGCCACCGCATACCGCCGCCCACAGCTCCAAACCCGTGGCCGCGATTTCCACCGGCGCTTCGAATAATATCGGCGCATTGGTATCGGCCGGTGCGCTGTTATAGTTGACGTTATAACCGCCGGCTGCCTGGCTGGGATACACCGCCGCCGTCGCCGTGCCAAAGGGAAAATCCTCGGCTTTGATTTCAAGCTCGCCGTCTTCCGTTTCGGTGATCTCGGTGATGCGCACCTGATATTGCGATAAGCCCAGCGCCGCATCGGTCAGCGTCACGATATCCATGGGCTCTAAGAGCGCATATTTCCAACCCAGCTTGAATTCATAGGTGTTGCGTATGTACAGCGCGCGCTGCAAAATCATTTGCGCTACAAAGCGCGCTATATCCGGCGTGCAAATCGAATGCGCTTGCACCGATGACATGGTGCGCAGGCCGTAAATTTCGATGTTCGCCTGATCGGTCGCTTCCGCGACTTCCACATTGTATTGATTGGCGCGATTTAAAAATTCCAACTCGACGCGGTTAAACGCGTCCGCCGGCGTGCCGCGCGTGACCATAATCGGATCGGTACTGCCGTCACTCAGAAAGTCGTCATCGGTTAAATCATATTGTGGTGTGACGTTGGCGGTGTAGGTTGCACCGTTTGCGGTGAGCGTGGTTTCGCAATAGGGTATGAACTTTAAAACACCCTCCGACCAAACCGGCGCGGTTTGCGTGGCCTGGAATATCTCCGCCAGACAAGTGCGCGCGTCCTGCTGCGACTGAAACGCCGGGCTTAACCAAACCCCATACGCGGTGCAGAAATTCTGAAACTGCGTGAGGCTGCCCAGCTTGGCCGAGGGGAAACCTGCACCGTAATTAGCATTACTTAAAAAGTCGCTGACCATATCGGCGGGATTCGCGTCGACATTGCCGCTGCCGACGATCAAGCGCCCGCCAACCTCCACAGATAAATTCGGCAGACTGGCGCCGCCGCCTAAGTCATACACCCCACCGATATAGGCTAAGCCTTGGTACCCCAGCGCCTCACTGGGGTGATTGGTCGTTAAATAGCCCCAGGGCGTTTGCGGGTAGGTGCCCAGGAATGTGGTGAAGCCCTTAGCCGCTGGCGTGCTTTGTTCTTTGCTTGCCCACAACATGCCTAGGCTATCGATAGGCCCTTCACATAATCCAGCAGCAAGGGCCGTGGTGTAAGTGTAAGTCGTGTTTGAACTAGACGGCGCCCCGCCGCCTTTACCCCCGCCGCTGGATGTCTCAGTGTGGGCGATGGCCGTAAAGTCGCCATACCAGATCAAATTCGCGGCTATGCGTGTGGTGCCGTAGACGATGGGTATCGGCAAACCAAAAGCCGAGGTTTGAATTTGCAGCGAGCCTATTTTGTTGTCGGAGGTATTCATCCCCCCGCCGCCACCTCCAAATAGACCGCCCATTAATTACCCCAAAGACTGTAAAACACCACATCGCGCTTGGCCAATTCGCCGCCGTCGCCGCGCGCCAGCACCACGCCACCTTCGCGCCTGTGCGAGTGGATAATGTTGGGCCAATCCAACACGATCGCGCCGTGGGAAAAACTGCGGCCGAATTTATAAACCGCGACATCGCCAGGCAGCGGATCGGTGACCACATGCCCGAATTTGTCCACCCATCCCAAATAACGCTCATCATCCCGATGACGCATAAAATCCATGGGGTAATACCCAGGATCAAATCGCTCTATCATGCCGACGGCGGCATAGACCTCTATCAAAAAAAACGCGCAGTCCACGCCCGCGCCCTTCACCGCACCGCGGTGCAAATACGGCGTGCGCAACCATGTCATCGCCTCGGCTATCACTGCCGTGCGTTGGTCTTTTTCTGTCATGGTTAGAGCGCGGTTTCGGGAATCGGGATATAAGGCTGCCCACGAAAATTCGCGACGTTGGCGTATTTATTGGTGCATGTGTCTTGCGTTTTATCGCAGCCCGGATAGGCGTTGAAGGTGTCGCCATTTGCGGGCGCGGCCTGTAAGGGATAGGACAACACCACCACGCCAGGTGTATAGATTTTAATAGTGCGCGTGACGCCATTATTGACGCCACCGGTAAAAGTGACGGTGCCCTGATCAAAATACCCGCTGGCTTGGCCCAGCCCGCAATTCAGAATGGCCTTGGTACTACCTGCCGCGACCACGGCGGCGGCGGCGAAGCTGGATTTAATTTTGCCGCAGCTAGCGTCAAACAAAGTATGCAAGCACGATGGCTGATAAAGATTGCGCGGCATTTGAATATTGAGCAATTCAAGATCACTTTTAACTTTGACATTCGCCTCAGTCCGTGAAAATTGCGCTTCTGATACGCGCCCGGTAAACAAGATAATCGTGCCGGCGCTAGTATCCCCCCAGCTCGCCATGAAAGTGCGCTCAAGCTGCACATAGGCCCCATCCAGCGCGCCGTTTTGCAGCGCTTGCAATATGGGCACGCCGCCCATTAAATGCGTGCTGTCCGCATAGATGGTGAGGTCTAGGGTATCGACCTCCAAGCCGACGATGGTGCGCGTGTTGCCCCGTTTAAACTGCGCGCCAGTGGAAATAAATACATTACCGCTCACCGTCAAATCGATATCCGCATTGGTGTAGCGATACACCGCGCCGGTGATGGTGGTGATGGTGTAGAGATCGGCAAAAATAAATTGATTGCCGGCGAGCAAGGCGATCAAAGCACCGCTGGCGGATTTCATAATTTGATGCTTTGCAATTCCAGCTTTTTTAACTGCCAAAGCTGGAACATGAAATTATCAAAGTCGGCCATGTCTTTTAAGAATCGCACCCGAAAATAAAAGCTGCCGGTCCAGGTCAACACGGCGGTATTGGCGGGCGCGGTGACGAAGGTCACCAAGCCTGTGCTGCTGATCGTGTAATGCGTGGGCGTCGTTTTAAGCACGCCATTGATATAGATGGACGGGCTTCCGTTGAGGTTTTGGATAGGCTCGACAAAACCGCCATAAGTGCGCACAAGCTGCCATGCGGTTTGCGTGCCATTGGCGACGCCGAATTGCTGCGCCGTGACGGCGTTGTCCGTCGGGTCGGTGTACAAGAACGAATCAAACGAGCCGTTGCGCTGATTAAAAAAGCCCATCAAGTTTTGCAGCTCGGCGTTGACCGTGTCCGCGCGCAAAATTGAATAGGACATCATGAATTTCCACAGCGGATAACTCATATACGCCGCGCGCAATTCTTTGCCGCTGGTCGCGGTTTGAATTTTGGTGTGCCATTGTGGCGTCTTAGTCACCGACCATTCAAGCCCCGCCAGCGCGGGAAACACCGCATTACTCATCGCGCGCCCTGGAAATTAAAATTGCGACCTTGGCCGCGTAGCGCATCAGCTAAAGCCGGGCCGTGCTTGTCAAAAAACTTTTTGACGGAATGACCATCGAGCGCGGTGACATTGAAATTGATAGGCGCACCACCGCCGCCATTGCCGGACATATTGCGTATGGTATCGGCGTGTTCTGCGGGTAACACCATTTCTTTTTGGTGTAATTGAGTTAATGGATTCACACCAGCTGGAATGTCATAGCCACCTTCGGCGGATGCGCCCAAGCCATAAGCAGATGCCGCCGCAAATGTAGCCGCGCCTACCATAGGCGCCATGGCCCACCCGTAGAAAGGAATGGCGGCGACGCTACCCATGGCCGCCGACGCCGCCACGCCTGCATTCGCTTCGATTTGACTTTGCGCAGTCGCAGTCCCGAAAATCTTTTCTATTGCCCAATTAACCAATTTCTTGGCAAGGATTTGCGCGAGCATATCGATCACAGCTCCAGCAACGGCCTGCATAAGTGAACGCATTCCTTGCGCCATCGTCATTTGCCCTTTGACCACACTAGCAATGACGTTAGCGAACGCAGACTGCATAGACTGTGTCATGCTTAACCAGTTTTTATTGGCGTCTAACGTTTGCTTACTTTGAATTTGTTTCATCTTCAGAGCATGTTGCCGCTCTAAATCCTCGATCTGCGCATGTAGTTGCGCCATCGCTTCAGGGTTTCGGTCAGGGTCCTTTTCCTCGAGTTTTAATTTGTCCTCTAAGGCCTTACGGTTTATTTCATAACGCCGCTCTTCAAAACTCGCCTCAAGTTTTAGCATTTGCTCATCGTCGATCTGGCGCATATCTAGCTTCAAATTGGCAGCTATCTCATCGTCTGATACCTGCGCCAGAAGCATTTTTGTATTATTTTCGCGCTCTATATCAGCGATACGCTGCATTTCCTCCACGGCAGCACGCTTGATTTGAACGATGTGCGCTTGCGCTGCTTGATATTCCTTCGATTGCTCTCCGTATTTTTGTTTTGTTAAATCAGATTCGCGTTTGGCCAGCTCCATCTTAGCGTCGAGATTGTGCTGATACTCTTTTTCTTGCGCGTGCAACGCTTCGACGGTCGCATCGAATTCTTGTTTCAAAACGGCCTGCCCTGCCGTTGCCACTTTTTTGCGTACCGCTATATTTTCTTCTGACCCTTTTTCGGTTAAGGCCAGTTTAGCCTGCCAGTATTTTTGTTCATCCGCTTTGCTCATTTCATAAAAACGGCCCTCCCCTTGCGCCTGCTATGACAGCTTTAACTTGCACTCTTCAATCTCGGACCCCCAAA
>CAZKHT010000013.1:17602-27559 GCA_964552595.1 uncultured Burkholderiales bacterium
TAAAAAAACGGCCCTCGCCTTGGTTCTCATCCGACGGCTTCAACTTGGGCTCTTCATCTTCGGCTTCCCAGGCGGCAACGGCTGACTTTTTTTGGTCTTCATGCTGCGGCGCATTGGCCCCTGCCCCGCCAGGGGCTGGCGAGGACTTTTTTGGCGGCGGATCATCGGCGAAAAGGTCTCGCTTTAATTTTTCATACTGCTCTTCATTTTTTTTTGCTTGGGCGTCTCTCTCAGCGCCTATGGCACGCATTGCCGCGAGATCACCGTGGGCAAGCGCTACAGCCTGGGCGGCGAGGGCGCCTATTGCGTCGCCCATATCTTTAAGGGTGAGCCAGACAGTCGCGGCAACAAATCCAATGGCTTTAATCGCGGTACTCAGTGCGCGCGCCATCTCGGGACCCTGCTCGCCCATAAAACTTCCTAGCTTCGTGAGCGTGGGTAATAGAGCCGAGCCGATAGTAACGTTCATTCCCTGCATCTGATCATGCACGTCATTTAATGCGGACTTATATTCCTGTACCTTCGCTACGCCTTCTGGACCAACAAGCAAATGCAATTTTTCAGCACGCTCGAGCGCCTCTTCCATTCGGGCTTTTGTGAGTCCTAATATCCCTTGAACCTCAATCCAGCCCTTCCCATAAAGGCGCGCAGCTTCAGTGTTGCGATCTGTTCCCTCCTTCAAGCTGCTCAAATACGTGTTAACGTCCAACATAATGTCTAGCGAATTACGTAGATGGCCGTTTTGATCGCGAATAGCGATGCCTGCGTCAGCAAACGACTGTTCATGCTTAGCCATTCTTTGCGTGAGCTTGGAAAGCGCGCTCGTCATCGTCTCGGTGCTGACGTTAAACCCTAGCGCAGTCGCGTTTAGATCATCGAGCGCCACATTTAACGCGCTCGCTTGCTCTGTTGTAATACCTAGGGTTTTGGATAGAAGCACAGCATCCGCTGTCCATTTTATAGTTTCATCTATCGCTTCTTTAAAAATTGCGCCGCCCGCTAGTACCGCGCCAAGCGCGATGAATTTACCGCGCATACTTTCTATGACGCCGCTCATTCCTTCCATATGGCGCTTCATTTGCTCTGTGCTATCGCGCACAGCAGACGCCGCATTCCGCAGGCCAATCGTTAAATCTGACTGGTCTATACCGATACTTAGTTGAGCGTCGTTATTTGCCATGATTACTTTCTTTGGGCGAAAAAAAACCCGCGTAATGCGGGTTTTGTGATGCACTCGAAACGGTTCTTAATGAATCTCTTTTAGAGCAAGGGCAATCCAATTCCCTTTAGTCTCTGTTATGCGGCAATCAACTGTTAATTTTCTAAGCGCCCCGAAGCCGTTTTTTGCGCGTAGCGATGCTTGGACGTGGTAAAGATGAGGCCGTTCTTCCTTTGCCCAGAACTCCCGGAAGTCGTCGAACTCGGCTGATCCAGGATCATGCAAGGTCTTCTTTACAAATTCCTCACAGGCAAAGCGCGCGTTATCAAGTTTTTCCTCTGTCGCTTTTTTTACGGCTTCCGCGGCTTTTATTTTTTCTTCCGCGGCGCGCTGCTCAGGCGTTAACGCAGCCAATCTCGCCTGCTCTTTCTGTGCAGACGATACTTTTTCTGATTGCTCGGCGTTAGTCCCAATCAACGACAATACGAACCCGCCGACAAACAGTCCAAGCACAATCCAAGTTATCGCGCCGGTTTTTTTTGGAACTGCCGCACCACAATGCGGGCAATGCTTAGCTTCGGTGCTTACCTGGCTGCCACATTCCTTGCATTTTACTAATGCCATAATCCCCCCTTTTTTCTTGGAGATTATAACGCTATTTTTCAGGAAAAAGCGCCATCAAATCCGCGAGGTCTTCACCGTTTTTCCTGCGATTGCCATAGCCAAAATAACTGGCAACCAAAACATGCATAGGAGGATATGTTTGCCAATAGATGGTGAACTCATTCATCTGGGGAACCGTCATCTCGTCAATCTGCCCCCAAGTCCACCCCAGGCAAATCGACAAATGGGCGTACAGCTGCCCCCAGTCTATGGGTTCCCCAACGTCTCCCCCGTTTTTGGCGTTAGCCCAGAGGCCCCCATTATCGACAAAATCACGGTAGATGCATTACCAAGATCTAATATGTCCTCGACCATATCTTGGGTCATTTCCGGGTAGTTGCGACACAATGAAGCATGCGTAATTGTAACCACAGCCCCAATTTGCTCATCGCTCAATTTGCCACTGACCTGACCCAAAATATCGATCTGACTTTGCAGCTTGCGTAGTTGCCGAAACGTAAGCGGCGCCACCACATAATCCGCGCCGCCCATGCGTACTGTCACGCCATCAATAATATCGGCCATGATTATTCCGAAGTGGACCAGGTCATGACTTGACCGGCGGAGTTGGCGAAGGCTTCGAAGTCAAACTCCGGCACGATGAAATCGTCCAACTTGGTCGCGATAGAAAGCTTGGTCGCCACGCACGAATACAGCGTGAAGGTGAGCGACTTGCCGTTGTAAGAGTTATACAAATCGGCCTGGAAGGTCGGCGCATAACCCATGGCGACGTTGTTGACGGTGGATTTTTGCGGGCCGGCGGTGCTGGCGGCGGTGTATTGGTAGCTGATAAACACCGTCTTGGTGGTGTCCGCAGCCGCGAAGGTATAAACGCCAGCGGTGACTTTGTATTGGCCAGTGGTAGGCGTGCCACCGGATGCGACGCGCGTCATGGGCAGCCCATTCGAATCGCGCACACCTAAATCAAACGCCCAAGTACCGCTGCTAGGCACGGTCGGCGTGATGGCATACGGTGTGCCAGGGATCGCGGCGCCCGTGGTGTCTATCACGTCGGCCAATATGCCGGCGCTCATGGTTTGTCCAAAAAACAGGCTATTGAATGTCGCGCCATTGATCTGCGCGAATTTCGCTTTGCCGCTGATCTTGGCTTTGCCGCGACCGACCGCGAGCGGGAATTGGTTTTGACCGAATAGCTGTTTGACGTCCGCCGATACATCAATGGACACATCTTGCAGCGCACCGAAAATAATCGGGCTAGGGACGGCGATGGCGTTACCGCTGCCATCGGTAAGAGGGGTGCCGATCAGCGACCCGGCGCCGAAATTATACTGAGACATGGTAAACCTCCAATAAAAAAGCCCGCCGGATTGCTCCAGGCGGGCTTGTTGCGAATCAAAACGCGGCTTAGCGCGCGGCTAAATCTTTGCTTTTCGTGTGGTACTTGACGTCATAAGTCAGGGTTAATTTATTGGCCGTGCTGTCGGCATCGGCGAATTCCCAATTACTGGATTTTTCAATCACGCGGGCGCATAAACCGCCTAGTGTTTGGTCAGCCATGATCACGGCGTGCGCGGGCTGGGCGATGGTGTCAGACACGGTGTCGGACACATCGCCGCGCACATGGATAATTACTTCCAAGCCCAATAAGCGCTCGCTGATTTCTTGCGCGAGTGAGGTCACGTCCTCGGTTTTTGGCTCTATCACTATCGCCGGCAATTCATCGCGCGTGAAAGGCTCGGCGCGGGAGCGATAAACATTCGTGCCGGCGGGCGTGGCGCCGCTGAGCAGCGTTTTCACCGCCGCCAAAATTTGCTCGCGTAGGGTTGCCATTTATTTTTTCAGGGCTGCGGTTTTAAGCTGGCCATCGTCTAAAAACTTCACCTCGCGCACGGTGTAGGCGGTGCCGTTCACGGTGATGGCGTCGCCATGTTTCAAGCCCATCAGATCGCTCGCGCGATAGGTGATGGCGTATTCGGTGCTGTATTGCGTGTCACCAAAGATGGCCTGATCCGGCATGTCGAGCAGGACTTGCGCCGTCACCGCGCCGTACACGGCGGGCACGGCGAAATCCGCGAACAAGGGGGACAGGTCTTCGGTGATCACTACACATCGCCACCGGATGCAGCAGCCGCGGCGACTTCTGCCAGGCGCGCAGCTTCTTCATCTGCTGCCGTCTTTGCGGCGGCGGTTTCAGCGGCCACGCGCGCGGCTTCTTCCGCCTCCGCTGCTGCGGCCTTGGCGCGCTGTTTCGCGTCGGCCAATTCCAATTGGTGGCAGGCGCTGCCGGTTTCTTCTGGCAAATCCAGGGTCTCGCCCTCTGCTAGAGTTTTACCTTCGGCGCTAAAGGTGAAACCTTCGCGCACAATAAATTTTTTACTAGCCATTTTGCTTTCCTTAAAAGAAAAGGGGCGCCTAAGCTGGCGCCCCTTGGGTTATTGCAACCGCGATTAAGCGGTTAAGCCGTCGCTCATCACCGCGAAGCTGGCAGCGTGGCGCACACCGATGTCGCAAGACTGCATGGCGCGCAATAGCACGCCGCCTTGCGGGAACAAGGTGGAGTCATACGGATTCGGCATGATCTCCAACACACCCCACTCGCCGATCAACAACTCGGACCAGTTGCCCATGAATACCTCGGAGCACACGCCAGAGGACGTGCCTTTGGTGAGCGTTGAGCGGGCTTGATTGGATCGCGCGACCGCATAGCCATTGATTTCGCCTGGCGTGCCGGAACGGCCGCCGATGGGCGAGGTGGTCCACAGGTATTGGCCGGTCGTGGATTTCAAACCTTTCAGCCAGCCCACGGTTTTGGCGTTGGCGATATAGGCCATATTGTCCACGTCCGCATTGCCGACGGCGATGGCGGTTTCCAGCGCAATCATGTGATCAATCGTGATCTGCGCGCCGTTGGTGCCACCAACTACCGAACCTATCCCGGAGGTGTTGGCCACGCCGGTCGGCTGATTCGAGCTGCCGCTGCCAGACAAGGCCGCGAGGTCTATGCCCAAGGCGATCTGCGCGATTAAATCCGCGCGCGCGATCATCTCGATATCAGGCGTGGACTGCATCAACATGGAGCGCGTGATCCCGGATTTCGTGCCTATGGATTTGAAGCTCAGCGCCACTTGGTCGAAGGTGGCTTCGGACTCCGTCACGGCTCCGGTTTCTGCCACCCAGTAGGTGCTGGATGCACCGGTTTGACGTGGTATCACAACGTTACCGACCAGTCCGCTCAGCACGGTCGCGCCGAGTTGCAGAACACGGCATTTATTGCGCAGCACTTCGATAAAGCTGCCAGCCATCAAATTGGTGGCCACCATCGCGCCGCCGGTGCTGGAAGAGCCCGAGGCATATTGCGCGCGTTGCGCGAAGGGGATATTTGTGGGCATAAAAAAGCCCTTGGTATCCTTGCCCATGCGCTTGGCGATGTCGTTGGAAACCTCTAACTCAAAGCCGGCGTTTTTCCAGTCATGCCCAATGGCCGCGTTTATGGCGCGAATCATCGAATAATTGGCTTTTTCCTTCGTGGACAAATCGGGCGCATAACCGTCGCCCAAATCTGCCGCCGGCGCGGCTTTGCGGGTCAATTGCAAATCCAGCACAGCGCCGCGGGCTTCTTCAATGCTCGCGCCTTTTTGGATCATGCCGATGCGTAAATCCTCGGGCACATTGTGCGCGCGGCACATGGCGTCGATTTCGGAGATGCGCTTGCGCTCGCTTTCAGCGCCTTGGGCGCGGAATTTCGGTTCATCAATAACTGCTGCGCCACCGGCTCCGCCGGTTTCGCCGCTGGTCACCTGTTCTTGCAGAGTGTGGCGGAGTTTCATTTCATTCCCTTTCGGAGTGGTGGTGCCCAAGCCTTCTTGGGCGAAAAAAAACCCGCCTGAGGCGGGTTCGGTATTACTTTTCGTTTGCGTTGGCGGCGAGCCGCGCGCTTCGATAATCACGGTGTTTTCTTCATCGCCTGCGGCGCGACCTATGCCGACGGAGGCATCGGCCGGCACAGTCACTAAAGAGATTTCATAAGGCTCCCAATCGGTGGCCGTGTAAATTTCGGCTTCGACGTCTTCTTCGAATTTAAAGACGCGATACATAAATGACGCGTTGACCAGCACGCCATCCGCGGCTTGTTGCATAGCCCAATCGCCGCGCTCATCTTTGCCAAAGCGCACGGTCGCATAGCCGCGCGCGTCCGGCCCGATGTTGATGTCGGTCACGATGCCGAGTAAATCATCACGGTTATGATTGAACAGTAAAGGCATGGTCATCTGCCGCTCACCTGCGCGCATGGTGCCCGGCGCGTGGCTCAGTATCTCGGTGCCATACCACATATCGCACGGCTCTTCCGAGCTGAACGGGAAAGTGGCGGTGCGCGATTCGACATCGACAGCGGCGGCGCCGTCGGCTAAGAGGCGAAAGCTGCGGACTTGGGGTTTTAGTTTTTTTAGATCGGTGGAGGGGTGGCGTATGGTCATATCTGTTTATCCTTGGACGCCTTCGGCGATTTGCGCGCCGATGATTGCTAATAACTGCGTTTGCGACTGTGAGGCTGTCGCCGTCGGCATAATAATTATCGGTTGCGCTCCGATGGCATAGCACATGCTGGCGAGAGTTAATAGGTTTGCCTGGAGCTGCGTAGATGTTAATCCGGACACCTGATCATTTACAAAAAATTCAAGTATTACGTGCGTCGGCGATTTTGGTGTCACTAACGAGGCAAAGTTTGCCAATGCCCACACCGATGTCTGACCAGCTAGCCCAACCGTAACCGCCGAGCCTCCATTAGGCTCCAGCCAATAATTCATGCGCTCGATAAACGCTGCGTTATATTTGGTACTCCACGAGTCGCCCAGCATCACAACGCGAGAACCGCTTGGGAACATTTGGCTTGCATAGCCTATCGCCGGACGCTTCCACGCTGTCGTAGTGCCGACGTAAAAACCGGACACATCAAGCGCGCTCATCGTGTAAGTGATGGTTGCGGATGTCGCAGCTTCAAAAGGAACGACTATGCGTTCCAGCCCATAAATGAGTTGGTTATAAACCAGATTGCCGTCTACGACGACTTGAGCTATCACGGGGAGTGTTGCGGACTGACTACCGACATAGGAGTCGATATAACCGGAGGCTCCGCCTAGCGCGAACGTATAAGAAGCGCCTTGCCCGTTAGCAGCAGGGTCAACAAAAAACCCGCGAGTATTCCGCATTAAAATTTCAGCGGACAAAATAGCGCCAGAATTTATGATATTGCTCGCGGAGTTGTAACCAATTCGCCCGCTTGATTGTCCGCCAACAAGCGTCCATCCAGACGCCGCCGTTTCGGCCCATTGCGATAAATATGTAGTCCTCTCGGCGCGCATCGGGGAATATCGGTATACGTAATCGGCCAGCGCGTAATACCCGATCTGGCTTAGATGCTGCCCCTCCGCCGCGTTATGCAAATTTGTTATTACCGCCCTAGTTGCATTTGCTCGCAGCGGCGGATAGACGCTTAGCGCTGCCCCGGAAGCATTTCGCACGGTATATGTTCTATACACACCGTCATCGTGACCTATGACTGCTGCCCATTGACCTGACAGGTCGGCGACGGTGCCAGTGTTTAAGGTTAATGAGGTTTCACCTTTCCCCCCGGTCACGCGCGCTGTATTTACGGCGTACCCAGCCTCTACGGTTCCATCCGGGTAATTCGTTAACCCACCAGGGGTGCCAGAGCCAGCCCGCCCGAAACCAGAGAGACATTCAATCCAAAGGGGCGCGCGCACAGATAATGCGCTTTGTAAATTTTGCGACTGCCATTTTGCCACGCCACTATTCACCAGCCCCGCCTCATAGGCTAGCGTGTCGGTGATCACATAACCGACCGCCCTTGATTGCCCGCCATAAACAATAGGTGATAATAAAACGACGCTCATGCTGTTTCTCCCGTATCAATTTCGCCTGTTGCCGCGGCGCCGGTGTCGCCTTCTTGCGCCGCAGGAGTTATCTGCGCAGCGCCCTTGTCATTCACTTGCGCGGCATCGGTGTCGAATACCAAATCCATCTCGGCCATCATGTCTAGCTCTTCGCGGCGCTGTTTAAAGACGTCTTCCACATCCGCGCCGCCGCCGGTTTGCGCGACCACGTCGCCCACGGTCATGAAGCCGCTGCGCACGGCGAGTTTGTAGGCCATGACTTCTTTGGTCGGGTCTATCCAGCTCCAGCCGCGCGGCTTGAATCGCACGCGCTGATACTTGGCCGGGTTTGAAAAATAATCATTCGCGGTGATCTTGCCGGCCAGCACGGAGGCGCCTAACCACTCGCGGTGTATTTCGTTTCTGAAATTGCGTATTAGCCAGCCTTGCAGCACGCGCCACAGGTCGCGATCATCCAGCAAGGCCAGCCGCGAGCTGGAATAGTTGGACTGCGAGTAATCGCGCGACACGGATTCATAACTCACGCCCACGCCGGCGGCGAATGAGCGCAGCATGTAGCGCATGAAGGGTTCCAGCGCGGAGTTCGGGCGGCTGGGATTGAAGCCGACAAAATCTTCGCCGGGCAGCAATGTTTTAAACTCACCCGGCGCGGTGTCGACCACGCGTTGGCCGTTTTGTATTGCGTCAGGCACTACCGGTTCGGGCGTTTTGATAAAGCCCACAATATTGGCCGATGCACGCGCCGCGACGATCTCGGCTTGCTCATACCCGGCCATGTTGTGCAAGCGCACCAAGGTGGCGTGGAACCAGGGCACGCCGCGCGACTGTGGCCAGCGGTCGATTATGTACAGGTGAATAATTTCATCAGCCGGTATGCGCAAAAACTTGCTGGGCATAAAGGTGGTGAATTGATAATCACCCGGGTGCGTCGGATATACCCAATACGCCACCGGGCGGCCCCAGCCGTCGATCTCTACACCCATGCGGATGGCGTTGCCATTGGGCGCGCGCGCGGTTTGCCATTGGTCCATCAAGCGATCGGCTTCGATTACTTCCAGAGCCAGCGGAATTTTGCTGCCGCCGAAGGGCTGCTTTACCTTGCGGATAATGACTTCGCCGTTTTCTACTAAGTTGCCGACGATTAAGCGCTCCATGTCGGCGAAGCCTAGTAAACCTGCGGTGTGGCATGTCTTGCGATCCGTCCATTCTTCCCAGGCAGATTCGATTTGATCGTTCAAGCCTTCCATCAATTTGCCGCGCGCGTTGACCACTTGCGCTTGCAGGCCGATGCCGGAGCCTACGATATTGTTTTGCACGACTTGCACCGCACGCTTGGCGTATTCGTTATCACGCACCAATTGCCGCGAGCGCGCACGCAGCAAACGCAGGCTGGTCACAATCTCGGAATCGGCCGAGGTATTCAGCGCCGACCAGTCGTTGGTTAAGCGATTGAGTTGCGCGCCGGCATACATGCGCTCGCCTACCTTCGCTTGCGTTTTGCGCGCGCGCTCGGCTTGGCGTTTTTTATTCCAATCCGCCAGCACTACCGAGCCGGATTGCGACACGCGGTCGGTGTTGTACCAGCTCATCAGTTAAATCTCACGTAGAGATTGCGCGGATTGCCGAGACCGTTATTGATAGACGCGGCGGTTTGTTCGTTCGCCACTTTCATTTTCCAGTAGCTGATCTCGGTGAGGATGTCGCCCACGGTTTCGAATTCCATAGAGCGACTGCCGATGGTGTATTTTTTAACCCTCCCGCGCGAAGCACGGAAAGCGGCGAGCGCGGTTTCGGCATCGGATAGCGCCTTCTCGGCTTGGGTGCGGCCATCGTAGGCGGTACCGGCGGCGACGATATCCGCCAGCACATTGATCTCGCCCGTCGCCGCGGTGACGCGCACGCCGGTTTTGGTGAGCACAGCAGCCCACCAGTATTTGCCCACGACCAGCGTTGCGCTTTGCGTCGTGGTGAGGTTAGTGCGCCAGCCGGTGCCATTGGCCACGGCGGTGAGTTCTAGCGCCGCGCCGGGGCCGCGCAGCTCATATTTGAGCGTATAGCTCGCGCTGTCATAGGCATTGCCTTGATCATCGGTAAAGGCGTCATCGTCCCACTGCGCCGAGTCGCCGATATTGATCGCTTGGAAAATATTCATCATCACCATTTCGAGGCGCTAAATCTGCCAGGGTTTGGAGCATTAAAAAAGCCGCTAGCGCTGGTGTTGAAGGGGTTTTATTTCACGCTGTATGGGTGCCCGAAGAGGGG
>CAZKHT010000014.1:0-26740 GCA_964552595.1 uncultured Burkholderiales bacterium
TATTTCCCCCTTCCGTGCGTCTAATGCCCCTCCGGCTTTTTCTTATGGGCGGGCGATGGAAGCCTTAGTCAAAACCATACAATCCTTATCGTTGGCGCGGGATTTACCGAGTGTGACTAAAATCGTGCGCCGTGCCGCGCGCGAATTAACCGGCGCCGACGGCGCGACTTTTGTATTACGCAAAGAAGATCGCTGCCATTACGTCGATGAAGATGCCATAGGACCGCTGTGGAAGGGCTCGAATTTTCCCATGAGCGCATGTATCAGCGGCTGGGCAATGATGCACAAACAACCCGCGGTGATAGAGGATATCTACAAGGACCCGCGCATTCCGATCGATGCCTACAGCCCTACCTTTGTCAAAAGTCTAGTCATGGTGCCCATACGTAGCGCAACCCCCATAGGCGCAATAGGCACTTATTGGGCGAAACCGCATCTTGCCGGCGCCGAGGAAGTCAAAGTATTGCGCGCCTTGGCCGACAGTACCTCGCTCACTTTGGAAAATATTCAGTTGTATAGCGAATTAGAAGACAGAGTAAAACTGCGCACCGCGCAATACGAGGCAGCGAATAAAGAGCTGGAAAGTTTTTCTTATTCGGTGTCACATGATTTGCGCGCGCCCCTGCGCAGCATAGATGGCTTTAGCCAAATGCTGTTGCGCGGCGCGGATGAATTGAGCGAGGGCGCGAAAGACAAATTAAACCGCATCGTCGGTGCTACTCGGCGCATGAGCCGCTTAATCGAGGATTTATTATCGCTCTCCCGAGTGGCGCGCGCGCCCGTGCAAGCGCAACTTCTAGATTTAGCACAGCTCGCGCATGAGATCGCGGCCAACCTGGCTAGAGAGGCGCCGCAACGCAACGTGGAATGGGTCATAGAAGCGCCCTTAGAAATCTACGCCGACCCCGGCCTGTTAAATATCTTGATGGAAAATCTTTTGTCCAATGCCTGGAAATTTACTGCCAAGCGCGAGCATGCGCGCATCGAGGTGGGCTACTCCAAAGAAGCGTCTGCGTATTTCGTAAGGGATAATGGCGTGGGCTACGACCCCACCTATGCGGATAAATTATTCGGCGCTTTTCAGCGCCTACATGATGAAAGCGAATTTCCCGGCACAGGCATAGGGCTGGCTACGGTAGCCCGCATCGTGCATAGACATGGCGGCCGCGTTTGGGGCGAGTCGCAACCCGATCAAGGCGCTACTTTCTTTTTCACCCTGCCTAAGGCTGGATCGCTCACCGACGCAGCGTGATTTATCTCTACACCGATTTTGGCGCCAGCGACGTATATGTCGGTCAAATGCACGCGGCATTCGCCTTCCACGCAGCGGGTGTGCCCCTTATCGATATTTTCCACAATGCTCCGCCGTTTCAGATTGCCGCAAACGCGCATCTACTTGCGGCTTTATGCGGCCGGCTGCCGGCGCACAGCGTGGTCTGCGCTGTGGTGGACCCGGGGGTGGGCAGTGATCGTAATGGTGTTGTCTTGGAGGCGGACGGAATTTATTTCGTCGGCCCCGATAATGGTTTGCTGAGTGTCATCGCCGCCAGGGCGAAAAAATTTCAGGCTTGGAAAATTATTTGGCAACCGGAATATTTATCGGCGACCTTTCATGGCCGAGATATATTCGCACCTATCACGGCGTGGATTGGGAGGGGTGAATTTCCCGCCGACAAACTCGCCGTGCTAAATCAACTTGGCGTGCAAAGCGGGCCGCAAGATTTGCCTGAAATAATTTACATTGATCACTATGGCAATGCGTATACCGGGCTGCGCTGCCTCGGCTTAAAGGCGGATGCCGTATTGTCGGTGAAAGGCATTCGCCTACAACGCGCGCGGACTTTTTCTGATTTGCCCCTAGGCAAGGAATTTTGGTATGAAAACAGCCTGGGCCTGGCGGAAATCGCGGTGAACCAAGGCAGCGCCGCGACGCGTTTCGGATTACAGATCGGCGACGCAGTAAGCTTTTAAATCCAGACGGATATAAACGCAAGCTCGTCGCCGGATTTAATCAGGACGCTGAGGTCAACGAATTTCTTATTCAACGTAATGCGCCACGCTGAGCTTGCCAAAAACCTCTTCCCATACGCCACCGCGCTGCCGGAGGCGCTACCCAATCAATCCACCAGCGCCGCGAAGTACAATAATTTCAGCATAGGGATGGCACTCGGCTGTCTTGGTTACGCCGCGTCAAAGGGTGGCGGCGTGACTTTCAAGACTTCTTCCGCCGTGGTCAAACCCGCCGCGACTTTGGCCGCGCCGGAGACGCGCATGGCGCGCATGCCTTCGCGATAGGCGGTTTCGCGTATACGCGCCAACTCGCAATTAGAAGTAATGAGACGCGCCACTGGCTGGCTCAAGGTCAAGATTTCATAAATGCCGCTACGCCCACGATAACCCGTCATGCGGCATTCCAAGCAACCGCGCGGCGCATACACTTCTTGCGGCTTAGCCGCCTTCCACGGCCGTACTAAGTCGGCCCAACTCTCGTCATCTAAAGTCGTCGGCTGTTTGCAGCTCGGGCACAGGGTACGCACCAAACGCTGCGCCAGCACGCCCAATACGGTTGATTGAATTAAATACGCGGGCACGCCTAAATCCATTAAACGGGTAATCGCCGAGGGCGCGTCATTGGTATGTAAAGTCGATAAAACCAAGTGACCGGTGAGTGCGGCTTGGATTGCCATCTCGGCGGTTTCCAAATCGCGTATCTCGCCCACCATGATGATGTCCGGATCTTGGCGCATCAGCGTGCGTATGCCGCTGGCGAAATCCAGGCCTATGCCGGGTTGAACTTGCATTTGATTAAAATGCGGCACCACCATTTCAATCGGGTCCTCCACGGTGCAGACATTCACCTCGGGCTCCGCCAATTGTTTCAGCGAGGTGTAAAGCGTCGTGGTTTTGCCAGAGCCCGTAGGACCCGTCACCAATATGATGCCGTTGGGGTGAGAGACTAAGCCCTCCCAGCGTTTGGATTCTTCGTCGGAGAACCCGAGCTCGGTGAAGTTGCGCACCAAGACCTCGGGATCAAAAATCCGCATCACCATTTTTTCGCCGAAGGCGGTGGGCATAGTCGAAAGACGTAGTTCGATTTCGTCGCCGCCGGGTGTCACGGTTTTAATCCGGCCATCTTGCGGGCGACGTTTCTCCACCATATCCATACGTCCCAGCAATTTAATCCGGCTGGTGATGGCGTTATAAACCGCGCTGGGAATTTGATACACCAGATGTAATACACCATCAATGCGAAAGCGCACGTTGGCCGCATCGCGTCGCGGCTCGATATGGATATCGCTGGCGCGTTGTTCAAAAGCGTATTGCAGTAGCCAATCGACGATGCGCACCACGCTTTGATCGTTGGCATCCAGCTGCCCCATGCGGCCCAGGGCTACCAGTTGCTCGAAATTCGTAATACCGCTTTGCACCGCGCCTTCTTGCGCGCTGACGGCTTGCTTCATGGATAAAGCCAAGCTAAAAAATTCGGCGATATAACGATTCAAATCCAAAGGACTGGCGAGTACCCGGCGTATAGGTTTGCGCGCAACTTGCTGCACGCTTTCTTCCCAATCCCGTTGATAAGGTTCGGCCGTTGCGATCACCACTTCCTCGGCGCTGACCTCCACCGGTAGGATGCGATAACGCCCCGCATACGCGTGCGACATTACGCCGGTGACAGCGGCGACGTCGATTTTGAGCGGATCAATGTGATATGCCACCAATCCGGTTTGCTCCGCCAGCCAGCCCAATAAAAATTCCATATTCAAAACCGCATGGGGCGGCTTCAAACTGCGCCATTTTTGCGCGGCGATTAAAGCCAGAGGATGCTGGTCCGCGCGCTCGCTGCGTTGCGCGGCGAGGAGGTGGCCGCCTTCGTCTTTAGGAATATGTCCATCCAATACCAAATCGGTGAGGACTTGTTTTAAGCGCAAGGGACCCTGGGGGGGCGGGATTTTATCGCGCGGGCGAGTGGCTTCCATAGCGTCCGTCAGGGAGAGAGAGGCATTACGCTACGCAGCACGACAGCGCGTGTCAACTCCGGAGAATGCGATTCGTGCGGCCCGAAAATTTTTACTTACCCTATATCTTATGGCATAGGCCTATTGGAGGGCCCCGCTAAACTGCCTATAAATAAAGGTCTGTTGTGATCCGCTGCGTCATAAGTTAATGTGAAAAAACGCTATATCTTATGCGCAAAAGAGATAAGATATAGGCCAAAGGGGCGTCGTCGTGTCGTACCGCAATAGTCTACGCGTTATGGCCGTGCCGACTGATTTACATCGTTGCAGTGGAAAAATAAATTGAAAATCCTGCTGGCTGATGATCATGACTTATTTCGAGCCGGGCTCAGTCTCGTGCTCGCGGAACTCGATACCCAGTTAAGTTTATTGCAAGCGGCCAGTTTGGATGCGGCCTTGCTCTGTGCAGAAAGCCAACCCGATTTAGACCTCGCCTTACTAGATCTGAATATGCCGGGTATGGATGGCATGCAAGGCCTGGTTCAATTCAGGGCACGTTTTCCCGATATACCCGCAGTCATAGTGTCCGCTTCCGACGATCTTGCCGATATACGCGAGGTCTTGGCTGCCGGCGCTTCCGGCTTTATTCACAAATCCACTGCGCCGCAAGTCATGCTCTCGGCTTTGCGCTTAGTGCTGGCCGGGGGCGTTTACATTCCATCTTATGCTTTGGGCGAAGCGCGCGCAGGGGACGGAAATGGCGCAAAAAAGAAAGCACCTTGGGCCGGCGGTTTAACCACCCGACAGTTGGAAGTGTTGCGTCTTTTGGCGGCGGGTAAACCCAATAAATTAATTGCCCGCGAATTGGATTTAAGCGAGGGCACGGTCAAAATCCATTTGAGTGCCATCTTCCGGGTTTTAGAAGTCAACAATCGCACCGAAGCCGTGCTTGCAGCGCAGCAACTCAATCTCAACTTAAAAAATCCTTCCTGCGGCCATTAGTTTTGCGGGGACCAATCAGTAATAACACTATGCGCGATCCACTGAATCTGCTGCGAAATATTTTGAATTGGGTTTGCGCGAAGCGAGCCGCGACATCTTTTCGTTCGAATCTACAGCACAGCGTCCGTATAGGTTTTTTTTGCCTTGCCGGTGTCTACTTGATTGGGACGTCGGCGCAAAGTGCTGAGCCCGGGCCAAGCTGCGCTATGCCCTTAGCCCGGGTCGTCGCGATTCAAGGCGCCGTGGATACGCGTGCGCAAAATATTGATTGGCATCCTCTCGCGGTCGAGCAAGCACTTTGTATCAATGATGAAGTACGTGTCGGCGCCGGCGGTCGAGCGGCCTTGCGTTTGAGTAATGGCAGCAGCTTGCCGCTGGATCAAAATACCGAAGTGATATTGCGCGGCTGGGACAGCAAGGGCAGCACCTTATTAGTCGAACTGCGCAGCGGCAAACTCAACGTGGCCCTGGGCAAAGGCGCGCCCCTACAAATTCTTACGCCGCATGGTCGCATTGACGCGACGGATGGCGAAATGGCGGTACGCGTAACGCCGCAGCAAGCGGCGATTTCGGTGCTACAAGGTAAAGCGCAAATCAATAATCCAGAAGGCAGTTTGCAATTAGAGGGCGACGAAACCGCTTACTTCGCGCAGTGGTCCGCGCCCAAGCGTGACTTCACCGTGAAGCCGCAAGACATGGTGCAATGGACGGCCCAATCGCCGTTGTTTCTGGCGCCGAATGTCGACAACAATCCGGCCTGGGCGGAAGCCACCCGCGCCTACCAACAAGGCCGCTCGGTAGAAGCCTTGATCGCGATGGACGCAGTGCCGGAGAGTGCGCGTAGTGCCGACTACTATGTATTTCGCGCCAACATCATGTTATTCGCAGGACGCATGGAAGAAGCGCGTACCAACGTCAGCCGCGCGCTGAACCTCAACGCCAATTCCGCTCCAGCCTGGGCCATGCAATCGGTGGTGGATTTAGCGCGCAACGATGCTAAGCAAGCCTTAAGCGCGGCCAAGCGTGCTGTCAAATTGGATGCGAATGCCGCAGGCGCGCAGTACGCTTATTCTTATGCTTTGCAAGCGAATCGCCAAGCCGACGCGGCGCTCGCCGCCGCGCAACGTGCAGCACAATTGGCACCGCAAAGCGCGCTGGCGCTGACGCGTTTGGCGGAATTGCAATTAGCCGCCGGCGATACCGCAGCCGCCGCGCAATCGGCCACGAAAGCGGAAGAAATAGATCCACAATCCGCCGACGCTAAAACCATACATGGATTTATTTATTTGCGGGCGAAACAACTCGAGCAAGCCCGCGCCGCGTTTTTGGCGGCCATTAAACTCAATTCCTCCGATCCCAAATCCCGCTTAGGCTTAGGCCTGACGCGCATCTACGCCGGTCAGTTGCAAGCCGGCCGCGAAGATCTGGAATTAGCGGTGAGCTTAGACCCCGAGCATCCCTTGCTGCGCACTTACCTAGGCCGGGCTTACGATGCCGAGGGCCGCACTCGCGACGCGGCAGAACAATATGCCCGCGCCAAGCAACTCGACCCGCGCGATCCCACCGCTTATTTTTTTGATGCCTTACAAAAAGCCGAAATCAACCAGCCGGTTTCAGCCAGCGTACAACTGCAGAGTGCACTACAGCGCAATGAAAATCGCAGCGTGTATCGCGGTCAAGCGCTGCTAAACGAAGATCAGGCCGTGCGGATCGCCAATGATTCCGCGCTGGATCGTGTATTGGGCTTCGACGACCTCGCACGCTTAAAAGCCAGCAATGCCGTCGCGCGCGCGCCGGAATCAGCGGTGCTGCATCGCGCGCTAGGCGACGCGCTGGCTACTTTGCCGCGCAGTCAGCCCACGCGCGAAAGCGAGTATCTCCAAGCGACTTTGCGCGCGCCCTTGGGCAGCTTGCCGGTGCCTTTATTTGTCGCGGAATCGGCGCGCAGCAGTGCGACCATGACCCCGCAGCACGGATTTTTTCAGGCAGTAGGCGCGACTCAAACCGGGTACAACGAATTTGGTGCGGTGTTTAATGCTTCGCCCTGGCATGCCCAAGGTGAACTTTTGGCCGCTGGCAAAAAAACCCTGGCCGATCAAATATACGCAGCAGGCGCGACCGGGCCCTTAGGCTTTGGCTTAAGCCAATTACATTTTAAAAGCGATGGCTTCACCGAATTTGACCGCCTCAATAATGCCATTTGGCGCGGCAGCTTGCAGCTAGATTTGCCCACGCAAACACGTTTATACGCTGAACGCTCGCATTTTGATTCCTTGCGGCGTGACGTGGTCTTTCCGGCAGAGCCGTTTTACTTCGCGCCGTTTGAAACCGACGAGCAGCGCACGCGCAATCGCTTTGCTTTGCGGCAAACTCTCGGTGAGCAGCAAGAGCTTTTATTTCTGTTCAACCGCGACGGTATTCGGCAAAACGTCACGTGGCTGCCGACACCGGATAACGGGCTTGCTAGCGCTATTTTTAATAACGTACTTTTGCAGCGGACGCTCTCCCGTGAAGGGCAGTATATTTTTCACAAGCCTTCCTTTAATCTTGTCGCGGGTTATGCCAGCGCCGATTCCCGCTCTGCCAATGACGATGGCAGCAGCGTGAGCCACAGCCTATTGCTCACACATACGTATTACGGATACGCGCGTTATTTGCCGCTACCGTCTTTGCAAATTGAGGTAGGGGCTTCCAGGGATAGGCAAGAGAACGACGCCGACTTTTTGCAAGGTTATTCCAATCCGAAATTTGGTGTGCGCTGGCAGGTTTTCCCCGGCGCGACTTTTAGGTTAGCGGCGTTTAGCGCGGTAAATCGTGCCTTGGCTTCTAGCGCGACTTTGGAGCCGACCCAGGTCGCGGGTTTTAACCAGTTTTACAGTGATGGCGCGGGTTTTGGCATACGCTCACAAAATCGCGGCGCGGGCTGGGATCAGCAACTTACGAAATACCTAGGCGTCGGTGTGGAACGTTTGCGCCGCTTATTAGCCGTTAGAGTAGGCGGTAATTACAATCAATTTCAGGAACGCAACACTCGCGCCTATATTAATTTTGCGGTCCCACCCGAACTGACCGCCCGCTTCGCGCCGGCCTGGGAGAGTTCGTTTTCCATCATTTATGATTCCCAGGATTACCGCCGCAATGATGTCTTCACCGGCCTTGAACAAATCAGAGAGTACACCCCCCGCCATTTGCGTTTTGGCGCGAACTTCGCGCGCAACGACGGCTTGGGCTTGAATCTTAATGTCACCAAAGTGCGCAGCTATGGAGAGTTTGCGCCGGTCACCGCCTCACTCACAACCAGCGACGATACGGTTTCGAGTTCCAGCAATTTCTGGATGGCGGATGTTGCCCTGTCTTACCGCTTGCCAAAGAACTTTGGTCAAATTGTGCTAGGCGTCATGAATTTGACTGACCGCCGTAATTTTCAATATCTAGAGATGGATCCTTTTAACCCGCGCTTTGCGCCGGAGCGCTATGTCTATGGGAAATTGTTGTTGGCGTTTTAAATTTTTTAATCACAAAAGGAGGTGAATCATGACTAAGAGAAAACTATTTGGAGTGTTATTAGCGGCGAGTGCTTTTACTTCACTTACTGCCCTAGGCGCGGAAAATGTCGCCGATAAGAAGGCCGCTAAGGAAGAAATGACAGGCGAAGTCAGCGTGATTACCGCTTATGAATTAAAAACCAAAAAGACGGCGCGGGCAGAGATTTACAAACAAGTGGAGGCCAAGCTAAAAGAAAGCGCCGAGCTGCTGAAAAGCGCGGAATGCGTCGAAGCCAAAAAGGGCAGAACCAAAAAGGGTGGACATCTTTTGACCTACACTTGCAATAAACCCAGTGCACAAACAGATGATTTATTCCGCTCGATACTGGCTTTAGTTCCCACTGAGGATTGCAGGAAAGGCGCGCCGCCCATGACCATGACTGCTTACTCTTATTCTTTACCCAGCAATTGCAAACTCTATTACTGCTGCGGCGTGGAGAGCGCGGTGCCTTGCCTAAAAATCAATCCCACCAAGCCCTGCACGTCTTGCGCAGATGTAGTGTATTAAATAAAAAAGGAAGCGCGTTTGCAGTTACGCGCTTCCTGCTTTTTCCCTTATCGCAAAAACTTTAGCGTATTTCTAACTCGGCACAGCGTATAAAGGCCGCGCATCGCGTGGCGAGGTCCTCTGCGCTTGCTGCCGCAAGCTCGCTTTCACATCCGAACGATGCGCATGTTGAATCAAATGCGCGGCGATGTCCCTCGCTTGCTGTGCCGTTAAATGGAAGCGTAAATCTTCCATCCCTTCCAGCGTCAATTGCACACATCCATGGTCTTCTTCGCAGGCTTGAATACATAACACGACGTTCATCGACTGGCTGCTGCTTAACATGATCTCTCCCCTTCCACTGAGTCCGTTACATTGAAATTCGATTGTGCACGCTAAGGCGTTAAAAAAAGTCTGGCAATTGGCTAGGCCTAAGGGCTAGGGCGGCTATTACTTTCGATATAGGCGGCGTGCTAACCGGCCCGACTCATTAAACGGATCATTACACGCAAAATAATTGCACATCGACCTGGGCGCGCGGATAGCGATCAACAATCAGGCGTGGCGCGAAATCGATACAGCCGTCGACCAGGTTGTATATCGTCTGAAACCCCTCGGCTACCAAGCAACGTGCCGCTTCAACCGAGCGAGCGCCATCTTTGCAGAAAAGCAAAATCGGCGTCGCCAGTTCGGCAATCGCCCGCACGGACCGAGTGAATTCCATGGCGTGCGGCTTATCCTCGCCATACCAAGGAATATTCTGCGCGGCTAAGGGAAACGGCATTTCTTCATTTTCCGCCGCGAACCGCACGTCCACGCAAATTAAGTCGGCATGCATTTGAATGACCGCATGCAATGCCTGTGTGTGAATATTGATCATTTCCCCCTCCGTATATCGGCAGATAGACCGGCGCCGGTTGCACGCTACGGTTCTAATTATCGAGGGTTCATCTGCTTTGCAAATCCTGCATTCGGATAGGCTGCACGGCCTAAAATCAACTACGTATGTCTTTAGATATAGGCCGTCGGAATGCGGGGCTAAGCGGCGGATAAATCACTACAATGGGTAGCAGAAGTAAAAAAACCGAGTACGTTTTGGAGGCCGCCCATGGGCCGTTAATATGCGTTTTCTTGCGCAACATAAATTTTTGTTTGAGTTTCCCCGCTGGCTGTTTCTTGCGTGCTGCATTTCCTTTTGGTCGAGCGCGGCAATGGCGGCGCCACGCCAGGTGGTCTTGCTTTTAAGCGATGCTAGCGCGCCCTATCAAGAAGTGGCGCGCGCTATTCGCGATGGCTTGGATGCCGAAATCAGCGCGGGAAAGCTCACTGTCAAAACGATCATCGAGGGTGATCCCGGTCTAGACGAAGCGCTTGCGCAATCGGATGGCCTGCTGATTCCGCTCGGCCTGAAAGCGGCGCAGAACAGCGCGCGACGCGAGCAGCCGGTGTTAACCGGTTTTGTCGCACGGCCCGCGTTTGAAAAGCTCTTTCCGGCCGGGGCGGGGCGGCGGCCGGCGAGCGCGGTGTATCTCGATCAACCTTTCAGTCGCCGCTTGGAGTTGGTGCGCGCTATTTGGCCGCGCGCCCATAATCTCGGCGCCGTGTTCGGCGTGGGCATGGCCCCTAGCCAGACGCAAGCGGAGTTGAATTCGAGCGCCAGTGCGGCCGGCATGCGCCTGGTGTCCGCAAACTTGGGTAGTAGTGATGAACTCTTTAACGCCCTCAAAGAATTGCTACCCAATGTAGACGTCTTGCTGTTATTGCCCGACCCGCTCGTCGTCAATCGCAATTCGATACAGAACCTCATGCTTAGCACTTATCGGCAGCGTGTGCCCGCGATCGCCTATTCGCGGGACCTGGTCGATGCCGGCGCACTGGCCGCGGTGTATTCCACGCCGCAGCAAATCGGGACTCAGCTGGCGGAGATCGTGCAGCGCATGCTCGGCGGCAGAGGGTGGGATTTACCCGGGCCCGGTTATCCAAAATATTTCACCGTAAAAACCAATACCAGCGTTGCCCGCGCGCTGGATATTACCTTGCCGTCGGAAAATGCCCTGGCGCAGCGCATGGGCAGTGGGGCAGGTTCGTGAAATCTTGGGGCATACAAACTCGCATGACTTTGCTGGCTTTGCTGCCGGCCAGCTTAATCGCCTGTGTGCTCGCCATTTATTTCACGGTTACCCGCATCGGTGATGCCGAAGATAATTTGCGCGATGCCGGTGTCAGCACCGCCCAGCATGTCGCCGCCTCGGCGGAATATGGCGTGGTGAGCGGCAATCATCCGATACTACAAAATCTGGTTAAAAGCGCGGTCGGGGAAGGCCGCGCCGAATTCGTCCTGGTCGTTGATCGCGGCATGCGGCGCTTGGCCAGCGCGGGCCGCGTGCCGGCCAATATCGAAGCGAGTTTAAGTGTCGCGCAACCCCCCCGGGCCAGCGCGGCCCAATATATTTTCATCGCTCCCGTGCAACTCTCGCCCATAGAACTGGACGACGCTTTTCTTCCGGAAGAAGCCAGCGCCACGCCGGTCTCTAATGCCCCTTTGGGTTGGGCGATTGTGGGCATGTCGCGCGCGCCTTTGATCCACAGCAAACAACGCATGCTGCTCGGCGGCTTGGGGATCGCCTTGGCCGGGCTCGCGGTTGCCGGCCTGCTCGCGCTGGCCTTAGGCCGCAGTGTGAGCCGGCCCATACGCCAGCTTTCTAAAACCGTGGCCGAATTGGGGCGCGGCAATTTTGGCGCGCGGGTAAAAGTGGATTCGGGCGGCGAGCTGCAATTGTTGCAGCAAGGCTTTAATCAAATGGCCGAAGTGCTACAAACCAACCAGGCCGAGCTCGAACAACGTATCCATCAAGCGACCGCTGGTTTAGAGCAAAAGCGCGAGGAAGCGGAACAAGCAAATCGCGCGAAATCTAGTTTCTTGGCCGCCGTTAGCCACGATCTGCGGCAACCCATGCATGCCATCGGTTTGTTCGCGGCGACTTTGAAACGCCAAGTGGGGAGTACACCACAAGCGGAATTGGTGCAGCGCATAGAAGAATCGGTGAGCGCTCTGCAAGCCATGTTCGACGGCTTACTGAATATTTCACGCTTGGATTCCGGAATGCTGGAGCCGCGCTTGGAGGCTTGCGATTTGGCTGCCTTATTGCGGCATTTGAGCGACGAGTGCCAGCCCTCCGCCGATCAGAAAGGCCTGCGTTTAAGCGTGCACACGCCGTCGGCCTGGGTCAGTACCGACGTGATGTTGCTCAGCCGCATGCTAGGAAATCTGATCGCTAACGCCATACGCTATACGGAAGAAGGCGGCGTGCTCATAGGCTGCCGCAAGCGCGGGGCATCTTGGCTCGTACAGGTTTGGGATACCGGCATAGGCATACAAGAAGAAAATTTCCCGCGTATTTTTGAAGAATATTTTCAGGTCGGCAATGTAGAGCGCAATCGGCGCCAAGGCGTGGGCTTGGGCTTGGCTATTGTGTCGCGCATAGGACGCTTGCTGGGTTATCCCGTGACCTTGCGTTCGCGCGTCGGTAAAGGCAGTGTTTTTAGTATCACTATTCCTGCCGTGCCGGCGATTAGCGTTCAGGGATTGGATCATCACGCCGAGACCAATCTCGGGCAATTTAAGGCCGAGCGCGTACTGGTGATAGACGACGACGAAGGCGTGCGGGACTCCATGCTGGGCTTGCTCGGCAGTTGGGGGCTGCACGCCCTCGCCGCGGAAAGTTTGGAAGATGCGCAGCAGGTGTTAAGCGATGGGGATTTTTCGCCTCAACTCATTATCTGCGACTACCGCCTGCCTCAAGCCAGCGGCTTAGAAACCGTGGCCACGCTGCGCCAGCGTTTAGCGCAAGCGGGCAAAGGCAGCGTGCCGGCGGTTTTAATCAGCGGCGACACGGCACCCGAATCCGCCGCGCAGATGCAGACCAGCGGCTTGCCCGTCTTATATAAACCGGTGCAACCGGCCAAGCTGCGCACGGTGATTTCGCGCTTGCTATTAGCGCAAATGGAAACGAAAGCGGATGAGCTAGATCGCCGGACCTAGATTTTTCTGCGCGGTTTGCAGCACGGTTTTTAAATAAGTTCCGGTGAAACTCGCTTTGGACCGCACGATTTCCTCAGGTGTGCCCTGAGCGATAATTTGGCCGCCGCCGTCGCCACCCTCCGGGCCTAGATCAATAATCCAATCCGCGGTTTTAATCACGTCCAAGTTGTGTTCTATGACTACCACGGTATTGCCGTGGTCGCGCAGTCTATGCACCACGCTCAAGAGCATCTCGATATCGTGGAAATGTAAACCCGTGGTCGGTTCATCGAGTATGTACAGCGTGCGCCCGGTATCGCGTTTGGATAATTCCAGCGCCAGCTTTACCCGTTGTGCCTCGCCGCCCGAAAGCGTGGTGGCGGATTGACCGAGCGTGATATAGCCCAGGCCCACATCAAGCAAGGTCTGCAATTTTTTCGCGACCGTAGGCACGGCATTAAAAAATTCATATGCCTGCTCCACTGTCATACCCAAGACCTCGTGTATGGTCATGCCCTTATAACGAATTTCCAAAGTCTCGCGGTTATAGCGCTTGCCGTGGCAGACGTCGCACGGCACGTAGATGTCCGGCAGAAAATGCATTTCCACACGCAACACGCCATCGCCCTGGCAGGCCTCGCAGCGCCCGCCCTTCACGTTGAAAGAAAACCGTCCCGGCTCATAACCACGCTCGCGCGATTCCGGCACCCCGGCGAATAGTTCGCGTATAGGCGTGAACATGCCGGTGTAAGTGGCGGGATTGGAACGCGGCGTGCGGCCTATAGGGCTTTGATCGACATCTATGACTTTATCGAAAAACGCCAAGCCGTCGATGTCTTCAAATGCCGCCGGCTCGGTGGATGATCCGTATAAATGCTGCGCCACCGCCGGATAGAGCGTGTCGTTAATCAGGGTAGATTTGCCCGAGCCCGACACACCTGTCACGCAGACGAGTAAGCCCACGGGCAATTTCAAAGTCACTTGTTTTAAGTTGTTGCCCGTCGCGCCGCTTAGAGTCAGCCAACGCTCGGGATCGGGCTTAGTACGTTTCGCCGGAATAGGAATCGCGCGCGCACCGGATAAATATTGGCCGGTAAGCGAGGCGGGGTTGTCTTTGATTTCCTGCGCCGTGCCTTCGGCGACAATTTTTCCGCCATGCACGCCGGCGCCCGGGCCGATGTCGACCACATAATCCGCCAATAAAATCGCGTCTTCATCGTGCTCCACCACGATCACGCTATTACCCAAGTCGCGCAGATGTTGCAGTGTACCCAGCAAACGCGCGTTATCGCGTTGATGCAAACCGATAGAGGGCTCATCTAATACATACATCACACCTGTCAGCCCGGAACCGATTTGCGAAGCCAAGCGTATGCGTTGCGCTTCGCCACCGGAGAGCGTTTCCGCCGAGCGATCTAGCGATAAATAATCCAGCCCGACATTGGTTAAGAACGATAAGCGCGAGCTGATCTCGGTCACGATCTTATCGGCGATGGCGCGCTTAGAACCGCTGAGATTGAGCTGTGCAAAAAAATCCAGCGCCTGCTTTAAGGGCAGATGGCTGATTTCGTATATCGATTTATCACCGACTTTGACGTTACGTGCCTCCAAGCGCAGGCGCGTGCCCTCGCACTCGGGACAAATTTTGTGATTGAGATATTTCGCCAGTTCCTCACGCACGGTGTTGGAGTCGGTCTCCCGATAACGCCGCTCGAAATTATTCACGATGCCTTCGAAAGGATGTTTACGGCTTTGCATGCCGCCGCGTTCGCCTAGATATTTAAACGCGATGGATTCCTTGCCGCTGCCGAAAAGCAAAATATCTTGGATGTTTTGCGGCAGATTTTCGAAGGGCTCGTCCAAGTCAAAACCATAATGCTTGGCCAAGCTTTGCAGCATCATGAAATAAAACTGATTGCGCCTATCCCAGCCTTTAATCGCGCCTGCGCCCAAAGCCAAATGCGGAAAACCCACTACGCGTTTAGGATCGAAAAAGCTAATCGTGCCCAGGCCGTCACACTTAGCGCAGGCACCCATGGGGTTATTGAACGAAAATAATCGCGGCTCTAGTTCTACCAGCGAGTAATCGCAAACCGGGCAGGCAAAGCGCGCCGAAAATAAATATTCCTTGCCGCTGTCCATCTCCACCGCTAGCGCCCGGCCATCCGCGTGACGCAGCGCGGTTTCGAAAGATTCCGCCAGGCGCTGTTTAATATCGGCGCGCACTTTGAGGCGGTCGACCACGACTTCTATGGTGTGCTTTTTGTTTTTATCCAGCTTAGGCAGCTTGTCGATTTCATAAGCTTTACCATCCACCCGCACCCGCACAAAACCTTGAGCACGCAATTCATCGAAGAGCTCGGCTTGTTCGCCTTTGCGCCCCGTGAGTATGGGCGCCAAGATCATGAGCTTGGTGTCTTCCGGCAGCGCCAGCACGTGATCCACCATTTGCGACACGGTTTGCGCCGAGAGTTGAATCGCGTGATACGGGCAATACGGGTCGCCCGCACGTGCATACAGCAGGCGCAGATAATCATGAATTTCCGTGACCGTGCCCACGGTGGAGCGCGGATTATGCGAAGTGGCCTTTTGCTCTATGGAAATCGCGGGCGAGAGGCCCTCGATTAAATCCACATCGGGTTTTTCCATGAGCTGCAAAAACTGCCGCGCATACGCCGACAGTGATTCCACATAACGGCGTTGGCCTTCCGCATACAAAGTATCGAAGGCCAAAGACGATTTGCCTGAGCCGGATAAACCCGTAATCACCACCAGGCGGTTGCGCGGAATATCCAGATTGACGTTTTTAAGGTTGTGCGTGCGTGCGCCGCGAATGCGAATAAAATCCATATTCCTGTACTGAATGCCCGTAATGAATGAGTGTGCCGGCGTGGTCGTAAAGTCTGGCGAACCTGCTAATATACGCAAATTTTCCAGCTAGCCCAAACCTTTCCCCGATGAAAACCCTAGAGCGCATGACGGCTTTCGAGCTCAAAGCGGCAGTTAGTTTGTCCAGCATTTACGGCTTACGCATGCTGGGGATGTTCCTCATCCTGCCGGTGTTTGCGCTCTATGCCGAGCACCTGCCGGGCGCTAACCACACCTTGATCGGCATCGCCCTGGGTATATATGGGTTGACCCAGGCCGTATTACAACTACCTTTTGGCATGGCCTCCGACCGCTATGGCCGAAAACGGGTGATCTATATAGGCCTGATCATCTTCGCCCTGGGGAGTTTCATCGCGGCTTTCGCCACCGATATTTGGCTGGTGATATTGGGACGGTCGATTCAGGGCGCGGGCGCGATTTCCGCCGCGGTGACCGCCTTGCTCGCAGATTTAACCCGCGAAGAACACCGCACCAAGGCTATGGCCATGATAGGCACGACCATAGGCGTGACTTTCGCGGTGTCTTTGGTGGTTGCGCCGCCGCTGTATCACTTGATAGGCATACCTGGGATTTTCGCGCTTACCGGTTTCTTGGCGCTGACCGCGATGGCGGTGGTGCGCTTCGTGATTCCCAATCCGCGCGACAGCCGTTTCCATAGCGACGCCGAAGCCACACCGGCCAAGCTTAAAGACGTGTTACGCAATGGCGAACTACTGCGCCTGAATTTTGGGATTTTTTCCCTGCACGCGGCGCAAATGGGCTTGTTCGTGGTGATTCCTTTTGCGCTATTAAAAACCGCAGGCTTGGACCAAAACCATCATTGGATGATTTATCTGCCGATTATGTTGGTGTCGTTTGTATTGATGGTGCCGGCGATTATTTATGGCGAAAAGAAATTGCGCCTCAAAGAAGTCTTCATCGCATCCATAGGCCTGATGTTGATTGCGCAGATTTTGCTCGCCCAATTTTTAGGGCAGTTTTGGGGCATCATTATCTCGCTCACCTGCTACTTTGTGGCCTTCAATGTGCTCGAAGCCAGCCTGCCGTCCTTGGTCTCTAAGATCGCCCCGGCCTCGGCCAAGGGCACCGCGATGGGGGTGTATAATACGAGCCAGTCTTTTGGTATGGCTGTGGGTGGCGCGGTCAGCGGCTATCTTTCGCAACACTGGGGTGCCTCCGCGGTATTTGTTTTTTGCAGTGTACTTATCGCGCTGTGGTTGATTTTCGCAATCAGCATGGCGCGGCCTCCGGCGGTACGCACGCGTTTATTTCATCTGCGGCAAATGGACGCCGGTCGTGCCACTGAACTCAGCCGGCGCCTCGGCAGCATTCAAGGTGTATCCGAAGCGATCGTGGTCGGCAATGAAGGCATCGCAATTTTAAAAGTCGATTTACGCGGCTGGGACGAAGCCAGCGTCGCGCAACTCATCGAAGGGGAACAGGGCAATGGCATCAGTCAATAAAGTCATATTGGTCGGCAATCTCGGCAAAGATCCCGAAGTGCGTTACATGCCCAGCGGCGACGCGATTGCCAATATCAGCGTCGCCACCACCGACAGCTGGAAAGATAAAAACGGCGAGAAACAAGAAAAAACCGAATGGCACAAGGTGTCCTTTTTCGGCAAGCTCGCCGAAATCGCCGGCGAGTATCTCAAAAAAGGTAGCCAGATTTACGTCGAAGGCCGCTTGCAAACCCGCAAATGGCAAGACAAAGAAGGCCAAGACCGCTACACCACCGAAATCGTCGCCGACCGCATGCAAATGCTAGGTAGCCGTAGTGGCGGCAGTAATTTCGAAGTCCAAGACAAAGCGCCTAGCGGCGGCGCCAGAGACAGCGGCGCGGCTAAGCCGGCAGCGAAGAAGGGTGGGGATTTTGCGGATTTTGAGGATGACATTCCGTTTTAGGCCTTCGTAGGTCTAGCAACCAATTTTAAATTATGGTTCGCATAGGACTCATTTCCGACACTCATGGCCTCGTCCGACCTGAGGCGAAAGCATTTTTAAAAGGCAGCGATCTCATCATTCACGCTGGCGATATTTGCGACGCGAGCGTTCTCGTGGAATTGAACACCATCGCTCCTATCACGGCCGTGAGAGGAAACAATGACAGAGGTGTTTGGGCGGAAGAGCTGCACGAAAGTGAATATGTGCAAATCGATCAGTTTCGTATCTATATTATTCACGATTTATCCCGTCTTGATGTCGACCCGCAAGCGGCAGAGGTTCACGCCATCATATCCGGCCATTCCCATAAACCTCGCGTCGAAGAGCGCGACGGTGTGCTATTCGTAAATCCAGGAAGTGCAGGGCCGCGACGATTCACTCTGCCGATCTCAATCGGTGAAATGATTATTGATGGCACGTCCTTATCAGCCAAAACAGTTGAGCTTCAAATTCGGAAGGTGGCTTAGGCTGTCCACCGTAGATGGTTAGCCAATGCCATTTACCTCGCTTGCATTTCCTCTACAACCGCGCTTCCTGGGTTGACGATATGTAGCCTATAGGCTACAGTCCTTTCATGGTGGACATCCGCAAGACAGTCTTGTTTGCGCAATGGCTGGACAATCTACGCGATATTCAGGCGCGAGCGCGCATCCAAGCAAGAATAGAGCGACTCGCTGCCGGAAACCCAGGGGATGTAGAGCCTGTAGGTGAGGGTGTTTCAGAGTTGCGAATCAATTTCGGTCCTGGATACCGAGTGTATTTTCAGAAACGAGGACAGGAGTTGATTATTTTATTGGCTGGCGGAAACAAGAGTACGCAAACGCGGGACATTAAAGCAGCGTTACGTCTTGCGCGTGATCTTTAGGGGTATTAACCATGGCTAAAACCGTTACCACTCGCTACGATGTTACCGAACATCTTAGAACCCCAGAAGAAATGGCGGCCTATCTTGAGGCCTGTCTTGAAGAAGCTGACGGGGATGCCGCGTTTATTGCTAAAGCGCTTGGCGACATCGCCCGTGCTAAAGGGATGTCGCAAGTAGCGCGGGATGCTGGGCTCTCCCGCGAAAGTCTTTACAAAGCGCTTTCTGGTGAACGCAGCCCGGATTTCGATACCATTCTTAGAGTCATAGCCGCTCTGGGCTTGAAATTGCATGCGGAAGCCAATTAACCGGGACTGTTTTTCGCATATGTGGTCGCAACTTTAGCCGCGCAGTTCATAGCTCAGAAAAATATTCCGCCAAATATCTCGCCGTCCGACTTTTCTTCGATCGACTCACTTCGCGCGGCGTACCACAAGCAACGACTTTCCCGCCGGCCTCACCGGCACCCGGTCCGATATCTATCACCCAATCGCTGGCGGCAACCACGCGCAAGTCATGTTCCACGACAACGACGGTATTGCCTGCATCAACCAGGCCTTGCATTTGTGCCATCAGTTTGTCGACGTCGGAGGGATGCAATCCCGTTGTGGGTTCGTCCATCACATACAAGGTTGCGCCGCGTTGCGGGCGTTGTAGTTCGGTCGCGAGTTTGATGCGTTGCGCTTCCCCGCCTGAGAGTTCGGTTGCGGGCTGGCCTAAGCGCAAATAACCCAGGCCTATATCGCGCAATAAGCTTAGCGGTTTATACACGCTGGCTTCGTCTGCAAAAAATTCGCACGCTTCATCGACCGTCATATGCAGTACATCGGCAATGGTCTTGTCGCGCCAGCGCACTTTCAAGGTCTGTGCGTTGTAGCGGGCGCCATGGCAATCGGGACAGGGCGCGTAGACGCTGGGCATGAAGAGTAATTCCACGCTGACAAAGCCTTCGCCTTCGCAAGTTTCGCAACGGCCTTTGGCGACATTGAATGAAAAGCGGCCGGCGTCATATTTGCGCTTGCGTGCATCCTGGGTGGCCGCGAAAAGACGGCGCACATGATCGAATAAGCCGGTGTAGGTGGCGAGATTAGAGCGCGGCGTGCGGCCTATTGGTTTTTGATCGACGCGCACTAGGCGTTTGATGCTGTCGGCGCCGGCGTGGATATGTCCAGTGGTGGCTGCCGCGACGCTGGGTTCCAGGGCGTCGTCCTCTTCCTCTTGCGGCGCGACTTCGTGCCCCAGATGCGCGCACACCAGTTCAACCAAAGCCTGACTGATCAAACTCGATTTGCCCGAGCCGGATAAGCCGGTGACTGCGGTGACCACCCCCAGCGGAATACGCGCGTCGAGTTGATGCAAGTTATTACGCGTGATGCCGCGCAATTCCAGCCAAGCTCGTGGCGTGCGGGTTGGTTCCGATGCGATGGGGGCAGACGAGAATAAGTAACGCGCGGTATGCGAGGCTTGCACCGCTTTTAATCCCTCGGGTGGCCCGCTGTAGAGCACATGACCACCGCGCGCTCCCGCATCGGGGCCGACGTCGACTAACCAGTCGGCGCGGCGCATGGTATCCAAATCATGTTCGACGACGAAAACCGAATTGCCTGAAAGTTTGAGTTGGTCTAGGGCGCGTATCAGCGCCTCGCTATCGGCCGGATGCAGCCCCGCCGTCGGTTCATCGAGTACGTAGACCACGCCAAAAAGATTCGAGCGGATTTGCGTGGCGAGACGTAAGCGCTGCAATTCGCCCGCCGATAAAGTGGGCGTGCTGCGGTCCAGCGATAAATAACCCAGACCGAGTTCTTGCAAGCTCGCGACGCGCGCGAGCAAGTCTTGAGCGATGCGTTGTGCCGCAATGCGTTTTTCTTCCGACAGGTTGGGCGTACGCCGCACATCGGGGGCGGCAGCGTGGGAAGAACCACCGGCCGCAACACGCCGCGCGGTATCCCGGCGCGCGGCGGCGCGGCTAAGCCTGGCCGGCTGATCGGGTGTCGTTTCGGTGAAATTCCCAGCCGCCACCGGCGCCAATAACGCGGCCACACGATCCAGCGGCATCTGCGACAAGGTGCCGATGTCGACCCCTTGAAACCGTACCGCCAGTGCTTCGCGCTTCAAGCGTTTGCCATCGCAAACCGGACAGGCAGTGCCTATCATAAAGCGCGACACGCGTTTTTTCATGAGTGCGCTTTGAGTGGTGGCGAAAGTATGCAGCACATAATTGCGCGCGCTGGTGAAAGTACCTTGATAGCTGGGTTCCATTTTGCTGCGCAACGCGGCACGGGTTTCTCGTGGCGTGAATCCGGCGTATACCGGCACAGTGGGTGTCTCGTCGGTGTATAAAATCCAATTGCGATCTCTTTTCGGCAAATCGCGCCAAGGCGTGTCGACGTCATAACCCAGGCTCACCAAAATATCGCGCAAATTCTGGCCGCCCCAAGCTTGCGGCCAAGCCGCAATCGCACGCTCGCGTATCGTCAAAGAAGGATCGGGCACCATGGTTTTTTCATTCACCTCATACACGCGGCCTAAACCATGGCAATGCGGGCAGGCGCCCTGCGGCGTGTTCGGTGAAAAATCTTCCGCGTACAGCATGGGCTGCTTGGCGGGGTACGTGCCGGCGCGGGAATACAACATGCGCACCAGGCTAGAGAGTGTGGTCACGCTGCCCACCGAGGAACGCGCGCTGGTGGTGCCGCGCTGCTGCTGCAAGGCCACCGCGGGGGGCAAGCCTTCAATGGAATCGACGTCCGGCACGCCGACTTGATCAATGAGTCGCCGCGCATAAGGCGCAACCGATTCGAAATAACGCCTTTGCGCTTCCGCATACACCGTGCCGAAAGCCAGCGAAGATTTGCCCGAGCCCGATACGCCACTGAACACCACCAGCGCATCGCGCGGAATGTCGACGTCGATATTTTTGAGATTATGTTCGCGCGCGCCACGCACGCGAACGCAATTCAACGTGGGAGAGCCAGCCTGTATGGACCGTGACGAAAACTTGGGCATCGAGGGGATATAGGGCCGAAAAGCCTAGCTTCAAGTGAATTTGTTGTAGGCCGCGCCAGAGCTTCAAGAAGCTAAGCTTTTGGCGACGAGGCTCACATAGGCGGGTAGTATTCGCCTTCGCCCACAGGAGAGAAACATCGAATGCAGTCAGATGTGAAAGAAAAGCCCCAATATGCCATCGTCGCCGCAGTGCATTTACCCAGCGTCAGGGACGAGGAATTTACGGCGTCCTTGACCGAGCTACGCGAATTGGCCGAGACCTTAGGGTTTAAGGTGACGCGCACCTTTGTGCAAAAGCGCGCAAGCTTCGATACCACGGCTTATCTCGGCGAGGGTAAGCGGCAAGAGATAAAGCGTTTTGTGCAAGGCGATGCGGAAGATGAAAGTGAGCTTGATGAGGTATCGCAATCTTTAGTGTCTGCGCAAACGCCGGATGATGAGCCCGCCATTTCGCCTGACCTCATAGAGGTGCTATTCGTCGATCACGAGATATCGCCCTCACAGGCGCGCAATTTAGAAAACGAAGTCGGTTGTCAGGTGATGGATCGCACCATGGTGATCCTGGAAATTTTTCATCGCAACGCGCGCTCACCCGCTGCGCGCGCACAAGTGGAGATCGCGCGCTTGGGCTATATGGCACCGCGATTGCGCGAAGCGGCCAAGCTCGCCGGACCGCAGGGCCGACAACGCAGCGGCGTAGGTGGGCGCGGCGCAGGCGAATCCCACACCGAACTCGACAAGCGCAAAATTCGCGACCGCATCGCCGAGCTGCAAAAAGAAATCACCGCGATGGAAGTCGAGCGCAAGACACAACGCGCGCGCCGGCAAGGTCACCAAGGACTCGCCAGCGTGGCGCTAGTGGGCTACACCAATGCGGGCAAATCCACCTTAATGCGCGCGCTCACCGGAAGCGACGTGCTCATCGCCAATAAACTCTTTGCGACCTTGGATACCACGGTGCGCAGCCTACACCCTGAGAGCCTGCCGCGCGTGCTGGTAAGCGACACCGTCGGCTTCATAAAAAATTTGCCGCATGACTTAGTGGCGTCGTTCAAATCCACGCTAGACGAAGCGCTGGATGCTTCACTGTTGCTACACGTCATCGATGCCAGCGATCCCGGCTTCGAGCGCCAGTTGCAAACCACCGACGATGTACTCGCAGAAATCGGCGCTCACGGCCTGCCGCGCATCCGCGTGTTTAACAAAATAGACTACGTCGGCGATGCAGCGGCCCAAGCCGAACGCAGCGCCGCCTTGCTCAATACCTATCCCGATTGCATCGTGATGAGCGCGCGCAATCCGGGCGACGTTGCGATGTTGCACAAGGCCATCGTGACATTTTTCCAACGCGATCTAGTCGAAGCGGAATTGTTTTTACCTTGGTCAGCGCAACAATTGCGCGGCGAAATCTTCGCGCGCTGCGAAGTGTTATCAGAGCGTGCTAATGAGCAGGGCGCGTTTTTTCGAGTTCGGGGGGAGCAGGCGGCGTTGGATAAATTGCGCGAGCAGCTAGGCTAATGGTGATGTATATCTAGGTCTACTTAGGCGGCGGCCTGATTGCAGACTGCCGCTGCCCTCTTCAAATGGAATTAGCGTAGAACTTTTATGCCGCAAGCTTTTTAACACGCAACTCCCGGCGACGTTTCTCCGCTTGCCAAAGATCATACTGAACTTGTTGATTCAGCCAGCTCTCCGACGACGTGCTAAATGCGATAGATAAGCGCACAGCCATTTCAGGATTAATACCGGCGCGATGGACGGTGCGAGTTGTTTCAGCGTTGATCTAAGCTTATGGCAAATATAGCGAGAACAGCGCCCCGCCGTCCTGCGCGCGCCCCAGCGCTATTCGCCCTTTTTCTTTTTTAGCCACGTGCGCTTCCGCGACCCGGGCCGCAAAATATAAGCCCAGGCCGCTGCCTTGTTGCGAGGCGAGTGGCGCGGCGATGGGCGCGGTGAGTATCTCTACAGGAAACCCTGGGCCGTCGTCTCTGACGGTGAAAACTAATTTGCCTTGCTGTGCTTCCGCGCCCAAATGGATGCGGCTACGGGCGTGACGCAGGGCGTTGTGCACCGCGTTCAGCAGTGCACTCTCGACCAAGTCGCGGTCAAAAAACCAAAACGGCGGCGCGTTTTCGGTTAGACATTCCACGTGCACTCTGCCGGCGCTAAAACCACGCGCTTCTTGCGCGAGATCGGCGATGACGTCGGCGGGGGAATGGCTGTCAATGCGCGGATGAAAATCCTCTCCATCCAATTTATACAGCGTCAAAATTTCCGCTAGGCGATCGGCGACGCGCCTACAGGCAAAGCGCGCGCCATCGATTTTTCTGTCGGCGCCGGGCGGGACGGCGAGAGCAATTTCATCTAAGGAGAGGGTGAGTTGCCCGAGTAAATTTTTTACTTCGTGCACGCCAGCGGCGAGCAGGGAAGGTAAGTCCAAGGTCGCCGACATTAGGCGTGCACCCCATACTTTTTCGACACTTCTTGCGCCAGCTTATTGATGGACAAAAGCTTGGGATGCGCCGCATTTTTGGCGCGGGCAACGCCCATATAATGCTGGGCCGATTCCATATAGCTTTCATTCCAGCCGCGCTTGTCGATGTGCACCAGTAACGCTTGCGCGGCGTTGAGAACGATCTGTACATTCTCCGGCATTTTTTCCGCAGCTTCGGTGAGCAATTGCACCGACCCATCGAGGTCGCCTTGTTGGGCCTTAAGCACGCCCTGGTTGTTGAGTTGTATGATTTTACTGACGCTGCCATCGACCAGCGCGCTGCCTTCCGCGCCCTTTCCGACGGACTCGAACAGCTGCTTGGCTTTTTGTATCAGCGCGCTGCTGTCGTGATTATTGCTGACCAAGGTGGTGATGAGATTTTTGGCTTCCTCATCTTTTCCATGAGCAAAACAAGCTTTGGCCAAATCCAGCGCGACGTCTTCCTTGGTTTTGATATCGTTCGCCGCGCGCACCTCCAGCGCGGCCTCCAAGGCCTTCGCCGAGGCTTCCGCGTTACCGGCTTTGGTGTGGATTAAACTTTCCATTACCGACGCGGTAAAGGCAGCCTCGGGGGAATTATTGAATGAGGCCCTGCCATCGCGCAGTGTGTTCAGCGCCTCATTGATTTTGCCGCGCTCCATTTGCACTCGCGACAAGTTGGCGAAGTCGTCGGCCTCACGAAAAAACGAGGTCTTGCCGCGCTCTACCACGCGCGCGAAAGCTTGCTCCGCAGCCTCAAGATCATCATTGCGCATGGCCAACTGGCCCATTTCTTTTTGTCTATGCAAGGTATACGGAGACGCAGCGACCGCACGCTCCAACACTTGTTGCGCGCGTTCGCTCTTGTCTTGCGCTTCGCATACCTTGGACAATAAATCATAGGCCGCCATATATTCCGGTGACTCATCTATGACTTCTTCCAACAATTCTTCCGCGGCGCCATGTTCGTTTTTGTAGTGCAACATCGTGGCCAAACCCATGCGCGCCCAAGGCACGGCGCGTAGATCGACGACTTGTTGGTAGACCGCCTGCGCTTCGTCGAATTTGCCTTGGGTGACGTAGAGCTCGCCCAGCAAGCGCAAAATATCGATGGTGTATTTACTTTGCTGTTTCGCGAGCTCGGTGCAAATTTGCGTGGCTTCGGCCAATTTGCGCTCTTCTATCATGCGATAAATGGGCGCGAAAGCCTGTTTCTTTTGCATGATGCGTTCTAGGCGATTGCGCAACGTGTCCGCGGTAAAAGGCTTAATCAAATAATCATCGGGGGCGAGCTCCACCGCAGAGACGACTTTCTCGTATACGCGCTCGGCGGTGACCATGACGAAAATCGTGGAAAGCGAGATCAGGTGGTTATGTCGGATTTGCTCCAAAAACTGCTGACCGTCGGACCCGTCCCCTAAAAAATAATCACAAATAATGATGTCGAAAGGTTTGGCTTGCAGTCGGCGTATCGCATCATTGGCGGTGCCCGCCATTTCCACAAAGACCACGCCGAAGGCGCTGAGGATGGCACGCATGGAAGCGCGCATGCCGGAATGGTCGTCGATGACGAGTACCCGTTTTTGTTCGAAATTGAGGTCCATAGTCCGTATTCTTGCCGGAGCGGAAACGCCCCTGAGATCAGACTTATCGGCAGAAAAACGGGATTTCTTAGCGCGGACCGGGCCAGACTACGGACTAACGGTAGCTCGCCGCCAATTCCATATAGTGTTGCGCGGAGTAATCGAAATACGCGAGCTCTTCATCCGTCAGCAAGCGCAGTTGCTTGGCGGGACGGCCTAGATACAAATAACCGCTGACCAGCGTCTTGCCCTCGGGCACTAAACTCCCCGCGCCCAGTAAGACGCGCGGCTGCAATACCGCTTTGTCCATGATGATGGAACCCATCCCTATTAGACAGGCATCGCCTATGCTGCAGCCATGCAAAATCACGCTATGCCCTATGGTGACCCGCTCGCCTATGACTAAGGGCGCGCCTATAGGATCAGTGGGAGTCTTATGCGAGACATGCAACACGGCCAGGTCTTGCACATTGCTGCCCGCGCCTATAGTGATGCTATTAACGTCGCCGCGCAGGACCGCGCCACACCAGATCGAGGCTTGCTCGCCTAAACGCACCTCGCCAATGATTTGTGCGCTGGGGTGTACGTAAACGGAGGCAGGGATAATCGGCGCTACGCCGTGATGGGGAATGATGTTCATGCAATGCATCGATGCGGCAAAAGAGGCGCTAGTATAATAGGACATTGATTTACTCGAAAGAAAACCATGTTCTGTAGACTCATATGAGTTACTTGCAAAGCTGTTTATTTGAATGAAAAAATATCCGTCATACGGGATGGATGTTTGGCTAGTGGCCGTCTCTTATTCGGCCATTGCGCACCCTCGCCAATTTCGGCCAAAGCAGCCACTGACTGTGGTTCTTGGTCGGCTATGGCTAGTCTTAGCCAACAGCCAACCATGATTTTCTAAGGTCTTCACAGAGCGCCTAGCGTTCGGATTTTATAGTGCATCAAGTGGGCTATTGACCG
>CAZKHT010000015.1:0-24240 GCA_964552595.1 uncultured Burkholderiales bacterium
AAGAAATGCGCCAAATGTCGGGCAAAAGTACATTTACCGGCATCCCCGCGAAGGCGGGGATCCAGCGAGAATGTTTATTTCCTGGGCCCCCGCCTTCGCGGGGGCGACGGACTTTTGCAGAGGATCCTTAGCTTTTCTGAGACAGATTAGCCAGGGATGGATTAGGCGGCGTGGAAGCCGTGGCCTCCTTATTCCAACTCCCGCCTAAAGCCTTAAACAAATCCGCAATGGCGGCGCGCTGCGCGCGCAGCGCATCGGCGCGGCTTTGTTCGGCATTGAGCAGATTGCGCTCGGCATCCAGGACATCGAGTTGACTCGCCACACCGTTTTCATAGCGCAGGCGCGCAAGTCCTAACGCTTGGCGCAGCGAATTCACTCTTTGCGTTTCCGCCTCTAAGCGTTCACGCATTTTGGTTTGCGCCGCTAAGGCATCGCGCACATCCTTGAACGCGTTTTGGACGGCGATTTGATATTGGGCAATCGCTTGGTGTTGGCGCGCCTCGGTAATGGCGATGCCCGCTTTTAATTTGCCCGCTGAAAAAATTGGCTGCGTGATGGCCGCCGCCAAAGACCAAAACAAGCTCGGACCTTTGAATAAATTGCTTAGCGAGGTGCTCTCGCTGCCATAACTGCCGGTTAAAGAAATTGCGGGGAATACCGCCGCCCGCGCTTGATCGATGCGCGCATTCGCCGCCAACAAACGTTGCTCGGCTTCCAGGACATCTGGCCGGCGCAATAGTAAATCCGAGGGCAAACCGGCGGGTACGACTACAGGCAGCGCCACTTTGTCCGCGCTGGCTTCGGGATTCACGCCGTCTTCGTAAATCGCTTTCGGGCTACGGCCTAACAGCACCGCCAAGGCGTGCTCTTGTTGCGCACGCTGCAATTCCAAGGTCGGCAATTGCGCTTGCGCGCCGGCGACATCGGCTTCTAATTGGCGGAAATCAAAGTCGGAAATCACGCCAGCGTTTAGGCGTTTTTTCTGCAAGCCCAGCCACTCATTGCGCGTGCCTATGGAGCGCTGGGTGGCGGCGATTTGCTCATCCAGCGAACGCAAATTGAAATAGCCTTGCACCACATCCGCAGCCAGAGTGATGCGCACCGTATTCTGCGCGGCTTCGCTGGCCAGCAAATCCGCGCGAGCGGCGGCGCTGGCGCTGCGCAGCTTGCCCCACAAATCCAATTCATAAGAGGCATTCAGTTGCGCGCGATAGTCGTTCGCGCGGCGCGGGAAACCAGGGGGATAAGGCGTGGCTCCGGTCAGCGAGTATTGCTGCCGGCTGCGGTTAAAGCTGCCATCCACGCTGGGAAATTGATCGGCGCGGGTATAACCCACCTGCGCCCGCGCTTCATCGACGCGCGCCACCGCCAACGCCAAATTGGCGTTTTGTTTTAGCGCGTCTTCTACCAAACGATTTAAGGTGGGATCGCCATAAATCGTCCACCATTGCGTGCTGACTTTATCCACGCTTTGACCGTAGGGCGTCGCCCACGCGCTGGGCAGCTCGCCCGAGATTTTTTGCATATCGGTTTTGGTCGTGGCGCAGCCGGTGACACCCAGGGCGCTGATCAGCATCCAAACAATAGATTTACTCATGGGGAGGCTCCGTGCCCGCCGCGCTATCGGCGGCGTGCTTGTGCTGGGCGATTTCTTCGCGCAGCGCGGCATTACTGCGCTGCTCGCGTAGATGCCTATCGCTTAATAATTTAAAAAACATGGGCACAAAAAAAATCGCCAAGAAAGTCGCCGCCATCATGCCGCCCATCACCCCTGTGCCCACCGAGCGCCGCGCACCAGCGCCGGCGCCGACGGAGAACGCCAGCGGCATCACTCCCAAGATAAAGGCCAACGAGGTCATCAAGATAGGCCGGAAGCGTAGTCGGGCGGCCTCTAATGCCGCAGCAGATGCCGACAGCCCTTCGTGATATTTCATAGAAGCATATTCCACGATCAAAATCGCGTTTTTCGCCGCCAGGCCGAGCAAAGTGACCAAGCCGATTTGAAAATACACATCATTGGTCATGCCGCGTAGCGACACCGCCGCCAGCGCGCCAAAAGTACCGAAGGGCAAAGCCAGCATCACCGAAAACGGCAGCGACCATTTTTCATACTGCGCCGCCAAAATCAGAAACACCATGATGGCCGCGAGACCGATGGCCAAGCCTGAGGTGCCGCTGGATTTTTTCTCCTGAAAAGAGGCGCCGCCCCAGTCGTAACTAAAATCGGGGGGCAGCACTTCCTTGGCGATGCGTTCCACTTCTTGTATCGCCTGGCCCGAGGACACGCCTTGCGCGCCTTGGCCTATGAGTTTCACCGCCGGCAGATTGTTAAATCTATCTATGGAATCCGGACCCGCGGTAAAGCGGATATCCGCCAGCGCGCGTAGCGGCACCATATCGCCCTTGGTCGAGCGCACATAAATTTCGCCTATCGCGTCCGGCTGTTTGCGATACGCGGGATCGGCCGACATCAAGACTTGCCAAGTGCGGCCAAATTTATTGAAGTCATTAACGTAATACGTGCCCAAAGTCGCCGCCAAGGCATTGAAGGCACCATCTATGGGGACATTCAGCGCCTTGGCTTTGTCTCTATCCAGGTCCACATAGAGTTGCGGCACGGCTGCGCGCCAAAAGGTATTCACGCCGCCCAATTTATGATCTTGATTGGCCTTGGCTAAGAATTGTCCCATCACTTCCGCCAGACGTTGCGCCCCACCCTCGCCACGATTTTGAATATAGAACTCGAAGCCACCCGCGGTGCCCAGGCCGAAAATCGGCGGCGGATTAAACGCCAACACCAGGGCTTCCCTGATGCCGGCGGTTTTCATGAATAATTCGCCGACCAGTTCTTTCGTGGTCACACTGCGTTCGTCCCAATGCTTTTGGGTCACGAATATGGTCGCGGCATTATTGCGATAACCGCCCCCTATGAAATCAAAACCGGTGAAAGCAATCACGTCTTGATTCGCCGGGTTGGATTTAATGGCTTGCACGACTTGTGCCACGACTTTGTCGGTGCGCTCTAGGGTCGCGCCGTCCGGTAATATCACCGCTGAGATGTAATAGCCTTGGTCTTCATCCGGCACTAAGCTGCCCGGCGTCGCGCGCCACATGAAGATCGTAATCACCACCATGGCGATAAATAGCAGCACGCCTATGCTGCCGCGCCGTATCATCCAAGCCACGCCGCTTTCATAGGTATCGGTCAGGCGTAAGAAGCTGCGATTAAACCAACTAAAGAAACGGCCGGGAACTTTATGCTCATGCTTCAATAAGAGCACGCACAAAGCCGGTGTCAGCGTGAGCGCTACCATGCCGGAGATCACCACCGCGATAGCGATGGTCACCGCGAATTGGCGATACAGCTGCCCGGTCAGGCCGCCTAAGAAAGCGATAGGCACAAACACCGCGCATAACACCAAGACGATCGCGACGATAGGGCCGGTGACTTCTTTCATCGCTTGGAAGGCCGCTTCTCGCGCGGCCTTGCCCTCTTCGCGCATAATGCGTTCGACGTTTTCCAAGACCACAATTGCATCGTCCACCACGATGCCTATGGCCAAGACCATGCCGAATAAAGTCAGGGTGTTGATGGAATAGCCCAGCATATACATGCCGGCGAAAGTACCGAGCAAAGACACGGGCACGGCGGCGAAAGGAATTAAAGTCGCGCGCCAATTTTGCAAGAATAAAAACACCACCAAGAACACCAAGACCATGGCTTCGGCCAAGGTCTTGGCCACCTCGCGTATGGAGACGTCGACAAAGCGCGTGGTGTCGTAGGGGATGGAATAGCTCAAGCCATCGGGAAAGCGCTCGGCTAAACCCTTCATGGTGTTGCGCACATCGTCGGCGACGTCTAGCGCATTCGCGCCGGGCTGAAGAAAGATACCCACCAGGGTTGCGGCCTTACCGTTGACCCGGCCCTTGAAGTCATAATCTTTTGCGCCCAGTTCCACATGCGCGACGTCTTTTAAGCGCAGCGTGGAGCCATCAGGGTTGGCGCGGATGATAATGTTTTCAAATTCACGCGGATCGCTCAAACGGCCTTTGGTGGTGATGGTGTACACCAATTGCTGCGGCCCGCCGGTCGGCGCCTGGCCGATTTTACCGGCGGCGAATTGCGCGTTTTGTTCATTAATGGCTTGCACCAAATCATCGGTGGTGAGCTTGAGCTGAGTCAGGCGATCCGGCTTGACCCAGATACGCATAGCGTAATCCTTGGCACCGAAAATTTGCACATTGGTCGTGCCCGGCACCCGCTTCATCTTGTCCAACACATTCAGCAAGACATAGTTAGAGGTATACAAATCGTCAAAGCGCCCATCCGGCGAATAAAACGCCAAGACTTGCAAGAAAGACGAAGAACCTTTTTCCACCGTCACGCCTTGGCGTCTTACTTCTTGTGGCAAGCGCGGCTCGGCTTGCTTGACCCGATTATTCACATTCAGCGCGGCTTGGTCGATGTCGGTGCCGATGTCGAAGGTCACTTGGATTTGCACCGTGCCGTTCGAGGTCGAGGTCGAATTCATATACAGCATTTTTTCGACGCCGTTGATTTGGTTTTCCAGAGGCGCGGCCACGGTTTGCTCTATGACCTCGGCCGAGGCGCCGGGATAGACGGCTGTCACGGTCACGACGGGCGGCGCGATCTCCGGATATTGCGCAATCGGCAACACCCGCATGGCCGATAAGCCGGCGAGCACCAAGAAGATGGAAAGCACCGCCGCGAATATCGGTCTATCGATAAAAAAGCGTGAGAACATAGTGGCAGGCCTTAGTGCGCGGCGGGCGCGTTGGATTTTGCGGCGGGCGCGGCGGGTTTTGTTCCAGCGGTAGCGTCTGGGCTGGTAGCACCCGGGCCGGCGGCACCCGGCGTCGGGTTGGCGTTCGCCTCCGCAATCTTCACCGGTGCACCGGGACCGATTTTCATCACGCCATCGACAATGACTTTATCGCCGCTGGCCAGACCGCTTTCTATCACCCACATCTCGCCCACCCAATCGCCGACCTGGACTGGCCGAATCTCCACCTTGCCCTCGCCGTTCACCACATACACAAAGCGCCCTTGGGGTCCCTGCAACACCGCGCGTTGCGGCACCAAGATGGCATTAGGTCTTTGCGCGCCATTGAGCGTCACGCGCACGAATTGGCCGGGCCGTAATAAGCCGGTGGGATTGGGTAATTCCGCGCGCGTCTCCGCCGTGCCGGTATTGCCGCTTACCCGCACATCAGAGAAATTCAGTTTGCCGGTTCTGTCATAAGTACTGCCGTCGGACAATTTAATCGACACGCTGAAACGCCCGTCCTTGGGCAATTTGACGCGACCCGCATCCACCGCGCGCGTGAGCTTTAAGCGCTCTTCATCCGACACGCCGAACAAGACGTACATGGGATCGCTTTGGGTCACCGTGGTTAGCAAAACGTCGGGACCCGAAACATAATTGCCCTCGGAGCGCAGCGTGCGCCCGGCAATGCCGGAGATAGGTGCGTCGACACGCGAATAGCGTAGATTGAGTTGCGCATCATTGACCTTGGCACGCGCCGCTTTGAGATCGGCTTGCGCAATCGCTTCGGCGGAAACCGCATCGTCGTATTCTTTTTGGCTGGCCGCCTTCGCCGCGAATAAAGGCTTCAAGCGTGCTGCGTTGTGCTGAGCCTGGGCCAGGCGCGCTTCGGCGCCCGCTTGATCGGCTTGCGCCGCCGCCAGCGCCGATTCAAAGGGCGCCGGGTCCAAGGTATACAAGGATTGGCCTTGGTGCACGAAAGCGCCTTCAGTGTAATTGCGCTTTTTCAGAATTCCGGTGACGCGGGCGCGCACTTCCACCTCGCGCGAGCCCGCCGTCTGCCCCACATATTCAAAGGTCGCCGGTACTTGGGTCGGCGCTATGGTCACCACGTTCACCTCGGGCGGCGGCATGCCTCCCGGCCCCTGAGAGCCCGCGCGTTTGCAGGCGGTCAGCGTGACGCTGAGGCTTATGATGACTAAGGAAGATAGAATGGCGAGGGCGGGATGGCGCATACGAACGTTTCTGGAAGAAAAGGGGCCAGGTGTGGGGTTGACCAAGACGTTAAAGGAAATGAGTAATTTGTTAGCGTTGTAAGTTATAAGAAGAATATTGTTGTAGGTATGTGAATAGGCCTTTTGCATTTTGTTTAAAAAAATTTTAGCTTCCGCGATAGCCCGAACCGGTTTCGGAGATTAAGACATGGCTAGACGCACCAAAGAAGCCGCGCAAGAAACCCGCAACTTAATTATCGACACTGCGGAGAAGGTCTTTGTCGAGCGCGGCGTCTCGCACACCACGCTTGCCGATATCGCCAAAGCGGCGGGCCTGACTCGGGGCGCCATCTATTGGCATTTCAAGAATAAAGTCGATTTGTTTCAAGCCATGATGGATCGCATTAAATTACCCATGGAACACGGCGATGGCACCAGCTGCGGCCTAGCACCGGATGCGGACCCCTTAGGCTATGTGCGCACTTGCGCCCTCAGCGTGTTGCAGCAAATCACCCACGACGAACAAACCCAACGCGTGTTCGAAATCTGCTGTCACAAAGTCGAATACGTCGACGAACTCACTCAATTGCGCGAACGCCACATCGATTGCCGCGCCGACTTCCTCACTCAGCTCGAACACGGCTTTCGCCTCGCCGCGAAGCAAGGCCTACTCGCGGAGGACGTTAAACCCCGCCACGCGGCAGTGGGCTTACATGCCTTGGTGGATGGCTTGATTATGAATTGGGTGTTGGACCCCAGTTATTTTCCACTGGCGAAGGCGGCGCCAGGAATGGTGGATAGGTATATAAAGAGTTTGACATCCGTCAACTTTAGAAAAAGCAAATTACCAAAATCACGCTAAGGATGTCCTCGTGGTATGACATCACTGGGCACCAAAATTTTAAATCGAGATGCGAACATTCCAGCAAAAGCGCTCTCGGTCGCATCCTCGACAATTCCACATAGAATAAAGAGGCGCGTGACGCTATCTACTTCGCGGGCTCGGGCGTTATTTCATTGCCCGACGGACGGAGCCTATCTGAGGGCGCCAGATCCCCGCCCCCTTCACCTTACTCGGGGGATTTATTGGAGTTTTTGTCACATCAACAGCAAACCGTGAGAGTCCCGCTTTTTTCATACAGTCGAAATAATAAGTGCCACATTCATAACTGCATTGATCTGCGGTACGACTTTTATCTAATGCGCACCCTACCTGACAGTCGTAATAGTCTTGATAGCAAGCATCAGCTTTCTTCTTTTGGGGATTCGTCATTTTAGGCCGTGCGTCAGCAGTACTCACAACCAAAAAAAATGCGGGCAGAATTAAAAGGAAATACGTCACGCTAAAATGGGATCTAATTTTCATGAGCCTCTCCAAAAAATGATTTTAAAGTCAGCGTTACGAGGAATCGCCTCCAAAATTCTCATAACCACTAAACCACTCAATGCATATTACATAATAGATTAAAAATATGCGCCGCAGCGCTGCGCCCCAATGCGTCCAATGCGTAGCCACCTTCCAGCACAGAGACGATCTTTCCCGACGAAAAGGTTTCTGCTAAGGCTTTTAGTTCTCGTGTCACCCAAGCGTAATCAGCTTCAATTAAATGCAAACTCGCCAATTCGTCTTCTGTATGCGCGTCAAAGCCTGCCGAGATAAATACCATCTGTGGTTTAAAATCGCGTAACGCTGGGAAGCATTTTGTCTCCATCGCTAGGCGAAATTCTTTGCTGCCGCTGCCTGACGCCAAAGGCATGCCTAAGTAATGCGGGCCTGGTTGAGCGCCGCTATGCGGATAAAACGGATGCTGAAAGCTGGAGCAGAGCAAGACGCGAGGCTCGTTGTGGAAAATATGTTCCGTGCCATTGCCGTGATGCACATCGAAATCGACTATGGCGACGCGTTCTAAGCCATATTGTTCTAACGCATGCGCGACGCCGATAGCAACATTATTAAAAATACAAAAGCCCATCGCGAAATTCGCACCGGCGTGATGGCCAGGTGGGCGGACGGCGCAGAAGGCGTTCTTCGCCTCACCGCGCAAGACTAAATCCGTCGCGAATACGACCGCGCCGGCGGCACGCACAGCCGCTTCCAATGAATGCGGATTCATCGCCGTATCCAGATCGAGATAAGCGAGACCACTTGCGGGTACCTGTGCTTCTATGCGCTCAATGTAGTCGACGGCGTGCGCGCGTTGTAGTTGCGCCCGCGTCGCGCGTGGCGCTTCGTGGATTTGCAGCTTAGCGTACAAATCAGCGGCGCGCAGCGCATCGATGATGGCTTGCAAGCGCTGCGGCGATTCGGGATGCGCGCCGCCCATCTCATGCAGAAAACAGGCGGGGTGGGAAATAAAGGCGGTACTCATGGCGCGCCCTTTCAGTTTCAGAGCCTCTGCAAAAATCCAGCGCCCTCGCGCAGGCGGGGACCCAGGAAATAGATATTCTCAATACATCAGCGATGCGCTGGATGCGCTGGGTCCCCGCCTGCGCGGGGACGACAGAAATCTACTTTCCTAGGCCTTTCCTAGCGCTTGAGCACTTCTTTCAAGGCGGCCAGGCATTTGTCGACATTCTCTTCGCGGCTGGCATGGCCCATGAGCCCGATGCGCCAAACCTTGCCGGCTAAGGCGCCCAAGCCGGCGCCAATTTCTAAATTGTACTCATTCAGCAATGTGCGTCGCGTCCCCGCGTCGTCTACGCCCTCCGGAATGCGGACCGTGTTAAGTTGCGGCAGGCGGTACGCGCCATCGACCAAGAACTCAACGCCGATTTCACTCAGGCCTTGTTTGAGCTTTTCGTGATTACGCTGGTGCCGCGCCCAAGAATTTTCCAGCCCTTCTTCTTGCAGCATGACGAGGCTTTCGTGCAGACCGTAAAGCGCGTTGACCGGCGCGGTGTGATGGTAAGTGCGGTTAGCGGCGCTCCAATAACCCAGAACCAAATTCAAATCCATGAACCAGCTTTGGCAAGGCTGTTTGCGATTGCGCACCACGTCCACGGCACGCGCGCTAAAGGTCACGGGTGATAAACCCGGTGTACAGGACAAACATTTTTGACTGCCTGAGTACACCGCGTCTAACTCCCATTCATCCACCATCAAGGGCGTACCGGCGAGCGAAGTCACGGCGTCTACGATGGTGAGCGCGGAGTGCTGGCGTGCCAGCGCGGCTAAGGTCTTGGCATCGGATTGCACTCCAGTGGAGGTCTCCGCATGCACGAAGGCCAACACTTTTACGCCGGGATTTTCTTTGAACGCGGCTTCCACTTTATTCGGATCGACCGGCTCACCCCAATTGTCTTGAATCACGATAGGCACGCCGCCACAGCGCTTAACATTCTCCAGCATGCGGCCGCCGAAAACGCCATTGATGCAGACAATGACTTTGTCGCCCGGCTCGACCAGGTTTACGAAGCAGGTTTCCATGCCCACGGAACCGGGAGCCGAGATCGGAAAAGTGAGTTCATTGCGCGTCACGAAGGCGTAGCGCAACAGGACTTTCAGTTCTTCCATCATCTCCACAAAGCGCGGGTCGAGGTGGCCTATCGTAGGCCGCGCCATCGCCTCTAACACACGCTGCGGCACATCTGAGGGGCCAGGGCCCATGAGGGTGCGCCGCGGCGGATTAAAAGAAGTAATGCGCTGTATGTTTGCAGTTTCCATTTTCATAATGAGTACTCGTTAAATTTACAAAATTAAGAGGCCGCCGCGAGCACGGCATGTGGTGCTCGCTTTTTCGCCACGCGTTCACCCAATAGCGGACGCATGGCGGTTAAAATATTTTGCAGGAGCGCCGGATGGGCCTGCTCTTGCTGCGCCAGCAAGGTCTTCATATGCATGCGCTGTGTCGGCATCGCAAAACAGGCTGGACAATTTTCGTGGATCACCGGCAGCGGCGCGTTCTGGGCAAAGGCCGCCGTTTGCCGTTCACGCGCATAAATAAAGGGCCGTATGATGCGCACATCGCCGGCGTCGTTTAAATAATGCGCTTTCATGGTCCGCAGCTTGCCGCCGAAAAACGCGCTCATTAAAAAAGTCTCCGCCGCGTCATCTAAATGTTGCGCCAGCGCCAACACGTTATAGCCTTCACGTCTTGCCGCGCCATACAACATGCCACGACGCATGCGCGAACAAAAAGCGCAAAACGAATCCTTGGTCATGGATTTTTTCGCCTGCTCCAGAATCGGGAAGCGTTCGACAAAATACGGTACCCCCAGTTCTTCCATATAAGGTTTAAGCGGCGCCGGATCGTAATCGGGCGATTGCGGATCTATGGTGCAGGCCGCAAGCTTAAACCGTACCGGCGCCTTCTTTTGTAAATCGCGTAGCACATGCAGTAAGGACAAACTGTCCTTGCCGCCGGATAAGCCGAGTAATACGCGATCTCCCGCTTGTATCATCGCATAATCGCCTATGGCTTTGCCGGCCGCGCTGGTCAAAGAGCGCGGAGGCTTTAAATCGCTGGAATGCGGCAATACGCTCATAGGCTCACACTGCGTCCGCCGTCGACCGCGATCACTTGGCCGGTGACATAGGGCGCATCAAAAATTAAAAACTTCACCGCGCGCGCAATGTCCTCCGGACTGCCGGCGCGCTTTAAGGCGGTATGCGAGACAATGCGCTCACGTTCTTTGTCGTCGAAAGTCGCATCGTGTTCCGGCCATAAAATCGGGCCGGGCGAAACGCCATTCACGCGAACCTCCGGTCCCAACTCTATCGCGAGCGCCCGCGTCATCGCGGCCAAACCGGCTTTCGCGATGCTATACACCACATAATGTTTCAGTGGCCTTTCGGCGTGAATGTCGACGATATTCACCATGCAACCCTGCGATTGCTTCAAAGCCTGAGCTGCCGCCTGGGCGAGAAACAGCGGGCCTTTAAGATTGCTGCCCACCAATTCATCCCAATTTTTTAAATTAATTTCACCGATATGGGTGGGATAAAAAGTCGAGGCGTTATTTATCAAGCCATCCAGCCTGCCGTAATGCTGCAGACTCGCTTCCACTAATTTCGGCAAGCCTTCGATATCCAGCAATTCCCCCTGAACCAAAGCGCAGGAATCCGCGCGCAATCTATTCAGTTCATCCGCCAGCGCCTGGGCTTCGGCTTGCGCTGAGCGGTAATGCACCATTAAACGCGCGCCGCTGGCGTGCAGCAGGCGACAAATGGCCGCGCCCACGCGCTTGGCCCCGCCGGTAATGAGGATCACTGGTTCGTTTGTTGGCATGCTTAAGACAAGGCCGAGAACGCGGCGCTGTTATAATTCCGCGTCCCCGCCCCCGCGATAAAAGTAGAAATTTACCACACTCCCCATGCACCACCTACCCGCACCTGAATCTGCTGCCGCGGCCCACAGCGCGCGCGTGGCGGCGCACCTTAGGGCGCTGATTGCGGACCAAGGCGGTTGGATATCCTTTGCCAGATTTATGGAGGAGGCTTTATACGCGCCGAGCTTAGGGTATTACAGCGCCGGGACGATGAAATTCGGCGCTGCGGGCGACTTTATCACCGCGCCGGAAATGTCCGCTTTATTCGGCCGCGCTTTAGCGCGTCAAGTCGCTCAAGGCTTGGCGTATGCCGGAGGCGATATCTTAGAACTGGGCGCGGGCAGCGGACGTTTAGCCTGCGATTTGCTGTTGGCTTTAGAACAGCAAGGGCAGTTGCCCCAACGCTATTTAATATTGGAATTGTCAGCAGAACTCAAAGCGCGGCAGTTCGCCAGCGTACAAAAGCACGCCCCGCATTTATTGGAGCGCGTCAGTTGGCTGCAGCGTCTGCCTGAGGTATTTCGTGGCGTGATATTGGGCAATGAAGTGCTGGATGCATTACCCGTGCATTTAATACTGCGCCGCGCAGGCAATCTTTTTGAGCGTGGCGTGGCGGTGACAGACGATGGCTTCGCCTGGCACGAGGTGCCGCTAGCCCATCCGATGCTGCGCGAGGCAGCGCAGCGATTAGACTTGCCCGATAACTATCTCACCGAAATCAATCTCGCCGCGCCGGCTTTGCTTGCAAGCCTGGCCGATGCCTTGGAGACCGGCCTGATTTTATTCATCGACTATGGTTTTCCGCGCGCGGAGTTTTACCATCCGCAACGCACCCAGGGAACGCTGATGTGCCATTATCGGCATCAAGCGCATGGCGACCCTTTTGTGTATCCCGGACTGCAAGACCTGACCGCGCATGTGGAATTTAGTGCGATTGCCGAGGCGGGAATCCATGCGGGATGTGAATTACGGGGCTACACCACACAAGCGCATTTCTTGATTAATTGCGGCATTACGGATTTATTGGCGCAAACATCGCCTGAGGACGCCGCCGTTTATTTGCCGCTGGCGAATCAAGTGCAAAAATTGTTGTCTCCAGCGGAGATGGGGGAATTGTTCAAGGTCATTTGCCTGGGGAAAGGCATGGACATCTCACTGCTGGGATTTACTCAGGGCGATCAGCGTCATCGCTTATAGAACAGCGTTTTTAATTCCTATCTCAGTTTTGCGGGAGCGCATTTGTACAAATTAATCGGCGTCATCATAGGGTTTTATTTCTTGCACTTTTTCGGCGCAGTGCTGGGCTATTTTATCGGCAGCATGCTGGATAGAGCGCGCGACTATGGCGTGGGCGGCGTCAATCCGCTGACGAAAGCCCAGCGGCAGACGGTTTTTTTAGAGACCACTTTTATCCTGATGGGGAAGTTGGCCAAGGTCGATGGTCATATCTCCAAAGATGAAATCGCCTACGTCGAGCATTTCATGCAGACGCTGGGCATGACCGCCGAACATCGGCAACAAGGCATCGCGCTGTTTAAACGCGGTAGCGCGCCCGATTTCGACATCGGCCCCACCGTCGCTCAATTCGTCGCGGTATGCGGCCACACCCAAAGCCTGCCGCAAACCTTGCTAACGTATTTAATCGTAATGGCGATCGCCGACGGCAGAGTCGACGCCGCCGAAGAAGGCTTGCTGGAAAACATCGCCGCGCGCTTGGGCTTCGATAGTGACAGCTATCAGCGCATGCGCGAGATGATATTAAATCAAGCGCATTTTGGTGGCGGCCAGGCCCCCTCCGCGACCGCGGTGGACGATGCCTACAAAGCCTTGGGCATACCCAAGGAAAGCACTGATCAAGAAGTCAAACGCGCCTATCGCAAACTCATCAGCCAATACCATCCGGATAAACTCATGGGCCAAGGGTTACCGGAAGATATGATCACGATGGCGACCGAAAAAGCGAAGGAAATCCAGCTGGCTTATGATTTGATTGTGAAGAGCCGGCAAGTTTAAACGGACGGATAGAGCCTGTTTGCCCGTATTTATGCTTCAATTCACGAGAAGTACACGGCAGGCACACCTTGGCTAAGCGGTACCCGGCAATTTAGAATACATTATCCCAAACGGAGAACTAGCATGCGTGCAATCGAGTTTGTCAGTACTGCTCATGACGGCGTGGTGGATTTGCCGCTAGAACACCAAGGCTGGAATGGCAAGCAGGTGCGAGTGATATTACTGGATGCAACAAACGAGACCGCGAAGCGCAAGCCCTCGTTCAATGTGACCACCATCTCTACCCGCGGCTACCGCTTCAATCGCGATGCCGCCAATGAGCGGTAAAACTTTTCTCGACACCAATGTCGTGGTGTATCTTTATTCGAACGACGAGGCTGCCAAACAAGCCGCCGCACTTGCACTCGCGGAACAAAGCGACGCTGTGATCAGCACACAAGTTTTAAGTGAGCTTGCCAATACTTTAAACCGCAAATTTGCTCTAACGTATGACCTTGTTGCGCGGGCGGTTGCCGAAGTATGTGATTCCTTTACGGTGGTTCCAGTCCTGCCGGATACTATCGCTCACGCTTTGGTTTTGGCGCAAAAATATCGTTATGCTTATTACGATAGTTTGATATTAGACACGGCCTTGGCAGCAGGATGCGATACGCTTGCCACGGAAGATATGCAACACGGGCAAATCATTGAATCGAAGCTGACCATTTATTGCCCCTTCGCTTAGCGTACTGCTCTGTGCTACTTACCCTTAATGAAAATGCGCTTATTCGGTGGATGGTATTGGCTCGTTTAATTTTTGGTGAGTAAAAATCTGTTCTCTGACGAACCCAGTCAGCGAAAAATCTTGTTTTCGCAAAACCCTTCCTCGTGAAATAAGCCTCCTAGCAGATGGATAGTCCAAAACCGCAAGCCCGCCTAGCCCGCATCCCCACCATTCTGTATCCCGAAGAACTCCCCATCGCCGCCAAGCGCGAGGAAATTTCACGAGCGATTGCGGCGCATCAGGTGGTAGTGATTGCGGGCGAAACGGGTTCGGGCAAAACCACACAGCTGCCTAAAATCTGTCTCGACCTCAAGCGCGGCACCCAGGGTTTTATCGGGTGCACCCAGCCGCGCCGTATCGCCGCGCGCACGGTGGCAAGTCGCATTGCGCAGGAATTGCAATCGCAGTTGGGTGATTTGGTCGGCTATAAGGTGCGCTTTAGCGACAAGGGCAGCGCGGACAATTTAATACGCGTGATGACCGATGGCATTTTGCTGGCGGAGACGCAGAGCGATCGCTTTTTGCGCCGTTACGACACGCTGATCATCGACGAGGCGCACGAGCGCAGTTTGAATATTGATTTCCTTTTGGGCTATCTCAAGCAGCTTTTGCCGCGCCGGCCCGATCTCAAAATCATTATCACTTCCGCCACGATTAACACCGAAATGTTTTCTAAACATTTTAACAACGCCCCGATTATCGAAGTCTCGGGCCGCTTGTACCCGGTGGAAATGCGCTACCGTCCGGTGCGCTCGGATGACGAGGACGATCAAGAGCGCGATGTGGAACAAGCCATCGTCGATGCGGTGGATGAACTCTCGCGACTATCGCGCGAAGGCGATATTTTAATTTTCCTGCCGGGTGAGCGTGAGATACGTGATACCGCGGAGATGCTACGCAAACATCATCCGCCTGGCGTAGAAATCCTGCCGCTATTCGCGCGACAGTCGGCGCAGGAGCAGGAGCGCGTGTTTCATCCCGGTAACGCGCGGAGGATTGTGCTTGCTACCAATGTCGCAGAGACCTCGCTCACCGTGCCTGGCATACGCTATGTGATAGACCCCGGCAGCGCGCGCGTGAAGCGCTATAGCTATCGCAATAAAGTCGATCAGCTTTTAATTGAGCCCATCGCGCAATCCTCGGCGAACCAGCGCGCCGGGCGCTGCGGACGCGTCAGCTCGGGTGTTTGCATCCGCCTCTATAGCGAACAAGATTTCGCAGGCCGCTCCGCTTTCACCGACCCGGAAATTTTGCGCACCTCGCTCGCCGGAACAATTTTGCGCATGCAAGCCTTAGGTTTAGGTGAAGTGGAAGACTTTCCCTTCATAGAAGCGCCGCCTTCGCGCATGATCGCCGACGGCTATGGGCTGTTGCAGGAACTCAATGCCGTGGACGAGCAGCGCAAAATCACCGCGCTGGGTGTGCAAATCGCTAAGCTGCATGTAGACCCTAAGCTCGCGCGCATGTTGCTCGCCGCACAGGCGCAACAGTGCTTGACCGAGATTTTAATTATCGCTTCCGCCCTCTCGCTACCCGATCCACGACTGCGGCCTATGGGTGCGGAAGGTGCGGCGGATGACAAGCATAAATATTTCATCGCCGAGAATTCTGACTTCATGGGTCTGCTCAAAATCTGGGCCTTGTATGAAGAATCGTTGAAGCACAAAAAATCCAAGCGCAAGTTAATCGACGAATGTCATGCGCACTTTTTATCTTATTTGCGCTTGCGCGAATGGCATGACTTACACGGCCAACTCGCCGAGCAAGTCGCAGAGCTGGGCTTGCGCGCGAATCCCAGTCCGGCGACTTATGAACAAATTCATCGCGCCCTGCTCGCGGGCTTGATCGCCAATATCGGCGTTAAAGCCGAAGAAGGCTATTACCAAGGCGCGCGCGAAATCAAATTCCATATCCACCCCGCCTCCAGCTTGTTCAAAAAAGGCGGCAAATGGGTCATGGCGGCCGAGCTGACCGAAACGGGAAAACTCTATGCCCGCAATGTGGCGAAAATAGGACCGGAATGGGTAGAGCAAGTCGGCGCACATTTGATCAAACGCCATTACTACGATCCGCATTGGGAGAAGAAACCGGCGCAGGTCCTCGCCTTCGAGCGCACGACTTTATATGGCCTAACGCTGACCCCACGGCGCAGTGTGCATTACGGCGCCATCGCGCCGCGTGAGGCCAGAGAAATTTTTATACGCAGCGCCTTGGTCGCGGGCGAATTTGAAAGCCGGGCCAAATTCTTTTTGCACAACCAGGCATTGGTCGAGGAAATACGCGAGCTGGAACATAAATCGCGCCGGCCGGATGTGTTAGTGGACGAAGAAAAAATGTTCGCGTTTTTCGATGCACGCATTCCGGTGGATATCGTGAATGGTCATGGCTTTGAGAAGTGGCGGCGCGATGCCGAGCAAACCCAGCCGCAACTACTGTTCATGCGGCGCGAAGATTTAATGCGGCATGAAGCGGAAGATGTGACCGAAACACTGTTCCCCGATTCCATGCAAGTCGATGCAACCGCCTGCGCACTTAGCTATCGGTTTGAGCCCGGCCATCCCTTGGATGGTGTGACACTCACAGTCCCTTTGCATTTATTAAACCGTGTCGATGCGCAACGCTGCGGCTGGCTGGTACCCGGCATGGTGCGCGAGAAAGTCACCGCTTTGCTGAAAGGTCTGCCGAAGAAATTACGCAGCGCCTGCGTGCCGGTGCCGGAATTTGTGACGGCGTTTTTGAGCGCTGGCGGTGGGCTTTCTTCTCCCTCTCCCCGGCCCTCTCCCTCGGAGGGAGAGGGAAAATCTTCTGGGGAAATCGGCAGGTCAGCCCAAATAGCAAATGGTCTTCACACGCTAAATAATCTTCCCTCACCAAACAATTTTTCCTCACCAAAGAAACTTCCCTCGCCCCAACGGGGAGAGGGGGAAATCAATGTGGCTGCAGCCCACACACCCGCCAACCCTGCCCACATTCCTCCCTCCCCAGACGTTCTTCCCTCGCCCCGGGGGGGAGAGGGCCAGGGAGAGGGGGATATCACCTCCGCCTTAGCCCACTTTATCAAAAAGAAAACCGGTCAAACCGTTCTCACCGATGACTGGCGCGCGAAAGACTTGCCTGCGCATTTGCAAATGTATTTCCGCATCGTTGACGAACAAGGTCACGAGCTCGCCGGCGGGCGCGATCTCGCGGGACTGCGCCGGCAATTGGGCCAAACCGCGCAAATGACGTTTGCCCAAGCCGCCGACAGCGCGCACGAACGTAGCGGGCTGACGCAATGGAATTTCGGTGACTTACCCAAAACGGTTCATTTTATGCGCGGCGGCGTGCAAACCACCGGCTACCCTGCCCTGGTCGACGAAAAAGATAGTGTCGCGATTCGTTTATTCGATACCACTGAAGCAGCCGCCGAATCTTTGCGTGCAGGGGTAAAGCGCTTGCTGTGGCTGGCACTCAAGGAACAAATGAAGCAACTGGAAAAAAATCTGCCGGGCTTTAACCAGATTGCGATGCAAGCCCGCGCGTTGATGAATGTCGATGCCTTGCGCCAAGATATATTCGACTGTATTGCCGATCGCGCGTTTATCGGCGAGGACGACTTGCCACGCAGTGAAAAAGAATTCCACAAACAGCGCGACCGCGCCAAGACCCGTTTGCCCGCCGTGGCCCAGGCGACCATACGGCTCGCCACCGAGATTTTCGCCGAGCTGCATACTTTGGAAACTCGCCTGCCGGGGAAATTCCCTCCGGTCCTCGTCGCCGATTTGCGCGAGCAGCGCGTCAATTTGGTGTACGCCGGCTTTCTCAGCGCGACGCCCTGGCCGCATTTGCAACATCTGCCGCGCTATTTCAAAGCCATGCAAAGAAGGCTGGATAAATTCGCGGAGCGCGGGCAGCGCGATTTGACTCACATCACCAGTCTGAAAGAATGGTGGCAGCGCTATACGGCTCTGGCGGAAAAGCGCCTAGGCCAGGGAAAGAAAGCCGAGGAGATCATCGCCTTCCGTTGGATGCTGGAGGAATTGCGGGTTTCTTTATTCGCGCAGGAATTAAAAACACCCTTTCCGATTTCTTATAAGCGCTTGGAAAAAGCCTGGGAGGTCTTGCAGCATTGAGCGCTTAACTTCTCAGGCCGGGCAGTTCCTTTATTTTTCCTTCTTTAAAAAAGTCACCACATTCGAGCCCGGCGCATTGCGCGAGCCGCATCCCGCGCCTTCTTGCGTCGCTTCGACATTGGATTCCGCTTCGTGCAGCAGATTAATCACGTCGATGTAGTCCTTATCCTTCACCATCATCAAGGCCGTGCGCCCACCTTCGTTGCGCGCTTTGGGATCGGCGCCGGCTTTGAGCAATACTTGCACCACGCCGGCTTCGCCCGCGCCTGCGGCCAGCATTAAAGGCCGAATTTTGTAAAAAATCGTGGTTTCGAAATCGGCGCCGGCAGCGATTAAGGCTTGCACGACTTCGGGAAAGCCGCGATCTAGATCGGGGTTATACACGCCGTGCATGAGCGCGGTGTATTCACGTTCATCACGCGCCTCGAGTTCGGCACCGGCGGCGAGCAGGGCTTTTACCAATGCGACGTGGCCTAAGCTTGCCGCCAGCATCAAGGGCGTCTGTCCACCCTCGCCTTTGGCATTGACATCGGCGCCGGTGAGCGCCGCATTTAATAGAGCGAGGTCGCCGCTTTTAACGGCATCAAATAAAGCTTGTGACATAGGATTCTCCGGACTGCGTGGATGAGCCGGCGAATGCGGCTCTTTGCGCTATTTTAGCAAAGCGCGCGGGTTTCTGCTCTTAGGCTTGCCAGAGCCAGTTTTGGATTTCCGGCATGTCCTCGCCGAATTCGGCAATATAGGCGCGATGCGCGGCGCGCTTGTCTAACATGATTTGCTGCAGAGCCTGTGCCTGCGGACCCAAATCGGGTACGCGTTGCAAAACGTCCAAGACCAGGCGGAATCTATCCATATCGTTGCGCACCGTCATGTCGAAAGGCGTGGTGGTACTGCCCTCCTCCTTATAACCGCGCACATGCAAATTTTCATGATTATGGCGCTTATAAGTCAGGCGATGGATCAGCCAGGGATAACCATGATAAGCAAAAATAATCGGCCGATTGCGCGTGAACAGCGCGTCGAAAGCCGCATCGTCTTTGCCATCGGGATGTTCGCTTTGAGGTTGCAAAGTCATGAGATCGACGACATTCACTACGCGGATTTTGAGGTGGGGCAGATGTTCGCGCAGAATGGACGTCGCGGCCAAAATCTCCAGCGTGGGCACGTCGCCGGCGCAGGCCAGCACCACATCGGCTTCGCCGTCGCCTTCATTACTCGCCCAATCCCAGCGGCCCAAGCCGGCGCTGCAATGCGCTATCGCCGCGCCACCCGACAACCATTGCAACTCGGGATGTTTGCCGGCGACGATGACGTTGACCTTGTGCCGGCTGCGCAGGCAATGATCGGCCACCGAGAGCAAGGTATTCGCATCCGGCGGCAGGTACACGCGAATGACGCTCGCTTTTTTATTTACCACATGATCAATGAAGCCCGGGTCTTGATGCGAAAAACCATTGTGATCCTGGCGCCACACATGCGAAGTCAACAAATAATTCAGCGAGGCAATCGGCGTGCGCCAGGGAATTTCGCGCGTCACCTTCAGCCATTTCGCGTGCTGATTAAACATGGAGTCGACAATGTGAATAAAGGCTTCGTAGCAAGAAAAAAATCCGTGTCGCCCGGTGAGCAGATAGCCCTCTAACCAACCTTGGCAGGTATGCTCGGATAAAATCTCCATCACCCGCCCGTCCGCCGCGAGATGGTCATCGCTAGATAAAGTTTCGGCCATCCACACGCGCTGGGTCACATCGAATAAAGCGCTGAGGCGATTCGACGCCGTTTCATCCGGGCCCATGACGCGGAAGTTGCGCGCGTCCGCGTTGTCGCGCATCACGTCGCGCAGAAAATCACCCAAGACCCGCGTCGCTTCTTTTTTTACGGCCCCCGGCGCGGGCACTTCGACACAGTAGTCGCGAAAATCCGGCAAACGTAGATCGACTAATAAATCGCCGCCATTGGCATGCGGATTCGCACCCATGCGTCTTTTACCGGTGGGCGCCAAAGCGCGAATTTCAGGGCGCGGTGCGCCGTTCGCATCGAATAATTCTTGGGGTTTATAACTTTGCAACCATTGCTCCAGTTGGTGTAGGTGTTCGGGCTTGGTCGCGATTTCGTCCAAGGGCACTTGATGTGAACGCCAATTACCCTCGGCGGGTTTGCCGTCGACTTGCTTAGGCCCGGTCCATCCCTTAGGCGTGCGGAGGATGATCAGGGGCCAGATGGGACGACTAAGATTTTGATCACGGCGCGCGGCGGTTTGTATGGCGAGAATCTCCGCCAGCGCCGTTTCCAGGGTCGCGGCGAAGCGTTGGTGCATACTGCTGGAATCATCGCCTTCGACAAAATAAGGCTTGTAGCCGTAGCCGATAAACAGGCTTTCTAATTCCGCGTTGGGTATGCGCGCCAGCACCGTGGGGTTGGCGATTTTATAGCCATTCAAATGCAAAATCGGCAACACCGCGCCGTCGCGCGCCGGGTTTAAAAATTTATTCGAATGCCAAGACGCGGCCAAGGGCCCGGTTTCCGCTTCGCCATCGCCCACCACGCAAGCGACGATTAAATCCGGATTATCGAAAGCCGCGCCATAAGCATGCGAGAGCGCATAGCCCAATTCACCGCCTTCGTGAATAGAGCCCGGCGTTTCCGGCGCCACATGCGAGGGTATGCCGCCGGGAAAAGAAAACTGTTTGAACAAGCGCCGCATCCCGGCGGCGTCTTGCGTGATATGCGGATAGCGCTCGGTGTAACTGCCTTCCAGCCAAGTGTTGGCCACGATGCCGGGGCCGCCGTGACCGGGACCTATGAGGTACATCAGGTTTAAATCACGGGCTTTGATTAAACGATTCAAATGCACATAAATAAAATTCAAGCCCGGTGTCGTACCCCAATGCCCAAGCAGACGCGGCTTGACGTGGGCTAGCGTCAGCGGTTCTTGCAGTAGCGGGTTATCGAGTAAATAAATTTGGCCCACCGATAAATAATTCGCGGCGCGCCAATAGGCATCCATAATGCGCAATTCGTCCGCGCTCAATGGCGAGTCCGGCTTGGGGCTGGTTAATTCCGTATTCATGTTTGTGCTTTCACCCACCGCTGTGCTTGTTGCACCAACACCGCCGCTTCATTCACGGCGCACACCCAGATAGCAACACCGCCTTTGCCGCGCGTTTCCTCATCGATACGCGCCGAGCCTTGCGTGGCCGCCCGATTGCGCGCGGGATCGGGACGCAAGCCTGCCCATTCCATGCCCTGCAAAATACGCTCGCGTATTTCAGGGGCGTGCTCGCCGACACCACCGCCAAATATCAAGGCATCCGCGCCCCCCAAGACACTCAAATAAGCGCCCAAGTATTTGCGCACTCGATAGCAGTATAGGTCAATGGCGTGTTGCGCCTGCGCGCTGGTGTCGCGCAACAATAAGCGCATGTCGGCGCTAGTCCCGGAAACACCAAGCAAGCCGGATTCGTGACTGAGTAGTTTGTCGATTTCGTCCGCGGACAGCCCTTGGCGCTGCAAAAACAGCAGCACCCCGGGATCGAGATCGCCGCTGCGGGTGGCCATTATCAAGCCTTCCAGCGGTGAGAACCCCATGGAAGTATCGAGCGCCTGGCCGTTTTGTATTGCCGCGATTGAGCAGCCCGATCCGAGTTGCAAGGTAATGATGCGACCGGCCTGAGCAGGGCCATCTTCTAGCGAGCGCTCCGTTTGCGTGGACCAAAACGTCCACATAGCTTGGTGTGCCAAGCCATGGAAACCATAACGGCGTATTGCGTATCGTTTGGCCAAGGCCTGGGGCAAAGCGTAGTCCCTAGCACGCGCCGGCAGACCGGCAAAAAATGCGGTATCGAATAAAGCGATTTGCGGAACGCTATCTCCGTAAACGCGGCGGGCGGCGCGTATCCAGGTCAAGGCGCGCGGATTATGCAAAGGCGCTAGCGACGCCAAATCTTGTATGGTTTTTTCCACGGCGGCGTCTATCAAACAGGGTTTGGTTAAGTGCGCGCCGCCGTGCACCACGCGGTGTGCGATAGCCAAGGGCGGCTGCGGCAGAAAGGAGGGCAAGGCCATTTCCGGCTGCATCTCCCCGGCCAGTATCCGGCTGGCGCTGGGCTCCTCGCCCGCGTTCGGGAATAAATCCAAGCGTACTGAAGAACTGCCGCTATTGACGGTGAGCAACATGGGTTTTTGATGTTATAGAGGCGGGCTCCCATTATAGGCAGGCTCCTCGCCGATATTCAGAGCAGGCAAAGCTTAGCGTCCCGCCAGGGCAAGCTCTTGTAATTCCACACTAACGCCATTATTTCCAGCTAGGCTGGCTCGCCGGTTTGAAGCCTGGAAAACAGGGAGACCGGGAGCAAGAGGGGGTTTCGGTTATAATCTAGTTTACTGATTTTAGGAGCAAATCATGCCGATTTACGAATACCGCTGCAGCGCTTGCGGCTTTCAAAAAGAATTTCTGCAAAAGATGAGTGATGAGCCATTAAGCACTTGTCCGCAATGCCAAAAAGAATCTTTATCGAAGTTGCTCTCCGCCGCCGGGTTTCAGCTCAAAGGCAGCGGTTGGTACGCAACCGACTTCAAGAACGGTTCAAAACCCAAGAAAGACACGCCGGCCGCCGATGCTAAACCGGAAACCAAGACAGAGACCGCGGCCCATGCTTGCGGGACGGGTGCTTGCCCCTCGTGTACCTAGCATTGCACTGAGGGCAGACCTTAGCGCCTGCCCTAGCCCATGAAAAAATATTTCGTTACCGGACTGCTGATTTGGGTGCCCCTGGCCGCCACCTTTTGGGTGCTGGCCTTCCTGATCAATACGCTTGATAAATCGCTGCTATTACTTCCCGTCGCTTATCGCCCCGACACGCTGATCGGCTGGCATGTGCCGGGCCTGGGCGCGATTGCCACGCTGCTGATTATTTTGCTGACCGGGATGCTGGCGGCGAATTACTTCGGGCGGCAATTGCTGGTGGTATGGGAAAAAGTTCTAGCCCGCATTCCGGTGGTGAAATCGATATACACCAGCGTGAAGCAAGTCAGCGATACCTTGTTCTCAGGCTCGGGCGACGCCTTTCGCAAGGTCTTGCTGGTGCGCTATCCGCATCCCGAGGCTTGGTCTTTGGCCTTTCAAACCAATGTGCCGATTAGCGTAATCGACAAGCTGGGCACGGAGTATGTCGCGGTATTCATACCCACCACGCCCAGCCCGGTGAATGGCTTTTATTTCTTCGTGAAAAAAAGCGAGGCAATAGAACTCAACATCAATGTCGATCAAGCCTTGAAGTTCATCATCTCCATGGGCGTGGCAACCCATGACAAAGCCCGTCTTCCCAGCCTGAAATAGCAGGCTAATTTCGGTATAATTCGCGTTTTTTTCCGCGCGCCGTGGCGCGCTTTAAGGAAGTCGCATGCGTAGCCACTACTGCGGTGAAGTCAACCGCGAGCACCTCTCTCAGACCGTCACTTTATGCGGATGGGCGCACCGCCGGCGCGATCATGGCGGCGTGATTTTCATCGATCTGCGCGATAGAGAAGGCTTGGTGCAAGTGGTGTGCGATCCCGAGCATCCGGCGACCTTTGCCATCGCGGAGTCGGTGCGCAGCGAATATGTGTTAAAGATTATCGGTCGCGTGCGCCCACGGCTGGCGGGAACCGAGAACCCCAATCTCGCCAGCGGTGAGATCGAAGTCATCGCCGATGAGATAGAAGTACTGAACGCTTCCGCGACGCCCCCCTTTCAAATCGACGACGACACGCTCTCGGAAAATATTCGCCTCACTTATCGCTATTTGGATTTACGCCGGCCCGCCATGCAAGCCAATATGCGCCTGCGGTATAAGGTCGCGAAAGCGATGCGCGATTTCTTGGACGCACAGGGTTTTCTGGAAATCGAAACGCCCATGCTCACGCGTTCCACGCCCGAAGGCGCGCGCGATTATTTAGTGCCGAGCCGGGTACATGCCGGAATGTTTTTCGCGCTCCCACAGTCGCCGCAATTATTCAAACAGCTGTTGATGGTCTCGGGCTTTGATCGCTACTTCCAAATTACCAAGTGTTTTCGCGATGAAGATTTGCGCGCCGACCGGCAG
>CAZKHT010000016.1:0-23065 GCA_964552595.1 uncultured Burkholderiales bacterium
TAGGGGTGACGGGCACCCAAGCCGGCGTTGCGCATTTCGCGCACTTGGGTGGCCTGGTAGGCGGATTTTTATTGCTACGGTATTGGAAAAGCTGGCGTTAAGCTGAAAAAAGTCTCGCTGCGATAGTCAGCTCTAATGCGGGCCCAGTCAGAAGCTATAGTTCAGAAGCTACAGTGCATGCCCTGGCATTGGCACTCTTGGCGGCAAAGGAGCTCATCGCTCATCTCGATCTACAGACCAAGACCGGTGCATTCAAACATGCCATAAAAAAGTTATGGGACAACGGACTCATTGCCTACACCCTCCCCGATAAGCCTGCTCGGCGCTTCAAAGATACGGTCTTACAAAAAGGGCGGTCGAATAACAAAACGTTGCCAAGGGTTTGCGATAATGTCATATCGCTACCCACCTGTTGATGTCTCCGGTCGTGGTCTCTGAAAGCTCTTACGCGCGCGCTCCACTTTAGCTCTGATCGCGCAGCCCTCGACATGATCGTTGATCAATCCCATCGCCTGCATGAAGGCGTATACCGTGGTCGGTCCGACAAATTTCCAGCCTAATTTTTTAAGATCCTTTGACAAAGCGATCGACGCTGCCGACGTCGACGCAGTTTGCGGTGCCGCAAGTTGCTCAGTATCGGGCTCGTAGCGCCAGATGAAGGCAGCTAAGGAGCCTTCCTGTTTGGCCAGGGCCTGGGCCTGGCGCGCGTTATTGATGACGGCTTCTATCTTGCCGCGATGGCGCACAATGCCCGTATCGTTTAAGAGTCGATCAACATCACGCTGTGTAAAGCGAGCGATCTTGTCAAAATCAAAATGATGAAAAGCCGTACGGAAGTTTTCGCGCTTGGCCAATATGGTGCGCCAACTTAGTCCGGACTGAAAACCTTCCAGGCTCAGTTTTTCAAAGAGGCGGCTATCATCACTCACCGGATAGCCCCATTCGGTATCGTGATAACTCAAAAATTCCGGGGCGGCAGCGCACCAGGCGCAACGCAATTTGTTATCTGTGCCAACTACAGTCTTGCTCATGCTTTTGCTCCCGTTTAGACAATAATTTATTCGAGCAGGAAGCTAAGGCGTGCATCAGCTTTTGAAGGCGTGATTTCCAGAATCTCGGCACTCACAACATCTTCCGCTACAAAAGGATCCATCGCGACTCTGCTCCGCAGATCGAGTAACGAAATCCCATGCGTCAAAATGCCGCCCCCTAAACCAGGCTGCAAACTGCCCGCCAGCAAAAATACCCCATCATCGAATCCGCGCTTAAGCCAAGCGTTATGGCCCTCCATAAATCGGCTCGCTTGGTTTTTGTTGTTAGAGAATTTAAGAAGTACAACGAACATACAATTCAATCTCCCATCGAAAACTAGTTCTGACCCAGTTGCGCCTGCTTTGAAAAACTCACCGGCCACGCTTATGTCGCGCGTGAAAATTTTCTACGCGCGCGTTTAGCCACTCGTGCATTTCGTTTACTTCATGTTTAATAAATTTATCGTCTTTGAAGGCATTCGCCAGCGTAGCGACTCCTTGACTGCGCGCAAGAATGTGCATGGCTAGCACATCGGCATCAGCTCTGAACCCGAGTTGGACGAATTGCTTACGCAGCCAAACCCGAAACAAGGTAAATAGCTTATTCGCCTGCCCCTGTGCACCGTGATTCAGCTTCGTCAGCTCGGTGCATAAGGTACCCACAGGGCATCCATGGCGTTTAATCTTGGTCTGGTTCATAAGCAGGATATTGATGAAGCTGCGAATGCGATCCACTGGATCTTGCCCCTCCTTTTCCCATTGATCCAAGATCTTTTCTGTCCTCGCGAAACGCGTCTGAATTACCGCGTCGAGAATCTCATCTTTGGATTTGAAGTGATGATAAAAATTGCCGCGGGAAATCTGCACCGCGTCGGCAATATGAGCAAATGAGGTGTGCTCATAGCCTTGACTATAAAATAACTCGTCGGCGGCTTCTATGATGTGATCGCGCGTCGTCTTCCCCGCCATGGACTTACTCACCATAAAGCTGCCGGCCCACCATTAGACTTCCGGTGCATAACTGCGCACAGACAAAACAAACCATATCGGGCAAAACTAGGACTATCGTCCTAGAGACCACACGATAAGACGGTTGTCCACTTGTGTCAAGAACCGAGCCAGAGAGGCGATCACTAATGCGAATTGCGAAAGAGAAAACTGAGCATCGAAGCGCACGCTAAAAAAGTCTAAGCATTGCGTGGTCGGCCGCGCTCCCAAGTCGCCAACATCACCGCGAAGGCAACCACCACAATGCCTATGATTTTGCGTAAGCCGAGGTCTTCGTCGAACATAAAATAGGCTTCCACCGCGGTCGCCGCCGGCACCAGGTAAAACCAGCTCGCAACTTTGTGTGCTTCGCCGTGCTTGATGAGATAGGTCAGCAGCAGGATCGCGCCTATGGATAAACCCAGCACCAGCCAGGCTAGAGAAAGTATGAGCGAGGGCGTCCATTGCACTTGCATGGTTTCGAAGAAAAAAGCCGCTAAGCCAAAGATCACGACGGTGGGCAGGTATTGATAAAACGCGCTGCTGAGCAAGGCATTTTCCGCGCAGAATTTTTTTTGATAAATGGTGCCTGCGCTGATGCCCAGCAAGGCCGTCGTCGCGGCGATGAATCCGATGCGGCTAATGTGTTCCACGTGCGGTCCACCCAAGCCTATGATGAGGCCCACGCCCACTAAGCCGAGCAAAACGCCGCTCCATTGTATCCAGCCTATGCGCTGCTGAAATAAAAACGGCGCCAGCAAGGTGGTCAGTAAAGGTTGTAAACCCACCAGCAGGGCGATCATGCCCGCCGCCATGCCGGACTTGATCGCAGTGAACACGCCGCCTAAATAAACGCCATGGATCAAACTGCCCGCTACCATGAGATGCAATTTCTGGCGAAGATCGGCCGGCGCAGCCGGGCGGAAATAAATAAACAGGACGAGCAAAAACGCCAGAGCCAGTGCGAAGCGATAAAACAGCAATGTGAATGGCTCGGCATAAGGCAGCCCAAACTTCGCCGCGATGAAACCCGTGCTCCATAGAAATACAAACCAGGCCGGAATGGTGGCTTCAAACAATCGATGCAAACGGGACATGCTTCCTCAAACGCGCCTGCTAAAATGCGGCTGCTTAAGCTGACATTTAAACACAAAGAGAAAGGAAGCGAGCATGCAAAAGACCATGATCACCACGGCCTTGGAGTTGCCTGGCTACACCATCGCTAAGAATTTGGGCGTGGTGCGCGGCATCACCGTACGCTCGCGGTCTATTGTCGGTAATTTTTTTGGCGGGCTGCAAACGCTCTTCGGCGGCAATATTTCCATCTACACCAATCTTTGCGAACACGCGCGCGCGGAAACTTTTGAATTGATGTGCGAGCATGCGGATCAATTGGGCGCGAACGCGATCGTCGCCATTCGCTACGATGCAACGGAATTAATGCCGGGGCTGACGGAGGTCTTGTGTTATGGCACAGCGGTAATAGTGGTGGCGAAGGCGTAAGCAGCGTTTCTAAAGGCTCATGTCGTGGCGCTATTTTTGTGACGCGCTGCGCCCGAGATAAATTTTATCGCCCCTGAATCCCTCGCCCCCCTATCGTTTCACGCCCTTCTAAAGTCTCTGCCTTCAGCATCACCCGCGCGGGCAAACGCCGCGCCCCGGCGGCCGGAAACTGCAAATGTTCGCGGATTAATTGCGCCGCATGCTGCGCGCAGCGTAGTGGCTTGGCCTTGGCATTCCAGCCCCAGTAATCACTATGATCGGCGTCCGGATTTTCACTTTGATAAAGATTCGTCAAAGAATTTTCTTCACCCCAGTACGCATGTCCAAGAGCGGTGGGCAGCGCACCCTCCTCGCCCGGCGCCAGGCTTTGCCCGAGCGGAAAAGCCATGGATAAGACTTTGTCGGCGCTGGAATACAAGCTGCGCGCGCTGCCTTGCAAGGTCGCGGCATAGGCCTTGCGTAGCGGCGCAGTAGGCGTTTGTTGTTCCAACATAAAGGTAGGGACCGCACCGGCTAGAAAGGTGATGCGGTTTATGCGCATGCCCGTGTCCATATTGTCCAAGGCGCGCAATAACTCCAAGCTTAAGCGGCACCCCATGGAATGGGCGATGATGTCTATAAGTACGCCTGCGGTAAGTTGCGCACTCAGAAAAGCCGCTAAGCGCTCGGCGCTCTTAACAGCTTGTTGCACACTACCCATGTAAAACAAAAAAGACGCCGCGCCCCAATCGGCATCGCCCGGCCAATACACGTCGACGAAGACGCGGCCCAAAGCGTAGCGCTGCTCGGGGTCAATCTCGCGTTGCCGCGCATGAAAGCCCTCGTAGGCCTCTGCCGCCGCCTGACGGTCGTTGTTATAGCCGTGGATCAATAGCACCAAATGGCTGGCACTTATAAATAGTGACGGATCGGAGAGCACAGGCTCGGTGCGCACGCCTCCGCCTACATCTTGCTCACGTAGCGATAAACTTAAACGCTGAACTTCTATCATCTTTACGCTTTGGTGCGTATGCCGCTGACGGCCGCCACGACGTCTTTGGCAAAGGGCGCCAGCATGCCAGCGAGCAGCGCCAGCGCGAGCAACATGGCGATATCGCGCGGGCTTTCGGCGTAAGTGGTCCGAGTTAATGCGTACAAGCTCAAACCCGCGCCGACGATAATGGAAGCACCTTGATTGCCGCGCGCCCAAAGATATTGCGTGCGGTTTTGAAAGCTATCCAGGCGCCGCGCGATGAGATGGCCCAAACGCACTCGCGCTTGTTGCGCGGCCCGGCTATCCGGAGGTGGGCTGAGAGCGACTCCTTCCGTTGATGCGGTTGCCATCGCGAAATTCGCCCACAACTGGCTATCACTAAAACTCTGCGTGATTTGCACGCTATCAGCGCTGGCTAAATCAGGCTGGGTAAAAAACGCATAGGCATGCGGATAGCGGTCGGGGAATTCCAAGCTGAGGTTCGCCGAAGCTTGAATCTGACCCAACATTCGGTCGGTGGGCTGATCGAATAATACTTCGGCGTAGCGCTCGCCGCCGGTGGCCAAGATCATGACTTCACGCCGCGCCTCGGCGCTGACAATCCAACGATTAAACTGATAGCGGTGAAAGCGGCGGCGTATGGCAGCCAAGCCTTTAAGCAACTCGATCAAAACCATGGCCAGCGTACCTATGGCCGCCAACAACAAAGCATAGTTCAAGGTATCGTTCACAATGGCGTCTATCACCGAGGCTACCGCCTGATGGTCGTTCATGTGGCTCTCCTCCAGTTGTTATTCAAGCATCATAAGCAATGCCGGGGTCGCCTTCAATTAAATTTCGCCTATAGTGAAAGAGCGCTGGTGTGACCCTTCTCCCTTTTTTTGTTTGACGTGTGGCTTGAAATTGACGAATTAGATAGTATACTATCTATTAGCTCACTATTTATTTTGGATGATGCCGCCCGCTCCCTTGAAAGAACATTTCGGACTGTTACTCGGTGATACCGCGCGGATGTGGCGCGCGAAGCTGAATCAGCGCCTCAAGCCGCTAGGCTTAAGCCAGGCGCAATGGTTCGCTTTATTGCATTTATCGCGCGCCGGGCGCGACCTCACCCAGACCGAACTCGCTGAGAAAATCGGCATCGAAGGGCCAACCCTGGTGCGTTTGCTGGATCGCATGGCGCGCGACAAGTGGATAGTCCGGCGCGAGTCCGACCAAGACAGGCGCAGCAAGACCGTACACCTCACGGCTCAAGCCGAAGCGGTGTTAAAAGACATACACGCCGCCGCCGCGCAATTGCGTAAGGAATTACTAAAGGGTATTCCGGCGGCGGACCTGGCGCATTGCATCACAGTGCTGGAGCGGATTAACGCGACTGCACTCACTCTTTGAAAGGTTGATATGCGTATTCTTCCCATCAGTCTAATCGCGATTGCGACGCTTGCGCTTGCCGGCGGCGGTTACGCGTATTGGCGGCATAGCGCGCGCTATCCCAGCACCGATGACGCCTATGTCAACGCGAATAGTGTGCGTATTGCGCCCCTCGTCAGTGGCCGCGTCACCCAGGTGTATGTGCGCAACCAACAGCACGTCAAACAAGGCGCGCCTTTGTTTGATATCGATGCCGCGCCCTATGCGCTCACCCTGCGCGAGACGGAAGCGCGGCTGGCGCTGGCCAAACAAGAAGCCGCATCGGGCGTGGGGGAAGTGCGCGCAAGTGATGCCGAGGTGCGCAATCGCCAAGCCTTGCTCGCCAATGCGCGCTCGATTGCGGCGCGCAATCAACGCTTGGTAGCCCAAGGCTTTCTCTCGCACCAAGCGGGGGATGACACCGCGGCCGCCGTTAAAAGCGCCGCCGCTGAACTGGCCGCGGCGGAGGCTAAGGCCAGTCAAGCGCGCGAATCTCTAGGCAAAGTCGGCTCGCAAAATGAGCATGTGCGTGAAGCCACCGCCAGCGTAGAAAAAGCTCAGCTCGATCTCGCGCACACCCATGTCACCGCTGCCTGCGATGGCAGCGTGGCGGAGCTTTCCTTACATGCGGGCGATACCGTCAATGCCAACACCCCCTTATTCGCGTTGATCTGCGAGAAAGAGTATTGGGTAGACGCGAATTTCAAGGAGACGCAATTAGAACGCATACGCCCCGGACAGTCCGCGACTATCACCGTCGATATGTATCCGAAAAAACAGTTTCCGGCGCGAGTGGATAATATAGGCGGGGCGACCGGTGCCGCATTTTCTCTGCTGCCGCCGCAGAATGCCACAGGCAATTGGGTTAAGGTGACCCAGCGCATACCGGTACGCGTGGTGGTGACTCAGCCTGATCCTAATTTTCCTCTACGCGTAGGCGCAAGCGCGAAGGTCACTGTGAATACCGTTGCCCCGTCCGGCACCTAAGCGGGCATGACGGAAGCAGAAAAATCCCGGCGTATTTTAATCACCCTGGCCGTCATGGCGGCCACGGTGATGCAGGTCTTAGACACCACTATCGTCAACGTCGCCCTGCCGCATATGGCCGGGCAGTTAAATGCCACGCCGGATCAAATCAGCTGGGTGCTGACCAGTTATCTGGTCGCATCGGGCATCTTCATGCCGCTCACGGGTTATTTCACTGACCGCTTTGGTCAGCGTGATTTTTTACTCCTGAGTATTTCCGGCTTTGTCATCGCCTCCATGCTGTGCGGCTTCTCCACCAATCTCACCGAAATTGTTGTATTCCGGATTTTGCAAGGCGTATTCGGGGCTGCGCTGGTGCCTTTATCGCAGTCGATTATGTTGCGTGCCTATCCGCAAGAAGAGCGCGGCAAAGCCATGGCGATTTGGGGTATAGGGGTGATGGTGGGTCCGATATTAGGCCCGACGCTGGGCGGCTATCTCACCGATGTTTTAAATTGGCGCTGGACGTTTTTTATTAACCTGCCCATAGGCATTGCTTCGCTGGCCATTGCCTGGAAAGTTATCCCCAACACCGAACGCAAGCCGCGCAAAATGGATTGGCTGGGCATGGCCTTGTTGTTTGTCGCCATCGGCGGTTTGCAACTGGTGCTAGATCGCGGCAATCAAGACGATTGGTTTGACTCCCATACCATACAGGTCGCGGCACTACTCAGTGTGCTGGCCATGGTGTGGTTTATTTATCACGGCATCACGGATCGCGGCGATACAGTGTTTAATCCGCGAATTTTTTTGGATAAGAATTTCACCACCTCGACTTTAGTCATCGCGGCGTTTGGTCTCGGCTTATACGGCATGATGGTATTGCAACCCATGATGCTGGAATCCCTGCTCGGCATTCCGACTTTTACCTCTGGTTTACTCATGGCGCCGCGCGCGGTGGCCAGTATGTTAAGCATGTTTATCGTGGGCAAATTATTGAATCGCTTCGATCCACGCGCATTGATACTCGTAGGCATCACACTCAGCACCCTAGGTACTTACGGCGCAACCCATTACAACTTAGAGGTGGATACCTTTTGGTTGATTTGGCCGGTCGTTGTTCAAGGCTTAGGCTTGGGCATGGTATTCGTTCCCCTGTCCACCATCGCGTTTTCAACTTTAGATCCGAAATATGGCGCGGAGGCTTCGGGCTTGTATAGCCTGATGCGGACCATAGGTTCGTCGATAGGCATTTCAATTGTGGCCAGCACCCTCACCCGGCATACACAAATTGCTTGGAATCAAATCGGCTCGCACATTCAAATTTTTAACCCTGCGGTGCCGGCCTACTTAGCGCCCTTACATTTGAACCCGCAAAGCCCGCAGGGCGCCGCAGTTTTGGCCAGAGAGCTGGCGCGCCAGGCGCAAATGGTGGGCTTTATCGACGCCTTTACCTTAATCATGTGGAGTTTTATTGGCATGGCGCCGTTGGTTTTCTTACTCGCCAAGCCTCAGCGGATCTCGGATAGGGCGCTAGCACCCACCGTCGAATAACCGGCGATCGCCCCGCAATTCACACAGGAAGATTACTTAGATATTCTGACTTCATCCATGATCGCTAGCATGTCTTGCTCCCAACGCTCAAACACGGGTTTCAAATCCGGGCTGGGAAACGCGAGTTGCAAAGTGTGAGGGTGACTGGCGACAAGAATCGCCTGATCACCCTCTGCGAAAATCGTGATGTTCAAGGGCAAGAAGGGAATGAGTTTTGGATATTTCGCGGTGAGCATTTTGATTTCTTGATATTTACCAAAATACACCACACGATACATATCGCTTTTAAATTCCCGCCTTGCCAGATTTTCATTGACCTCTTGCAAACGCGTAATCGTATACCCGCGCGCGGTAATCGCGCTCTGCAGCGTAATCATCGCTTCGGGAAATAAACGTTCAGAGCGTGCCATCAATAAATCGTCGGCGTGACCAGGGGCGCTCAGAGTGAGCAATAGGCTGAAAAGGCTAAGCCAGCTCAAACAGGTTCTCATAGCGTGGCCTCCTCGATGATGGCGAGATAACTTTGGCTCATCCGTTCACATAAATTATTGAGCTCCGAATTATTAAATAATTTGCTCAACATTTTGGGGTTGACCGACATCACCATTACTTTGCCTTTTTCTTCCACGATGGTAATACGGCAGGGCAAGAACATACCCACGCGCGGATCAATTTGTAGCGCTTCATTCAGTAAGCTGATATTGCAAAAATACACAATGATTTGCTTAGGATTAGCTTGCTCCGGCGCGGTCAGCCCATATTCCAAGGGCTGCACGCGGCCGACAAAAAAATTATTATTGCCGACGGCTTGTTTGACGTTCTCCACGGTGGTTTTCAAATCATAGGCAGACTGCCGCACAATTACCGGTTCTTCCACGCTTAATAATTTTGCGCTTGCCGGGAGGGGTTGGCGTTCAAAGCTGCGTACATAATAAACAATATCGTCTATGTCTTTTTCTTTTAAACCTTGTTTCAGAAAAGACACCATGGGCGTCCCTTCCCGACCTTTGAACAAAGTGGCTTTAATCATTTCATCCGTGGCCGAGCCGAGAAAGCCTGGGTTGTGCAGTGCGGGCGCCATGATGGGCAAGTCGCGCGGACGAGAAAACGTCACCCCTGTGCCCTTGCCGCCCTCGCCATTTAACCCGTGGCAGCCAGCACAATATTGGCCAAATAATTTTTTGCCGTGCAGCGCATCACCGATGATGGGCTTATACGAATACGCGACAGGCGCAGACTGATTCCAGCCACGGACGTGGTGTACTATCGCTTGCACCTCCTCTTCTTTAAGCTGGGTAAAGGCAGGCATGACCCGTCCCGGACGACCTAGGCGTATGGTTTTACGCACATAGTCGTCGCTAATCGTGGCTTGAAAGGAAGGTAAGGAGAGCGGTACACCGATACCGCCTGTTCCTTGCTCACCGTGACATGCGGCGCAGTTTTGGGAATAGAGCTTGGCGCCTTGCGGCGAAGCTATGACTTCACCATTGAACATAAACAGCGACAACAGTAACGCAAAACGATACTTCACTCTTCACCTTTCCTCTTTCGTGATTTAGCTGGCTATCCTAACCCGGCCTCCGCGGGCTTTCTTTGACGCAGATCAAATCCTTCTTTGCCTGACAGTTCCAAGTTAGCTCATCCGAGTCGCAAACGAAAGACCTTCATGTCCCGTACCGCGTCCCCGGCGACACCATAAGCGACACCCGCGTGCATCAACAGTTGACGATGCTAACATCCAGCATCGTTGTCTTCACGGTTTGTTTCGCGGCGTGCCTGATGTGTTCGGTCATCGTGACCCAATTAAAAAAGGTCTGGCTTGAATTGCAGCGCAGCTTGAGAGGCGTTCGCTATGCGCTTACTCCGGGGCTCATATACCGCGCGATAACTCTTTATTAGCCCGCGCTGAACTCAGGGAAGGGATGCACCTTCATTCCAGAACGCATAATTATTTCGGCCTGTATTCTTAACTCGATATAAAGCGGCATCGGCGCGACGTAATAAGATTTCGATATCCGCGCCATCCTCGGGAAAGAGGGCTATTCCCAGACTGATTGAAATATGTAAACTTTGACCGTCAACTGAAAATGGCAGGTTACAAAGATGAAGAATTTTATCCGCAAGTGCTGCAGCATCCAGTCGGTTGCGGAGGTGCGCGCACGCCATCGTAAATTCGTCCCCGCTTCTGCGCGCGACCACATCATCAGCTCGCACGATCTCTAGAAGACGCTCCGCCACTGTCACCAGTAAGCGATCACCGATATCGTGGCCTAGAGTATCGTTTACCTCCTTAAAGCGGTCGATATCTAAATAAAACAATGCGACTACTTCATTCGCCCGCTTCGCACCCGCCAATATATTGTTAAGCAGTTCTGAAAATAAAGCCCGGTTGGGCAATCCAGTCAAGGCGTCGTGAGTCGCTAAGTATTCAACATGCGCGGCAGCCACACGCTGTTCCGTAATATCGGAAAAAATCGCAATATGGTGGGTTATCCTACCCCCACTATTTTTCACGGTATTAATCGTCAGCCATTCGGCGTAGATTTTTCCGTTCTTGCGCCTATCCCAAATTTCCCCCTGCCACATACCTTTCGTCGTGATCGCTTCCCACATTGCGGTGTAAAAAAGCTTTCCGTGTCTTCCCGAACTCAACACCCTTGGATTTTTTCCGACGATATCTTGCTGGGTATAGCCGGTGATAGCGGTGAAAGCGCGATTGACCGCAAGTATTCTGTTCTTGTGATCCGAGATCAGAATTCCGTTACCGCTATTCTCAAAGACCATCCCAAAAAGGCTAGTATCCGTACGCACCTGTGCTGGACGTAGGTCAGGCAGTAATAGTAGCAATGCCATCGTGAGCGCAAGCGCCGCGAAGAACTGATCCACACTCACACACAAGAAAGCAAACCAAAGCGTCAACAATATCGCGAGCGCGAGTTTAAACCTGAGGGCTCGCATAGCTATTCCCGCCCTTTAGAAAAATGACAGCCTGTGAGTAGAAATCGGAACGACATGCACACTCACTCCTAAGTGCTATCCCTATTCACTTTCAGCGTAATCCAAACTTTCCTCACTTTCCTTGACGCAGATCAAATCCTTCCTCGGCCTAGTGTTTTAAATTAACCGCACGTTGCACATGAAAGATGGCCATGAGAAACAGATTGACCTCATCGACCCCACACGCGCACAAGCAGGTGACGGTGCTCGCGTCCAGCACCGCCGCCTTCACTGTTTGCTTCGCGGTATGGATGATGTTCGCGGTCATTGGGATCCCGATTAAAAAGAGCCTGGATTTAAATGAAACGCAGTTTGGCGTTCTGGTCGCCATGCCCATACTCACGGGCTCGTTGATCCGCCTGCCGCTCGGGATGTGGACTGACAAAATTGGGGGGAGGCTCGTATTTTTTCTGCTCATGCTCTGCACAGTGTTGCCGATTCATCTCATCAGCTATGCCACCGAGTACTGGCATTTCCTGGTGTTAGGCTTGTTCGTTGGAGCCGCGGGGGGCTCGTTTTCGGTTGGCATCGCCTATGTCGCCCGGTGGTTCACAAAGGCACGTCAAGGTTTCGCTATGGGGATTTTCGGCGCGGGCAACGCGGGGGCGGCGCTCACCAAATTTGTGGCACCTTCTATCGTGGTTGCTTACGGCTGGCAGATGGTACCCCGCGTCTATGCGCTTACCATGCTGCTCACCGCTGTCAGTTTCTGGATTTTCAGCTACACGGATCCCACGCACAAGGTGGGCTCCCACATCACCGTGCGCGATCAACTCCTGGTCCTCAGAGATCCCAAGGTCTGGAAATTGTGCCAGTACTATTCCATCGTGTTCGGCGGCTATGTGGCCTTGGCACTCTGGATGACTAAATACTACATCACTGAATACGGCTTCACCATTCAATCGGCGGCATTGCTGGCAGCGGCTTTTTCTTTGCCCGGCGGGATATTGCGCGCCTTTGGCGGTTGGCTTTCGGATAAGTTTGGGGCGCATCAAGTGACTTGGTGGGTATTGTGGGTTTCTTGGATTTGCTTGTTTTTACTTTCTTACCCGCAAACAGAGTTTACCGTTCATACCGTCAACGGCCCGAAAACCTTTCATATCGGCCTCAATGTGTGGATGTTCACCGCGCTGATGTTCATCATGGGCGCGGCTTGGGCCTTCGGCAAGGCTTCCGTATTCAAATATATTTCGGACGAGTATCCCAGCAATATCGGCGTGATCTCGGGCGTCGTAGGTCTCGCCGGCGGCCTGGGCGGATTCATGCTTCCCATTTTATTCGGCGTAATCGTCGACATCACCGGCATTAACAGCGGCGTATTTATGTTGATGTACGCCATTACCTGGGTTTCGTTGATTTGGATGTATTTATCCGAGGTGCGACAGGTAAACGTATTGCGCGCAAAACATGCCGCTCAGGTCCCATAGGGAGAAAAAATGCCTATCAATATTAAAGAATGGAATGTTGAAAACGAAGCGTTTTGGGAATCCACGGGAAAGCGCATCGCCTATCGCAATCTATGGATATCTGTTCCCGCGCTGCTGTGCGGGTTCGCGGTATGGGGCATGTGGGGCATCATTACTGTGCAGATGCTCAACTTGGGTTTCCCTTTCACTCAGGCGGAATTGTTCACGCTCACAGCGATTGCTGGCATCTCCGGCGCAACCATGCGCATCCCGTCTTCGTTTTTTATTCGCCTGGCAGGCGGCCGCAATGTGGTTTTTCTCACCACCGCCATGCTCTTGGCACCTGCCATCGGCACTGGCATCGTTCTGCAACATCCCGATTGGCCCTTATGGTCCTTTCAATTAATGGCTTTGTGGTCGGGCGTCGGGGGCGGCAATTTCGCCAGTTCGATGTCCAATATCAGCACTTTTTTTCCTAAACGCCTACAGGGCACAGCGCTGGGCTTGAACGCCGGACTCGGCAATTTTGGCGTGACAACGATGCAGATCGTGATACCCGTGGTAATGACTGTGGGCATGCTCGGGAGTTTCGCCGGTGAACCTATGGCGCTGCAAAAAGACAGCGGGTGGATACTCGGAAAAATCGCCGCCGGCACGCCCACATGGATACAGAACGCTGGGTTTGCCTGGGTGGTTTCTCTAGTGCCGCTTGCGGCATTGTGCTGGTTCGGCATGAATAATCTAAAACCAATTTCGCCGGACGCGGAAAACCCGCTTATCGCTTTCGCCAAAGTTACCTGGCTTTACACCTTAGCGTTTATTCCTGCGATTTTCATTTTGTATCTGTATTTACCCGCGCCAACCGGTCTTGGCCTTATCAGCATGTGGGTCGCTATTCCGCTGGACATCATTAGCGCTTTATTCATCATTAAGGTCGCCGCATTCGGCCCGATGCGGGAGAACGTCGCAAAGCAGTTTGCGATCTTCAAGAACAAGCACACCTGGTCGTTGACGGCGCTCTACGTAGTGACCTTCGGTTCTTTCATCGGATTTTCCATGGCCCTGCCCTTGTCTATTACCGTCATTTTTGGCGATAAGCATGTGTTCGATCCGGCAACCGGCGCATGGATGCATACCAAAAACCCGAATGCGATTTCGGCCTTTACCTATGCCTGGATCGGTCCCTTTGTGGGTGCTGCGTTGCGCCCCATCGGTGGCTGGATATCCGACAAGGTAGGCGGTTCGATTGTGACTCAGGCAATCTCATTGCTTATGGTGATCGCCTCTGCCTACGCGGGCTGGATCATGCTGCAAGCCTATCAATCTGCCACGCCGGAAATTTTCTTCCCTCAGTTCATCGTCACCTTCATTGTACTTTTCGCCGCCACCGGTATCGGCAACGGCTCGACGTTTCGCACGGTCGGTGTCATTTTTGACCGCACCCAAGCCGGACCCGTATTGGGCTGGACCTCCGCGGTCGCCGCGTACGGCGCTTTTATCGCACCGGTGGTTATCGGTCAGCAAATCAAGGCAGGCACGCCGCAATTTGCGATGTATGGATTTGCCATTTTCTATGCGGTGTGTCTGGTACTGAATTGGTGGTTTTATTTGCGCGCCAGCTCCGAAATCAAAAATCCCTAATCGCCCAAGAATCCACTAGGAGTTAATCCCCATGAGCCATTTTCTCGACCGACTGATGTTCTTCAGCAAGAACCAGGAAAATTTTTCCGGCGAGCACGGTGTGGTCACCAATGAAGATCGCACGTGGGAAAACGGTTACCGCCAACGCTGGCAGCACGACAAGATCGTGCGCTCCACCCACGGCGTGAATTGTACCGGCTCGTGCAGTTGGAAAATTTACGTCAAGAACGGTCTGATCACTTGGGAAACCCAGCAGACCGATTACCCGCGTACTCGTCCCGATCTGCCCAACCATGAGCCGCGCGGCTGCCCGCGTGGTGCGAGCTATTCCTGGTATGTCTACAGCGCGCAGCGCGTGAAATATCCGCTGATCCGCGGACGCTTGATGGAACTGTGGCGCGAGGCGCGTAAAACCCTGGAGCCGGTGGCAGCATGGAAATCCATCACCGATGATGCGAGCAAAACCAAGCGCTACAAATCGGTACGCGGCCTCGGCGGTTTTGTGCGCGCTTCTTGGGACGAAGTAACCGAACTGATCGCCGCCGCAAATGTGCACACCATCAAGGAGTATGGGCCGGATCGGGTCGTGGGTTTCTCACCGATTCCCGCGATGTCCATGGTCAGCTATGCCGCGGGTTCGCGTTATCTGTCCTTGATCGGTGGCGTCTGTTTGTCGTTTTACGATTGGTATTGCGACCTGCCGCCCGCCAGCCCACAAGTCTGGGGCGAGCAGACCGACGTGCCCGAATCCGCCGACTGGTACAACTCCACTTATCTCATGGTGTGGGGCTCCAACGTGCCGCAGACGCGCACACCCGATGCGCATTTCTACACCGAGGTGCGCTACAAAGGTACTAAGACCGTGGCCGTCTCTAGCGACTATGGCGAGATGGTGAAATTCGGCGACATCTGGTTAGCTCCCAAACAAGGCACCGACGCAGCCCTGGCGATGGCCATGGGACACGTCATCCTGAGCGAGTTTCACGCTAAAGGGAAAAGCGAATACTTCAATAACTACGTGCGCCAATACACCGACATGCCCATGCTGGTGATCTTGAAAGCTCACCATGGCACGCTGGTTGCGGACCGCTTCCTGCGCGCCTCCGATCTGGATGGCAAGCTCGGTCAGGAGAACAATCCAGACTGGAAGACGGTGATGATCGACAACAACACCGGCTATCTGGTGGTGCCCAACGGCTCCATTGGATTCCGCTGGGGCGAGGCCGGCGTGTGGAATTTGGAAATGCGCGACGGCGCATCTGGCAAAGACGTGAGCCCCCAGCTCAGCCTCATCGACAGCAAAGACGAAGTCGTCGGCGTGGGCATGCCCTATTTCGGCGGCACCGACCACGACGAACTGGCAGTACGCAATGTGCCCGTGAAACGCATCAATTTACACGGGGTCCACGGCCAAGAAGTAAAAGTCGCCACGGTGTACGACTTGATGATGGCCAACTACAGCGTGGATCGCGGCTTGGGCGGCGGCAACGTGGCCAACGACTACAACACCGACGTGCCCTACACACCGGCCTGGGCCGAACGTCACACAGGCGTGAAGCGCGCCGACATCATCACCGTCGCGCGCGAGTTCGCCGACAACGCCGACAAGACACACGGCAAATCCATGGTGATTGTGGGCGCCGCGCTCAATCACTGGTACCACAACGACATGATCTATCGCAGCATCATGAATATGCTGATCCTATGCGGCTGCGTCGGTCAATCCGGCGGCGGCTGGGCGCACTACGTGGGCCAAGAAAAGCTGCGGCCGCAAACCGGTTGGGCGCCGCTCGCCTTCGGCCTCGACTGGCATCGCCCGCCACGCCAAATGAACGGCACCTCTTTTTTCTACAACCACAGCAGCCAATGGCGACATGAAAAATTGCACGTGAGTGAAATCTTGTCGCCTACGGCCGATGCCCGCGCGGGGGACTATCGCCTGATCGACTTCAACGTGCGCTCGGAGCGCATGGGCTGGCTGCCTTCCGCACCGCAACTGGAAACCAATCCGCTGGAAATCACCAAAGCGGCGGAGGCCGCCGGCATGGAGCCGGCGAAATACGCCGTCGAGCAATTGAAAAGCGGCGCCTTGAAAATGTCCTGCGAAGATCCGGACAACCCGAAAAATTTCCCACGCAATATGTTCATCTGGCGCTCCAACCTGATGGGTTCCAGCGGCAAGGGCCACGAGTACTTGCTCAAGTATTTGCTGGGTGCGCAAAACGCCGTGCTCGGCCCGGATCTGGGCGAGCTGGGCGAATCCAAGCCGAAGGAAGTGACTTGGCACGACAAGGGTGCAGAGGGAAAACTCGATTTATTAGTCACGCTCGACTTCCGCATGTCCACTACCTGCCTGTATTCGGACGTTGTGCTGCCGACGGCCACGTGGTACGAGAAAGACGATCTCAACACTTCTGATATGCACCCTTTCATTCACCCGCTATCGGAAGCGGTGCAGCCGCTGTGGCAAAGCAAATCCGATTGGGAGATTTACAAAACCATCGCCAAAAAATTCTCGGAAATCGCTGAGAAACATTTGGGCACGCAGAAAGATCTGGTGCTGACCCCGCTCATGCATGACACGCCAAGCGAGTTGGGCCAGGCGATGGAAGTGCGCGATTGGAAAAAAGGCGAATGCGACGCTATCCCCGGCAAAACCATGCCCACCATGACCGTGGTCACGCGTGACTATGGCGACATCTATCGCAAATTCACTGCGCTGGGGCCGCTCTTGACCAAAGTCGGCAACGGCGGCAAAGGCATCGCCTGGAATACCGAAAGCGAAGTGCAGCAATTGATCGATCTCAATGGCGCGGTACTTGAAGAAGGCCTGAGCAAAGGAATGGCGAAGATTGAAAGCGCCATTGATGCAGCAGAAGTGATTCTGATGCTGGCGCCGGAAACCAACGGCCAAGTCGCGGTGAAAGCCTGGAATGCCTTGTCCAAGATCACCGGACTCGATCACACGCATCTGGCGATTCCGCGCGAGGATGACAAGATCCGCTTCCGCGACGTGCAGGCGCAGCCGCGCAAAATCATCTCCTCTCCCACTTGGAGCGGGCTGGAGTCGGAGCACGTCAGCTACAACGCGTGCTACACCAATGTGCATGAGCTGATTCCGTGGCGCACTCTGACCGGCCGCCAGCAGTTCTACCAGGACCATCGCTGGATGCTGGATTTCGGCGAAGGGCTATGCGTCTACAAGCCGCCCATCGACACCAAAACCATCAAGCCGGTGATCGACAAGCTTGGCAACGGCAATAAAAAACTGGTGCTGAACTGGATCACCCCGCATCAAAAATGGGGCATACACAGTACCTACTCCGATAACCTGCATATGCTCACGCTGTCGCGCGGCGGGCCGCATGTGTGGATATCCGAAGCCGAAGCGAAGGAGTCGGGCATAGTCGATAACGATTGGATCGAGGTCTACAACGTCAACGGCACACTCACCGCGCGCGCCGTGGTCAGCCAGCGCGTGCCGCGCGGGATGGCGCTGATGTACCACGCCCAGGAAAAAATCATCAACGTGCCGGGTGCCGAAGTCAGCGGCTTCCGCGGCGGCATCCACAACTCGGTCACGCGCACCGTCACCAAACCCACGCACATGATAGGCGGCTACGCCCAGCAAGCCTACGGCTTTAATTACTACGGCACGGTTGGCTCCAATCGCGACGAGTATGTGGTGGTGCGCAAAATGAAAAAAGTGGATTGGATGGAAGGGCCCTTGGTCGAGCATCGCGTGAAAGATACGGAGGCAGCAAAATGAAAATACGCGCGCAAATCGCCATGGTGCTAAATCTGGACAAATGCATCGGCTGCCACACTTGCTCGGTGACCTGCAAGAATGTGTGGACATCGCGCGGTGGCATGGAATACGCCTGGTTCAACAATGTCGAAACCAAACCTGGCATCGGTTATCCGAAGGAGTGGGAGAACCAGGACAAGTGGAACGGCGGCTGGAAGCGCAGCAGCGACGGCAGCATAGCGCCGCGCCAAGGGGCGAAGTGGCGCATCCTCGCCAATATTTTCGGCAACCCGAATCTGCCGGAGATAGACGATTACTACGAGCCCTTCACTTTCGACTATGCGCACCTGCAAACCGCCAAGCTGTCGCAGACGCCGCCCACCGCGCGCCCTATTTCGGTCATCACCGGCCAGAAAATGGACAAAATCCATTGGGGCCCGAATTGGGAAGACGATCTGGGCGGCGAATTCGCCTCGCGCAGCCGCGACCAATGTTTCGACGACGTGCAGAAAGAACTGTATTCCACGTTCGAGAATACTTTCATGATGTATCTGCCGCGCTTGTGCGAGCACTGCCTCAACCCGACCTGTGTCGCCTCCTGCCCTTCCGGCTCGATCTACAAGCGCGAAGAAGACGGTATCGTGCTGGTGGATCAGGACAAGTGCCGCGGCTGGCGCATTTGCATCCGCGGCTGCCCGGACAAGACGATTTACTACGACCGGAAAACCGGCAAGGCGGAAAAGTGCATCTTCTGCTACCCGCGCATCGAGGTGGGCCAGCCCACGGTGTGCTCAGAAACCTGCGTCGGGCGTATCCGTTACCTCGGCGTGATTCTGTATGACGCCGACCGCATCGAGGAAGCCGCCAGCGTCGCCGACCAGGAAGATTTATACGAGGCGCAGTTGAAAATTTTCTTGGATCCGCACGACCCGGCCGTGATCGAACAAGCGCGACGCGATGGCGTACCGGAAGCCTGGCTCGAATCCGCGCGCAAGTCGCCCGTGTATAAAATGGCGATCGATTGGAAAGTGGCGTTTCCGCTGCATCCCGAATATCGCACCCTGCCCATGGTGTGGTACATCCCGCCGCTCTCTCCGATTCAAGCCACGGCGGAGAGCGGCAAGATGGGCATGAATGGAATCATTCCCGATACTAAATCGCTGCGCATCCCGATCAAATATTTGGCCAATTTGCTCACCGCGGGCGAGGAGGCGCCCATCGTCTCGGCGCTGGATCGCATGCTCGCCATGCGCGCCTACATGCGTGGCAAGTCGGTGGAGGGCGTGGCGAATACCGAGGTGTTAAAACAGGTCGGGCTTACCGAGGATCAAGTGCAAGACATGTACAAAATCATGGCGCTCGCCAACTACGAAGATCGCTTTGTGATCCCCAGCGCGCATCGTGAAGCGGCGATCGATGCCTACGATGAAAAAGGCAGTTGCGGCTTCACCTTCGGCAATGGCTGTTCCGATGGAGCGAGTAAGCCCAGCCTGTTCGGCGCCAAGAAACAGCCCGCCATGATCTATGTGGATGCGCCGAAATCCCGGAAAAAGATCGCGGAGGAAATCTGACATGAAAAGTTATCAAGCACTCGCGTTGCTACTCACCTACCCCGAGCAGGCATGGCTGGCCCATCTGGATGAAGTGGAGGCCTTGTTGGTTGCGGAAGCGCCGATCAATGCTGAAGCAGCACCTCGTCTGCAAGCACTGTTCAGTTTTCTGCGCGAGCAAACGCTGATTGAATTGCGGCAAAACTATGTCGCCACCTTCGATCAGAACCCGTCGCAATCGTTGCATCTGTTCGAGCACATTCACGGCGAATCGCGCGACCGCGGCCAAGCGATGGTGGATTTGATTGCGGAGTACCGCAAACACGATCTGGAAATCGACGCCAGCGAGTTGCCCGATTATGTCCCGCTGTTTCTGGAGTATCTGTCGATTCTGCCGAGCATTGATGCGGCCACGCTGCTGGGTGACGCCATCAACGTCCTGGCGCTGATTGGGCGCAAGCTGCACGCCAACGGCAGCCCCTACCACACCGTGTTCGAGGTGCTGCAAGCCTTGTCGCCGGTAGAGGCGATACCTCTACCAGAGCCGCCGGTGCGCGATATGGATGAGGCGATGGAACGTTTCGGTCCCGCGATTGACGGACGCGAACCCCTGCTCACGCCACAAGTTGCCTACGCCGATATGCCGAAATCTAGACGCCAATCCGCCGCCACCCAAGGCATTTGAGATTCTGAAAAGGAGTCATCATGGACTATGCAGACTATCTACTGTTCGGGATCTATCCCTACGTGGCGCTGGGCATTTTTCTGCTGGGCAGCCTGATTCGCTTCGACCGCGAGCAATACAGCTGGAAAAGCGATTCTAGTCAGTTGCTACGGCGCAGCCAATTGCGCTGGGGCAGTAACTTGTTCCACATCGGCGTTTTGTTTTTGTTCTTCGGCCACGCGGCCGGCTTGCTCACACCGCATTGGCTGTATAAATCGCTTGGACTTTCTACACCCAATAAGCAGATGCTCGCTATCATCAGCGGCGGGATAGCTGGGTTCATCTGCTTATTGGGCATCACACTGCTGCTGCACCGCCGGCTCACCGAGCCACGCATCCTTGCTACCAGCAAGCCCATGGATATTCTCATCTTGCTGTGGGTGTTCGCCACTCTTGTGCTGGGCTTGGTCAGCATCTTTTTTTCGCTGCAACACAAAGATGGCAGCGTAATGCTATTACTTGGTGCATGGGCGCAGCACATCGTGACTTTTCGCGCAGGCGCAGCCGATTTCTTGTTGGCAGTACCGTTGATTTACAAAATCCATCTGATGTTCGGCATGACTTTATTCGTGTTGTTTCCGTTTAGTCGGCTAGTGCATGTGTGGAGCGGTTTCGCCGCCGTCACTTATCTAACGCGCAGCTATCAAGTTGTGCGGCAACGCGGATAATTGGGGGCAGCATGTCCATCACCGTCAACGATGTAGAGATTACCGATACCGATATCGAACAGGAGTTGCCGCATCATACGCATTCGCCTCATCCGATCAGGGCAGCGGCCGAAGCATTGGTAATGCGCCAGGCATTGCTAGCGGCGACACGGCAGGCTGGCTTCATCGCGCATAATCCCAACGAAGAAGACGCGATCATCGACCGCCTGCTCGCGCAGGAGGTGAGCGTGCCGACGCCGACCGAGGAAGAGTGCCGCCGCTATTACAATCATCATCTTGAAAATTTTCGCATGGGTGATTTAGTGGCGGTAAGCCACATTTTATTTCAAGTCACGCCTACTGTTCCTTTAGACGCTTTGCGTATAAAAGCGCAAGAAATTCTCAAACAAGTACTCAAAACCCCCGAGCGATTTGCAGAACTGGCTCACGTGTATTCGAATTGCAGCTCCTCGGAGCTGGGTGGCAGTTTAGGCCAGCTCGCACGCGGACAGACCGTGCCGGAATTCGAGCGCAAAATTTTCTCTCTTCCACCCAATCAAGTTGCGCCACGGCTTATTGAAACGCGCTTTGGCTTGCATATCGTGCGTATCGAGCAGCGTATCGAGGGTTACACACTCCCCTTCGAGCAGATGCGCGACAAGCTGGCGGCATATTTAACCGAGCGTGCTCGATTGGCAGGTCTTAAGCAATATCTAAAAATACTATTAGGACGGGTTAGCATTGATGGCATCGACTTGGAGGGGGCGTCGACGCCACTCGTGCAATAACTTTCTGTATCGCTTTTAGGAGGCAGTCATGACACATGTTGTAATTGTAGGCGCAGGAATCGCCGGGGTGCCCGCCGCTTATGCAATGAAGAATCGGCTAGGCCCCAAAGACAGACTTACTGTGATTTCGGACAAGGATTATTTCCACTTCGTTCCGTCTAACCCTTGGATCGCCATGGGCTGGCGCGATCGCAGCGATATTGCGTTCCCTATACAACCTTCTTTGACCGAGCGAGGCATCCGATTTATTCATAGCGCACTGGCTGGCGTCGATGGTGCGAACAATCAACTCAAACTTGCAAATGGAAACAGCTTAGATTATGACTATTTGATTTTAGCGACAGGCCCAGAGCCAGACTATGACGCAATCCCCGGCTTGCATCCCAATCTCGGCGTTGTTCAATCGGTGGTGCATCTGGAGGAAGCGCTGAAAGCCCATCAAGCATATCGGGCGTTTTTGGAAAACCCCGGCCCGATTGTCATCGGAGCGGTACAAAACGCCTCTATCCTCGGCCCAATTTACGAGTTCGCATTCCTTGTGGACGCGGACTTACGCCGCCGCAATATTCGCGAACGGGTCCCGATTACCTTACTCACACCCGAACCTTACGTGGGTCATCTCGGTCTGGGTGCAGATCCTGAAATCAGGCTCCTGCTTGAGCGCGCGCTAACCGACCGCAATATTACTCTCCTGGTTCAGACTAAAACAAAAAAAATCGAGCCACGCCAGATATATGTCGCTGAATGTGATGGCGAGGGCCATGAAATCCAGAGCCGCGTCTTGCCCTTTGCGTATGCGACTTTTTGGCCTGCGTTTCGCGCTGCCGCGGTATTGCGGGAGAGTCCTGGGATATGTGATGAACGCGGGCTTGTCCGAGTGGATAAATTTTTGCGCAGCCCTGCCTACCCTAATGTTTTCGCGCTAGGGGTGTGCGCTTCACATGCATCGGTAGGCAAGACCGGCTTACCGCTCGGCGCACCCAACTCGGTTTACACCATCCAGCACGAAGTGGATACCACAGTTCGCAACATCGCTGCCCTGATTACAGGCGGGGACATTGAAAGCCCGGGTCACTTTCGCCCCAAATGGCACCGCAAACTGTGGAAAAAACGGTACACGGTTGATACCGAGTCACAAAA
>CAZKHT010000017.1:0-21331 GCA_964552595.1 uncultured Burkholderiales bacterium
GATGAAATGCTCAAGCTCTTTCATAGCGGCCACGCCTTAGCCAGTGCCCGGCGTTTGCGTGAAGAAGGCTTGCATCACGGTGTACTGCCCTTGCTGGATGCGATTTTGGAGCAACCCATGGGCGAACGCTTCATCACCCTGGCTTTGCAAGCCACCGATCAAAGAGTGAATGAAGGCAAGCCGGTTTCACCGGCGTTTTTATTCGCCGCTTTAATTTGGCATCAGGTGTTAAAACTATGGACCCAAAATCAAGAACAAGACATGCGTCCGCTGCCCGCCTTTCATGAAGCCATGGAAGATGTGATTCAAACCCAGGTGGAAAACCTCGCCATTCCGCGTCGCTATACCGCGACCATGCGCGAAATTTGGAGTATGCAGCCGCGCTTTTTGCAACGCGCCGGCTCCCGGCCTTTCCGCCTCTTGGAAAATCCCAAGTTCCGCGCCGGCTATGATTTCTTATTGCTGCGTTGCGAGAGCGGCGAGTTGGACCAGGAAATCGGCGCCTGGTGGGAAAAATTCCAAAGCGCCGACAGCGCCACCCGAGAACAAATGCTGATACGCGATGAAGCGCCACTGCGTAAGCGGCGTCGCCGCCGGCCCAAGAAATCTACGCCGGCTGCCGCTGCTGACTAAGGAGCGCGCATGCAATCGCAGCATTTTCATCGCGCTTTTGTCGCGTTGGGGAGCAATATGGCCGAACCGGAACGGCAAATGCGGCAGGCCTTCGCCGCCTTGGCGCAGTTGCCGCGCACGCGTGTTCTGCGCACCTCGTCCTTGTATCGCAGCGCGCCTGTTGCCTGCGACCAGGGAGATGATTTCATCAATGCCGTAGCCGAATTGGAAACCGAGTTAAGCCCGCATGATTTGCTACAATCGCTTTTGCTGATAGAGCGCCAGCAAGGCCGCGAGCGTAGCGTGCGCAATGCCCCCCGTACCTTGGATTTGGATTTGCTGTTGTATGATCAGCAGCATATAGAGGAACCCGGTTTGACCTTGCCGCATCCACGCATGCATCAACGCGCTTTCGTATTATTGCCGCTGCTGGAAATCGCTCCGGATTGCGCGATTCCGGGCCGGGGCCGCGCCGCGAATGCGTTGCCCGCGGTACAAGATCAAGCGATCACCCGGCTGAGCTAAAAATGCAGCGCCGACGTTACATCGTGGTGGAAGGCCCCATAGGCGTGGGTAAAACCAGCTTGGTGAAAAAATTGGCGGCGCATTGGCAAGCCGACATTTTGCTGGAAGGTGCCGAAGCCAATCCGTTCTTGCCCAAGTTTTATCAAGACATGGAGCGCTATGCTTTAGCCACGCAATTGTTTTTTTTGTTTCAGCGGGTGGAGCAAGTGCGCGGCCTGGAGCAAGCGGATTTATTCGGGCAGGCCATCGTCGCGGATTTTATTTTGGATAAAGACCCGCTCTTCGCGCGCCTGACGTTATCCGACCAGGAGTTTCGCTTGTATCAGCAAATTTATACGCAATTGCGGCCGCGCGGCGCGACGCCGGATTTGGTGATTTATTTGCAAGCGCCGGTAGAGGTTTTGCATGAACGCGTCCGCGGGCGCGGCGTCAGTTACGAACGGCCGATAAATGAAGATTATTTGCAACGTTTGGCGGAAAGCTACAGCCGGTATTTTTATCAGTACGAGGATTCGCCCTTGCTGATCGTCAATAGTGAACATTTAAATTTTGTCGATTCCGATAAGGATTTCGACTTGCTCTTATCGCGCATCGACGCCATGCGCGGCGGCCGCGAATTTTTTAATCGGGGCGAGTGATGCGCGCGACGCTGCATACTCTGCGTAAAAAAGTGCAGCAAGGCGAGAAAATTGCCGCCTTGACCTGCTACGACGCCAGCTTCGCGCAAGTGTTAGAAGCCGCCGGCGTGGACATCTTGCTGGTCGGCGATTCATTGGGCATGGTGATACAAGGGCGCGAGTCGACCTTGCCGGTCAGCTTGGATGAAATGCGTTACCACGTGGAGTGCGTGGCGCGCGGCTCGCAGACTGCCTTCATCGTCGCTGACATGCCCTTCGGCAGTTATCAAAATAATCCGCAGGATGCGCTGCGCAATGCCACCCAGTTGCTGCGCGCGGGTGCACAAATGGTCAAGCTGGAAGGCGGAACGCCCATGCTAGGGACGGTGCGCTTTCTGGTGGAGCGGGGCATACCGGTGTTCGCGCATCTGGGCTTGACGCCGCAATCCGTCAATCAACTGGGCGGCTATCGCGTGCAAGGTAAAAGCAGCGAGGACGCGAAGCAAATTCAGCATGATGCGGCGGCCTTATGCGATGCCGGTGCCAGCCTCTTGTTATTGGAATGCATACCCGCAGCCTTGGCCCGCGCGGTGACCGCTGCCATCAGCGCACCTACCATAGGCATAGGCGCGGGACCGGATTGCGCCGGCCAGGTCTTAGTGCTGTACGATTTACTGGGCATCTATGGGAAAACCGCTCCGAAATTCGCTCAGAATTTTTTATCCGGCGCGCCCGATATTCAAGCCGCCGTCGCCCGATATGTGCAAGACGTCAAAGCCGGCAGCTTTCCCGGCACCGAGCACACGCTCGCCTGAACAGCGTGGACGTACTCCATAGCATCGCGGATTTGCGCGCGCGTTTGCGCGATCTCTCCGGTATCGCCTTTGTACCCACCATGGGGAATTTGCACTCTGGGCATCTGGCCCTGATCAGCCTGGCGCGGGCGCACGGCAGTCCGGTGGTGGCGAGTATCTTTGTCAACCCGTTGCAGTTCGGCCCGCAAGACGATTTCGAAAAATATCCGCGTACCTTGGATGCGGACTGTGCGCAGTTGCGCGCCGCCGGTTGCGAGGTAGTCTTCGCCCCCAGCGCGGAGGTTTTGTATCCACAGGTGCAAACGATGCACATCGCGCTGCCGCCGATTGCGGAAGATTTATGCGGCGCGTTTAGACCCGGGCACTTTCAAGGTGTCGCCACGGTGGTGGCGAAGCTCTTCAACATCGTTCAACCCAGTGTCGCGGTCTTCGGCAAAAAAGATTATCAACAGCTCGCCATTATTCGCAGCCTGGTGCAGCAATTTAATTTTCCCATCCGCATCTTGGCGGGTGAAACGGTGCGGGCGCCCGATGGTTTGGCTTTGTCCTCGCGCAATGGCTATTTGAGTGCCGCGGCCCGCATCGCGGCGCCCCAGCTTTATCAAGGCTTGAACGCGATCGCGGAAAAAATAAAAAACGGTGATCGTGCTTTGATCGAAATGAGCAAAGAGGCAAAACGAAATTTAGAAGAAGGTGGCTGGCGGGTAGACTATATCGCGGTACGCGATGCCATCACGCTGCAAGCACCCACGGCAGCGACAAAGCATTGGGTGGTATTAGGCGCGGCACACCTCGGGCAAACCCGCTTAATCGACAATATCGAAGTCGACTACTCCTAGGCCTGATCGCTGCCCGGAGTTTTCGTCAGCGCTGATTCTGCGCTTCCAATTCCTGCAAGCGGCGTTTTTCCTCCGCCAAACGATGTCGAATCGCGTCTTCTTCTCTTTGTTTTCGGCGCGCTTCCTCTTCTTCCACGCGTCTTTGCTCATATTCAGCCTGGCGCTTCGCTTGCTCTTCGTTGCGTAAACGCTCTTCGGTAATACGCGCGGCGTAGCGTCTAGATTCCTCCAGCTCGCGTTCTCTTTGCCGAGCCGCATTGGCTTGCTGTCGCTCTTCCTCGGCGCGTTTGTATTCATCTTTCTCGGCGCTGGATTTAGGCGGACCCATTTCCTGTTCATATTCCTTGAGCCGTATTTTGGCGTCCTGCGCTTCCGCGATATAGCCGCTGGCATTGCGATAGCTGAGCAACATGAAGCCAATTTGAATCGCCAAGCCCAAGGCTAAAAGCGAGCCTATGGTGAGCACCAGAATTTTTTGCGCCGACCAGCGCGGTTCGCGGATTTCAACTTGCAAGCGCGGCGGTACGGCGCGCGCGGCCAAGCTCGCATCATAACCGGCGCGCCGCTCATAGTCCGACAGGGTGGCATAAGCGTCATTCAGTATTTTGAGTTGAAGCTCCGCGTCGGCGTGAGGACCGCCGCCGTCCTCGCCCTGGGCTTTGACTAAGCGCATAAACGCCGCGCGTATTTCAGCGTCCGTGGCCTCGGCGCTGACGCCGAGAATTTCATAGAATGTTTTTTTCAAGATTCCCCCTTATGGCGTGCATGCTAACCATAGGGTGCCGTCACTGGCAATACCGGCGGCGGATTTTTCTGCTCGCGAAAGCTACTCAATTTATATAGCCCCATGTAGGATGCGTCTGGCGCTGATCTATCGTCCGCGCTACAAACTAAAACAGTTTATGGAGGAGTTGCGTGTATGTTTGAGCATGCTAGTCGTTTGTCCATCACTCGTTGCCGTCCTACTTTTCTAATCCCTCATCGTTTAAAACCTGTTTTTCTCGCCAGCATATTGGCCTTTAGCCTTTCTCACGCGAACGCCGAAATCGGTCCTTTATCTCAAAGCGATCGTGCGGACGCCGCCTCTAAGCTGCGCAAAGACGCGGCCAAAGCCAATGAAGTAAGAAACGCCACCCATCCCGATAACGGCGATGATGTGCGTTATCCCACGCACATTAATAGCTATAGCAAAGGGCTGCCGCATGATGCCCTAGGCGTGGTATCGCCCGCCGCGTATTCGGCTTTAATCCGCGCGCTCAGCACCGGGCTGAATGCGGATTTCGAATCTATTCCCATGGGTGTGCCGAATGCGGCGAAGTTGCGCGATCCTCAAGCCGCCTATACGTATTATTTAGAGGGCCGCGATCCCTGGAGTTTCACGCTGGCACCGGCCCCGACTTTCTCCAGTGTGCAACAGGCATCGGAGTCCATAGAAGTGCTGTGGCAGGCTTTGACCCGCGATGTGTCTTACTCGCAATACGCCACGCATCCGCTAACGCAGCAGGCGGCCAGTGATTTATCCCGCTTTAGCGATTTTCGCGGACCGAAAGCGGGCGGCGCGGTCACGCCAGGGACTTTATTTCGCGGCATCGCGCCGGGCGAATTAAACGGTCCTTACCTATCGCAATTTTTGTGGAAGTCCGTGCCTTTCGGCGCGCTCAGCATGAGCCAGAAGTACACCGTGCCGGTTGCGGCCAATGATCATCTGATGGATTACAATGAATGGCTCGCCATCCAAAACGGTGCCAATCCCAGCGGCATCACCGTGTTTACCCCCGATGCCACGCCACGGTATTTGCGTAATAACCGCGATTTGGCCCAATACGTGTTGCGCGATTTTAATGCCCAGGCCTATATCAATGCGGCGCTGATCATTAATGGTTTTGGTTCCGGGGTGTACGCGGACAGCAATCCCGTGAATGCCAGCGCCACCCAAACCCGGGAACCAATGTGGGGAATTAACCATGCCTTGGATTTAGTGTCGCGCATGGCGGTGATGTCGCAGAGCGTAGCCTGGTATCAAAAATGGTTAGTGCATAGACGGGCACGCCCCGAGGTGTTTTTCGGCCGAGTCCATAATCAACTGAGCGGCGCCGCGACCTATCCGATTTCCTCGGAATTGTTTAGCTCACCGGCGCTGGCAATGACCTTTAGCCAGCATGGCAGCTATTTATTACCTATGGCCACGCCTAGCGGCAGTCCCTTGCATCCTTCCTATCCCGCTGGCCATGCCACCATGGCGGGAGCCGCGGCCACGGTATTGAAAGCCTTTTTCAAAGGCTCGTATGTGATACCGAATCCGGTGCAAGCCAGCGACGATGGTTTAAGCTTACTGCCTTACAGTGGCCCCGCGCTCACCATAGAAGGCGAGCTGAATAAGCTGGCAACCAATATCGCGATCGGCCGCGATGCCGCGGGCGTGCATTTTCGCTCCGATGGCGATCCCGGCTTGGCTTTAGGCGAGGGCATGGCGATTAGCGTGTTAAGCGATTTAGTGAATACGTATCACGAAGATTTCCCGGGCTTCACTTTTAATAAGTTTGACGGCACCTCTATCACTATCTCCAAGCGTTAAATCCGATGCCGCCCCCAAAAGGGCGGCTTTCGTGTGAGCTTGTTCAGCGCCGCGTTCACGATTTGGGCGTCCCTATTTGCAAGCGCGTATGCAAAATTTACATTACCTCCATGATACTTTTTAGCTCGCCGAATCAACACGCCGCACTCCCGCGTACTGTGTTCGCCGTATGCAGCCCAGGCGCCGCGCTTCTACTGTAGTCCCGCTTTTCATTCGCCTCTTCGATGTTCCGCGCTGTGATATAGGCACGCGCCTTGCTGCACAGAGGTTTTTACTTTGTGGAGCCACCGCCATGTCGGATACCCTCACCATGCCGCCGCAACACCAAGACCATCAGCCGGGCCGCGAGACCGAAATGCATCCGCGGCCGAAATCTTTCGCCGAAGATTATGTGGGATCGAATCGCCTGCAAAATAAAGTTGCTTTAGTCACCGGTGGCGACAGCGGTATAGGCCGCGCCGTCGCGATTGCGTATGCCAAGGAAGGCGCCGACGTCGCCATCGCGTATTTGGAAGAATGTGAAGATGCCCGTGAAACCGCACGGGCCATCGCGGCCTGCGGCCGCCGTGTGAGCACCCTGGCGGGAGATTTGGGCACCGAAGCAGCGTGCAAAAATTTGATTGAACAAGTCGTCGCGGATTTCGGGCGCATCGATATTCTGGTGAACAATGCCGGCGAACAACATCCGCAAGAAGATATCTCCGAGGTCAGCGCCGAGCAGCTAGAGCGCACTTTCCGCACCAATTTCTTCGCGACATTTTTCTGTAGCAAAGCCGCGCTGAAATACATGAAAGCCGGCGCGCGCATTATCAACACCACCTCGGTCACCGCCTACTTGGGTAGCCCGCAACTCCTGGATTATTCCGCGACCAAGGGCGCCATCGTCGCCTTTACCCGGTCTTTGGCCTTAGCGGTGGCGGAGCGCGATATCCGTGTAAACGCGGTCGCCCCCGGCCCGATCTGGACCCCGCTCATTGTGTCTACCTTCACCGAGGAAAAAGTCAGTCACTTCGGTTCCGACACACCTTTAGGCCGGCCGGGACAACCTGACGAAGTCGCGCCTGCTTTCGTCTTCCTCGCCAGCGAGGGCGCGGACTATATGACGGGACAGGTCTTGCACCCGAATGGCGGGCGCGTGTTGAACGGGTAGGAAATCGGCGCGCCGAGTGCGCGTGACGCGTGACATTTCTTTGCCACAAAAAAACGGGACACCGCATCTAGCCAGTGTCCCGCATTTTGTAGATCCTTGCCGGCTTAGCGACTAAACCAAAGGTGGATCGCTATCGCGCACCGTGTGTTTATGTTGCGCCATGGCTTCCATGAACCGCGTCGCCAAATCATCTATCTCGCTGGCTTTGCCTATGAGTAGGCCGGGGTCGTCTTCCCCGGTGGGCAAGATAGGGCGTATCTCGGCTTTCTCCAACAGCTCAGAGGATGCGCCTAAGGCCAAGATGGTTTTGCAATGCCGGTATTGGTCTTTGACGAATTCCATGGTGAGACCGATTTTACTCAATGTCTCCACCGCATCATCGCCATCAGGCAGGACCAGGGCGTCAAACAAAAACCCCGGCTCGTTTTCCAAAGACGCATCCGCCTCCAGCGTATCGCCCGAGGCCGTGGTAAAGGTACCGAGATGCGGCCCTATGAGTCGGGGCACCGCGCCTGCGTCCAATAAAGCGGCTTGCAGGCTGGCGATAGATTCACCTTCCACGCCATTGGCGATCAAGACCGCGACTTTGCGCGTGCGTATGCCGCGCTCGCCGGGTAAGGCCATGAGGGATAAAGCAGGGGACACATTGACCTCCGGCGCAACCGGGTTCGCTAAAGCTTTCGGTAAAGGCGCGGGTAAGTCCATGCCTAAATCCGCTGCCACCGCGCTGGCCAGTTCTTGCGACACATTCAATAAACTCGCCAATACCCGTTCGCGCACGGCGGGCACGGTGACCTTGCTCAATTCAAACCGCAACGCGGCTTTGATGTGCGCTTGCTCGACCGCGGTTTGGCTGTTGTAAAACAAAGTCGCTTGGGTGTAATGATCGGCGAATTTTTCCGGCTTACCCCGCACCTTGTCGCCTTGTATGGGCTGGGGAAAGGACACAAAGCCGGGTACCGCGCCGGCTTGAAACGGACAACCCCCACCTAGGGAATTCGGTTCATAGGCGACACGACCACGGTTGATCGCCTGCCTATGCATGCCATCGCGCTGATTGTTGTGAGCTTGGTTAATAGGCGCATTGATGGGGATCTCGTGGAAATTCGGTCCGCCCAAGCGGCTGATCTGCGTATCGACATAAGAATGGATGCGGCCCGCCAGCAAAGGATCGTTGCTGAAATCCAAACCGGGAATAATGTGCGCGGCGCAGAAAGCGACTTGCTCGGTCTCGGCAAAGAAATTATCCGGATTACGGTTTAAGACCATGCGCCCCACGGGCGTGAGGGGGACCAGTTCTTCCGGCACCAGCTTCGTCGGGTCTAGCACATCGAAACTAAAACTCTCCGCTTGCTCTTCGGTAAACATCTGAAACGATAATTCCCATTCCGGATATTCGCCCGCTTCTATGGCTTCCCATAAATCACGCCGATTGTAGACGGGGTCGGCGCCGGAAATTTTCACTGCTTCATCCCAGACTAAAGAGTGCGCGCCTGCTAAAGGCTTCCAGTGGAATTTGCAAAACACCGAATTGCCTTGCGCATTCACCAGTCTAAAAGTATGTACGCCGAAGCCTTGCATCATGCGGTAGCTGCGCGGTATTGCACGATCGGACATCAGCCACATCACGGTATGCATGGTTTCAGGCATTAAAGACACAAAATCCCAAAAGGTATCGTGCGCTGAAGCCGCTTGCGGCATGCCGTGATGCGGCTCGGGTTTCACCGCGTGGACGAGATCGGGAAATTTCATCGCGTCTTGGATAAAAAATACCGGCATATTGTTGCCGACCAAATCCCAATTGCCCTCGTCGGTATAAAACTTCACCGCGAAGCCGCGCACGTCGCGCGCCGTATCCTTGGAACCGCGTTCGCCGGCGACGGTGGAAAAGCGCACGAACACCGGCGTGATTTTGCCGGCCTCTTGGAAGGGCGCGGCGCGGGTAACTTCCGCCATGGATTTGTAAGCCTCAAAAAAGCCATGCGCGGCCGAGCCGCGCGCATGCACGATGCGCTCGGGAATGCGCTCATGATCGAAGTGCGTGATTTTTTCACGCAGTATGAAATCTTCCAGCAATGCCGGTCCGCGCAAACCCGCTTTCAGCGAATTTTGATTATCCGCGACCGCCACGCCTTGATTGGTGGTGATGATTTGACCACCGGCGTCTACCCGCACTCTGTCCAGGCTTCCTATGCTGGCGTTGACACCGTCGGGGACCGAGGCGCCGGTCTTGCCCGATTCATTGATTTCGCTCAAGGTGCTTCCGGAAGCTTCACGCGAGGGCGGATGAAATGCTTGACCCTGCGGCGGCGAAACCGCATTGTCGGCGCCGATCTCCAAGGGTTTAATCACATTGAAGGGCATGGCGGCGGACAAGGCTTGAGTGTCGCTGGCTCTTTGCGCCGGTCTGTCGCCCGAGGGGCCGGGACTCGGATGCGAAGGTCCGCTGTCGCTATTGCGCGCGGCAGCTTTGGAAGAATTTTTGGACTTAGGGGTAGGAGCGCGATTCTTAGGTGGGGTCATGTCTAGGCCTTTCAAATTGGGAAAACAATATCGATAAGAAGAAAGAAGGCTTGCGATTCATTCCGCCGCCGCGCGAATGGAAAATCCTCATCCTTCCTTTCTCAAGTAAAAAAGAGAAAGAATTTGTAAAAATTGCACGCGATTTGTTCCGGCAATGCACGCGATCTAGGTGTAATCAAGCTAGCGGCGGGAAAACACGCGGTCTTTCATTTTTACTGTGCTTCTCTGTAGCGCGAACCATGCCATGCAAAATTGACGCAACGCTGACACGGCATGAGAATCAGTCGGCATCGTAAGTAGGGGAAATGTTCTATGGTTGAGAGAACGCTGAGATACTTCTGCGATCAGGCATCTGCTTGTGCGATATTCATTGATATGGGGTTTTACGATGGCAAGCAACAAAAAAGAAACACATAAACTGCAAAACGTGGGTTGGCTACGCGCCGCCGTGCTGGGCGCTAACGACGGCATCGTGTCTACCGCAAGTTTGGTTCTGGGGGTGGCCGCATCGAACGCTACGCATCATAGTGTTCTAGTCGCGGGGATTGCCGGGCTGGTCGCGGGCGCCATGTCCATGGGCACCGGGGAGTATGTCTCCGTACATTCGCAAGCCGATACCGAGCAAGCAGCGCTGGAGGAAGAACGTCAAGAACTCGCGACCGACAATAAAAAAGAACATAAAGAACTTGCTGCGATTTACGTGGAGCGTGGATTGGAGCCTGCCCTGGCGAAACAAGTCGCCGATCAATTAATGGCGCATGATGCCTTAGGCGCTCACGCTCGAGATGAGCTAGGCATTACCGAAACGCTGAGCGCGCGCCCCTTGCAAGCGGGCATTGCTTCGGCGCTGAGCTTTTCCGCCGGCGCGGGTTTACCCTTGCTCGCGATTGCCTTGGCCTCCGACGCCAATCTGATTCCATTTGTCTCAGGTATATCGCTGGTGTTTCTGGCGCTATTGGGCGGGCTGGGCGCCTACGCGGGCGGCGCCAAGATCAGCGTCGGCGTCATCCGGGTGACTTTTTGGAGCGCCTTGGCGATGGCGGTGACCGCGGGCATAGGCGCTTTATTTGGAACCACCGCGTAATACGATAGGCCCTGGGTTGAATATGAAAGCAGATCACATCACTTTGCAAACCCATGCCTTTGACTTTTGGTTGGCTCGCGGCGCTATCGTCCTAACGGCGGGACTTAATTTATTACTGATCAATAAATTTAGCGTGCTTCCCTGGTGGTTGCCTTCGACATTCCAAATTGCGTTATTAATTCCGCTGTCCATTGCAACCGCAAGAACCCAACGCCGGGTCCGCGAAGCCACCACCGACGAACACTGGGCGCTCATTCATAAATATCGGCGCATTATTCGCGGTATGGCCATTTCCTTAACCGTTTTAGTGACCATCATAAATTTCGAAGCGCTTATGGAGGTCATGGCCGCTCTTTTGCATCATGGTAGGCGGAATGAAACGGGTCAATCGCTACTACTCGACGCGCTCAATATTTGGTTTACCAATATAGTGGTGTTTAGCCTTTGGTTTTGGAACCTAGATCGCGGCGGCCCCGTTTTACGAGGTCTGACAAAGAAGGCTTCTGCGGATTTTCTATTTCCTCAGATGATGGGCAATATGCGGGGAGATGAGAGCTGGACGCCCGGCTTCATCGACTACTTTTTCGTATCCTTCACCAACGCCACTGCGTTTTCGCCTACTGATACTTTGCCACTCAGCGCACGCTGCAAACTTTTGATGGCGATAGAAGCCAGTGCCTCCTTAGTCACTGTTGGTCTAGTTACCGCGCGAGCGGTAAATATTTTGGGCTAAGACCTTACCTTAACTTAACGCTCCGGCTTAACACGATTCGCCGGTAGCCTGTCTTGTTTTGCCGCATTTGTTGCAGGACGACCGGCAAAATGTCCACCCACGGCTTTGTGCGCTAGCGTACCGACTGAGGTATCAATTCGGGCTACCATGACCCCAGGCTAAATTAAGCTAAATCTTGTTGTAACTTTCAGGAGCACATCATGAACAAAGATCAAATGAAAGGCACGGCCAAAGACCTCGCCGGCAAAATGCAGCGCGAAGTGGGCAAGGCGACAGGGAATACTAGCCAGGAAGCAAAGGGTATAAAAAATCAGATGTCCGGAAAAATTCAAAAGGCAGTAGGTAACGTAAAAGAGGGCGTTAAGAACGCGACCCGCGATACTCGTACCCGCTAAGCCTAGGTGTGAAATTGCGGAAGCCGGCAATCACAGCCGAGTTTCCGCATTTTTGTTTTCGGCCGCCATCCGAGCCAAGATAATTATTATTCCTCTCGCCAGCATCACGATTAACCAAGCACTAAGATACCCTGCGATCACGTCCGCCGGAAAATGCGCGCCTAGACTTACACGCGAAACGCCAACCCATATTACGAATAAGGTTCCAACCGCGCGCTGCCACGTTTTTAAAACGGGCCATAGGCTCGCCACTATCACTGTTGCGAAGGAACTATGTCCGCTGGGAAGGCTATGGTGAAATTCTGGCATACCTACAATGTGGATATCCCCGGGTAACAAAGCCAGAGGAGGACGCGGAAAATCGATAAGAGGTTTAAGCCAGCTGATAAACCAGCCATCTATTAAATAGGCTAGGCTGAAGACCGTTATTACCGCGAGCCACGTATGCGCTTTTCCGTTTTCTGAATAGCGCGTGCAAACTAGCCACGCAGTGCAGGTAAGCAGGGCCAGGTAGAGCGGAAAATTGCTGTGGCTGCCTAGGGTGGTTCCGAGCAGCATAAAACGGTCAATTGAATCGCCGCGCACACTATTGATTGCATGGAAGAGCCAGACATTTGCGCCACCCCAGTCGTAAAGATATCCTCTAAGCATCGTTACGCTAACCAGGCCATGGAAGCTAAGCCTATTCCTATCACCGCAGCAACCGCCGCTAACGCAAATAACCAGCGTTTGCGGGTTAGGGCAGTGATTGAAGCTAAGGATATTGCGATTTGAAGCATGGTCATTCCCTGTGCAAGCCTATGGTGGGGATGCATTAGTTCTTCGCTTTTTTGATTTGCGCGGTTGGATTCTTCTTCGAGTGCCAGGGCTTTCGCCTTGATGGCCACTTTTTCCTGTTCGTATTTTTCGATTTGCTTGCGATAAAAGTCGCGCTTATCGATAGGTGCAATATCAGCGGCAAGTTCCATGAGGTGGCCTTTACTGCTTTTCGCTTGATAGAAGTTCCACTGGTCGGAAGCTTGCGTCCGCTTAAGAACAGCTTCGTTTTTATAAAGCATGGATTCATTTTGGGTCGCGCCACCCTGATAGCTAACGATGGCTCCTACAGTCGAAAGAATCGCCGTGAAAATAGCAACGTATTGCGCAAGCCCTACACCCGCGTGCGCGGCATGTTCTACCTCGTGTTCGTGTGCACCATGTACGTGGAAGCCGTCCTCAGACATCGTTATCCCTCAGAAATAAAACGAAAGTGGTAAGCGAATAAAGCCGCGCATCGTAGGCCCCCGCCTCTTACCTAAAAATATTATATTGGCCGTGAAGATTCGGCGCGAGCGATACGTCTAGTTTATTCAATATCGAATTGCAAGCGTGCCAGCCGCGCGTACAGGCCGCCTTCCTTGCGCAAATCGTCGGGGGCGCCGGTTTCCACGATACGGCCTTTTTCAAGGACGATAATTCTGCTGACCGCTTTCACGGTGGAAAGCCGATGCGCGATCACAATAGTCGTACGACCCCGCATCGCCGCATCGAGGCCCGTCTGAACCAAGACTTCGGATTCGGCATCCAGCGCGCTGGTGGCTTCGTCTAAGAGAAGTAGCGGCGCATTTTTTAAAATCGCGCGCGCAATCGCGATGCGTTGCCGCTGCCCGCCGGAGAGGCGTACACCGCGCTCGCCCAGAAAAGTGTGGTAGCCTTCGGGCAGGCGGTGGATGAATTCGTCCACTTGCGCGGCTTGGGCGGCGGCCAGAACCTCGGCGTCGCTCGCGCCCGGGCGCCCATAGCGGATATTTTCCAGGGCATTGGCCGAAAATATCACCGAGTCCTGCGGCACGATGGCGATCTTCTCGCGGATATCATGCAAATACAGTTGCCGTAGGTCTTGCCCATTAAACCGAATCGCGCCGCTACTCACATCGTAAAAGCGCAGCAAAAGTTGAAATAACGTCGTCTTGCCCGCACCCGAGGGGCCAACTAAAGCCACGCTCTCGCCCGGCGCTATCGAAAATGTGATGTTTGCCAAGGCCGGTGTTTGCAATTGCGAGGGGTAATAGAAATTCACCTGGTCGAATTCGATCATCGCTTGTTGTGGCTGCGCGAGTGGCCGCGCTGTTGCGGCGTCAGCGATCCCCGCTTGAGCGTTGAGCAGTTCCAGCAAGCGCTCGGTTGCCCCGGCAGCGCGCATGACGTCGCCCCACACCTCCGCCATGGTGCCTACAGCTCCCGCAACCAAAACCGCGTACAAAACGAAAGAAGCAAGCTGCCCTCCGGTCATGCTGCCGGCGTGGACTTGATTCGCACCTATCCATAACACAAAAATAATCGGGCCCATGACAGCGGTAATAATCAAACCAGTCAGCGCGGCGCGCACGCGGGTGCGGCGAATTGCGGTAACGAAACTGAGTTCCGCGCGCGCCGCGAAGCGATTCATCTCATGTTTTTCTTGGGTATAAGCTTGTACCGTAGGCACGGCATTGAGTATTTCACCGGCGAGGGCGGAAGCATCGGCGATCTTATCTTGCGATTCGCGCGATAGGGTTTTGACCTTACGACCGATCGCGATGAGTGGTAGGGTGAGTATCGCCATCAAGCCCAAATTGAGAGAAAACAAATAAAAACTTGTGACCGCCAGCATGACCATACCGCCGACAAACTGAAACACGCTGCGTAAGCCCATGGAGATCGAACTGCCCACCACGGTTTGGATCAGCGTGGTGTCTCCGGTCAGCCGCGATAAGACTTCGCCGGTTTGTAAGGTCTCGAAAAATTGGGGCGATTGCGTGAGCACCCGCGCGTAAACCGCGCTACGCAAATCCGCCGTGACTCGCTCTCCTACCCAGGTGACGGTGTAGTACCGCGTCGCCACCGACACTGCCCATAAAGTCGCCAATCCAAACAAGGCCGCGAAGTGACCGTTCAAACTCAGCGCGCCCAACATACCGCCACTCGCACTTTGCTTTTGGCCGAAGCCAAAATCGATCAAGTCGCGAAACGCCAAGGGCACAAGCAATATGGTCGTGGAACCTAGGCATAACAATAAAAAAGCTAAAATGATACGGCCGCGATAGGGCCGCAGCAGAGGCCATAAATCACGAAGATAAGAGATGCGCGGGGTGGAGGGGGTGTTCACGAGGGCGGTCAAAGTGGATTCAAGCTCGATTGTAACCGTATGAGAGCAAGCGGAGGATGCTTGCGGTGGTAGGCTAGTGACAAGCGGGGATGCGCCATCCGAATTTCTCGATGATATGCGGCTTTAAGTTGATCTGTAATGAGGGAAAAATGACTGGGCTTGCCTGGTCTGTTCGGTGTACGGTTAGGGAATTACTTGAGGATGCGATATAGGTTCGGCAGCCACACTCAGTTTGTCTTGTCATTTTCCTTGCTCGTTTCATCGGCCGTCTCGCTGCTTCGAGGTTCAAACGCGCATAAAGTCTCCAGCAGGCGGGATTGCGAACGACGAATTTTTTTGCTGACCGTTTTCGCTTCGTGGCGAGAGCCCCAATAGCCGCCGCCATTCTTCGCGCCAGCATGTTCCGTTTTTCTAATTTTATTGCTCATATTTGCTACGTCCAACCGTTAATTGCGGACGCCAACGTCCGTAACAATTATTGTTTAGAGACCTACTATGCTCATTCATTCGCCCGATCCGCAATTTGCCTACTCGGAGATTGACCCTCAATGTCTCGCGGAACTTTCCCCTTGAGCATTAAAGCCTATATTGCATTAACGCGGGATCGATACAAAGTACTTAACAGGAACGAACGATGAGCAAAAAACGATTTGAAAGCGTGTGGGACGCTATTGAAGATACGCCGCAAGTAGCTGCGGGTATGCGTGCCCGTTCGCATCTCATGATCGAATTGACCGAGCTAATTCGGCGCGAGGGTTGGACGCAAAAAGTCGCAGCCGAGCGATTTGGTGTGACTCAGCCGCGTATTTCCGATCTGGCGCGAGGCAGGGTGGATTTGTTTTCGCTTGATACCTTAATCGACATGGCGACGCTGGCGGGCTTTCGCCGCGAATTGTGATTCAAAAAGGCGGTTGGAGGAATAAGGTCTAATTCCCCGCCTGTTAAAACTATCTCTTGGTGCCGGGAGGGGGAATCGAACCCCCATGGTGTCACCACCGCGGGATTTTGAGTCCCGTGCGTCTACCAATTCCGCCATCCCGGCTTGTCGCTGCGGCGCTTGCGTGAGTCTGAGCGCCGAGTAAGAGGCGGCATTATCCGCAGAAATCAGGCGCGCATCAAGTTCGGCTATAATTCGCAGCCCATCTAGCTCTTTTATTCCCGTATTTTCATGAAGACCCAGGATTTTGATTTCCGCTTGCCGCCGGAGTTAATCGCGCAGTTTCCGCCCGAGCAGCGCCGCGCCAGCCGGCTTTTACATGTGGATGGCAAGAGCGGGGCCGTGGCGGATGGCATGTTCGCGCGCTTCCCGGAGTTTTTAACGTCTAACGACATCGTGGTGTTTAACGACACGCGAGTGATTAAGGCGCGCTTGATCGGCAGTAAAGAAACCGGCGGTCAAGTGGAGATGTTATTAGAACGGGTGCTGGATGAGAAACACGCGATCGCGCAGATACGCGCAAGCCGGGCACCTAAGCCCGATACGCGTATCGCCGTCACCCGCGATGCTGGGTTTTGGGTACTGGAGCGCGTGGGCGAAATGTATAAGGTGCGCCTGGATGCCGACATGCCTTTGCTGGCCTGGCTGGATAAATTCGGCAGTCTGCCTTTGCCGCCGTATATCACGCGCGCACCCAGCGCATCCGATGAAGCACGTTATCAAACCGTGTATGCCAGCAAGCCGGGGGCGGTCGCCGCGCCCACCGCCGGTTTGCATTTCGATGAAGCGATGGTGGATGAGTTGCGTGCGCGCGGCGTGACTATTGCGTATGTCACTTTGCATGTAGGCGCGGGCACATTTCAACCGGTGCGCGCCGACGATGTGCGGGAACATCAAATGCACAGCGAGTGGTATCACGTGCCGGAAGAAACCGTGCTGGCGATACGTCGCTCGCAAGAGCGCGGCGGCCGCGTGCTGGCGGTAGGCACCACCAGTTTACGCGCGCTGGAATCCGCGGCCGGCGGCAGCGAAGGCCTCACCGCCGGCTATGGCGAGACTAATTTATTTATTATTCCCGGATATGAATTCCGCGTGGTGCAGCGCTTATTCACGAATTTTCATTTGCCCAAGTCCACGCTCTTCATGCTGGTCTGCGCCTTTGGCGGCATGGTGAATCTTAAGCTGGCGTATCGGCATGCAGTGGAAGCGCGTTATCGTTTTTTTAGTTATGGCGATGCGATGTTAATCGAGGGCGCTGCGTGAAATTTGAGTTAATGACGCGCGCGGAAGAAGCGCGGCGCGGGCGGCTGCATGTGGCGCACGGTGTGATTGATACGCCTGCCTTCATGCCAGTCGGCACGTATGGCACGGTGAAAGCCATGCGGCCCGATGCGTTAGTGGAGAGCGGTGCGCAAATCGTTCTCGGCAATACGTTTCATTTATGGTTACGCCCGGGTTTAGAAGTCATCGCGGCGCATGGCGGATTGCATCGCTTCATGGGCTGGGAGGGGCCGATACTAACCGACTCCGGCGGCTTTCAGGTTTTCAGTTTGAATGCGCTACGCAAAATCTCTGAGGAGGGCGTGAATTTTCGGTCGCCGATTAATGGCGACGCGTGTTTTCTCTCGCCGGAAGAATCTATGCGCATACAACGCGTTCTGAATTCCGATGTGGTGATGATTTTCGACGAGTGCACGCCTTATCCCGCGGAAGCCGATGTCGCGGAAAAATCCATGCAACTCTCGCTGCGCTGGGCCGAGCGCTCCAAGCGCGCACATGAGGGCAATCCCAACGCGCTTTTTGGCATCGTCCAGGGGGGAATGCACTTGAACCTGCGCGATCAATCCTTGGCCGGCCTCGAACAAATCGGCTTTGATGGCTACGCCATAGGCGGCCTCTCCGTGGGTGAGCCCAAGGACGAAATGCGCCGCGTCTTACACCATACCGCCCCGCGCCTGCCTACGAATAAGCCACGCTATTTAATGGGCGTAGGCACGCCGGAAGATATTGTGGAAGCGGTGCTCGCGGGCATTGATATGTTTGACTGCGTCATGCCGACGCGAAACGCGCGCAACGGTCATTTGTTCACCCGGCATGGCGATATACGCATACGCAATAGCCGCTATCGCGACGACGTGGCGCCGTTGGATGAGACCTGCGCTTGCTATACCTGCCAACATTTCAGCCGGGCCTATTTACATCATTTGGACAAATCCGGTGAAATCCTGGGGGCCGTGTTGAACACCGTGCACAACCTGCACTATTACCAAGACCTCATGCGCGGCCTGCGCAGCGCCATAGAGGCCGGGCGGCTGGCGGATGAGGTCGCCGATTTCCGGCAGGCGAGGGCGGTATCGTGCTAGAATTTGCCGCATTTTTAAGAGCGCTGGCAGTAGCAGGCGTGCTTCGCTTAATTAGGAGACTACCGTGTTGATTAGCAATGCCTACGCCGCGCCCGCGGCCGCCGGACCCGATCCGCTTACCGGCATGTTGCCCTTCGTGGCGATATTCGTGCTGTTTTATTTCATGATGATAAGACCGCAAATGAAGCGCGCCAAAGAACTGAAAAAAATGGTCGAAGCGCTGCAAAAAGGCGACGAAGTCATCACCTCTGGCGGCATGCTGGGCAAAGTGACCAAGGTCAGCGATCAATACATCAGCTTGGAAGTCGCCGACAATGTGGTCATACAAGTGCAAAAGGCGACGGTGCAAACTGTGCTGCCCAAAGGCACGATCAAAGCCAGCGCTTAAGCGCGGCGCACTGCTATGAATCGTTATCCGCTCTGGAAATATCTGGTTATCGGCGTCGCCTTGGCGCTGGGTTTTTTATACACCCTGCCGAATTTTTATGGCAACGAGCCCGCGGTTCAGATTTCCGCCGATAAGTCTTCCGTTAAAATCGAGCCCGCCACGGTACAACGCGTGGAAAGCATACTTAATCTCGGCAAGATTCCCTATCACGGCGTGAGGATAGAAGGCAAAAACGTCGTCGTACGCTTCGCCGATGTCGATACTCAAACCAAAGCCAGCACCGCGCTGCGCGAACAAATGGGCGATGCTTATGTGGTCGCGCAAAATCTCTTACCGCGTTCGCCGGCTTGGCTCACCGCCATAGGCGCTCTGCCTATGTATCTCGGCTTGGACTTGCGCGGCGGGGTACATTTTCTATTGCAACTGGATACCAAAGCGGCCTTCGTCAAAGCCATGGAGCGCCACGCGAGCGATGTGCGCAGCGCGCTGCGCGAGAAAAAAGTGCCTTACACCAGTGTCACGCGCGTCGGTAACGATGTGCGGGTGAGCTTTCCGGATACGGCGGCGCGTGATCGTGCCAAGAGCGTGATCAGCGCCGCGGCAGGCGATTTATTTTTAAAGGAAGTGCAAAACGGCAATGAGCCGGCCTTACTCGCGAGCTTGCGACCGGAAGCTGTCACACAGCGCCAAGAACTGGACGTGAAACAAAACTTGGCGACGCTGCGCAAACGGGTAAATGAGTTAGGTGTCGCCGAGCCCATTATTCAACAGCAGGGCAATGATCGCATCGTGGTGCAATTGCCGGGCATACAAGACACCGCGCGCGCCAAACAAATTCTAGGCCGCACGGCCACTCTCGAAATCCGCATGGCGGACTTCACCGATGCTGAAGTCGCGGCGGCCTTGCAAGGCCAGGTGCCGCTGGGTGCAAAATTATTTACCGAGGATGATGGCAGCAAAATTCTAGTGCGCAATAACGCCGTGCTGACCGGTGAATCCATTACCGATGCCAGCCCGGGATTTGATGAGCACGGCATGCCGGCGGTGCATATCACTTTGGATAATCGCGGCGCGCGCATCTTTCAGCAATTGACGCGCGATAATATCGGCAAACGCATGGCGATTTTGCTGATCGAAAAAGGCCAAGAGGAAGTCGTCACCGCGCCGGTGATTAGAACCGAAATCCCGGGCGGCCGGGTGCAAATCACCGGCCGCTTTACCACCGACGAGGCCAATAACACCGCGCTGTTATTACGCTCTGGCGCCTTGGCCGCGCCCATGGAAATTATCGAAGAACGCACCGTGGGCCCCAGCTTGGGCGCGGATAATATCGCGCGCGGTTTTCACTCGACTTGGATAGGCTTTAGCCTGATCGCGTTTTTCATGATTGTGTATTACCGCGTGTTTGGCTTGATCGCCAGCGTGGCCTTGGCGGTCAACGTGCTCTTCCTCATCGGCATCTTGTCGCTGATGCAAGCCACCCTGACCTTGCCAGGCATCGCCGGCGTGGCGCTCACGGTGGGTATGGCCATCGATGCTAATGTGCTGATCTTCGAGCGCATACGCGAAGAATTGCGCAATGGCAATTCGCCGCAAGCAGCCATACACGCTGGCTTCGACAGAGCTTGGGACACGATTTTCGATTCGAATATCACCACCTTGATTGCCGGTTTCTTTTTATTCTGGCTAGGCTCGGGCCCGGTGCGCGGCTTTGCAGTGGTCTTGTGCATAGGCATTTTGACTTCTATGTTCAGCGCCGTGACGGTGTCGCGCGGCATTATCAATCTCAGCTATGGCCGAGTGAAAAAACTCGACCATATCTCCATCGGTTAATCGGTAAGGATCCCGCATGGAATTTTTTAAGATCAAAAAAGATATTCCCTTCATGAAGTATGCGGGCGTGACGTCCATCGTCTCGCTCGTAACTTTTTTATTGGCGGTGTTTTTCCTGGTGTGGAAAGGCCTCAACCTGGGCGTCGACTTTACCGGTGGCACGGTGATGGAAGTGCGCTACGCCCAAGCCGCGGAAATTCAGGGCATACGCGAAACCCTCGCGACGCGAGGCTATCCCGATGCCAGCGTGCAGAATTTCGGTAGCTCGCGCGATGTATTGATACGGTTGCCGGTGAAAAAGGGCGTCACCAGCGCGCAATTATCCGAACAAGTACTTGCGGTCCTGAAAGCGGTCCACGCCGACGCCAGCTTGCAGCGCGTTGAATTCGTTGGCCCGCAAGTGGGCGAAGAACTCCTCTATAACGGTTCCTTGGCTCTGCTTTTTGTGTCTTTCGGCATCATGGTGTATTTGGCGATACGCTTTGAATGGCGGTTTGCGGTGGCGGCCATCATCGCGAATATGCACGACGTCGTTATCATCCTCGGCTTCTTCGCATTTTTTCAGTGGGAATTCTCGCTCACCGTATTGGCGGCGATATTGGCAGTGCTGGGCTATTCGGTGAATGAATCCGTGGTGGTGTTCGACCGAATCCGGGAAAACTTCCGCAAGATGCGCAAGGCGCCCGTGCCCGAGATCATAGACAACGCCATCACCCGTACCATGTCGCGCACTATCATCACCCACACAATGACTGAACTCATGGTTGTGTCCATGCTGATCTTTGGCGGCGAGGCTTTGTTCTATTTCGCCCTGG
>CAZKHT010000018.1:0-16250 GCA_964552595.1 uncultured Burkholderiales bacterium
GGTACTGCGCTGATGAATGCCATCGCCTCCACACGTCACGAATCCGCGCTGCTCGCGCGGGAGGCGTCGTCCGGTCCCCCGCCTCAACCTTCGATGCGTGCATTGCTGCGCGATACCGCGCTACTGGTCACCCATTTGTCGAATGGCGGCCAGATCGACAACCCTGAAAGCCTGCGCCAGCAGTGCATGAGGCTCGTCGCGCAATTCGCGACCGCCGTCGATGCACAAGGGGTCGCCGCCGGCATACGGCGCATAGAAGCGGTAACCGGCGACGGCGCGCTGGAATACATACAGCGTCAACAGCAAACTTTATTTGATGCCGCGGGCGCGTTGAAAGCCCAACCGCAAGAGGTCAACCAAAAGATCGCTCAGGTTTTGGACAATGTGAAAAACCTAGAAAAAGAATTGGCGCGCTTGAAATCAAAACTCGCCGCCGCGCAAGGCGCCGACCTCACCCAAAGCGCGGTGGAGGTGAATGGCGTACAGGTGTTGGCCGCGGAGATAGAAGGCGCGGATGCGAAAGCCTTACGCGAAACCTTAGACAAATTGAAAGACAAATTGGGCTCGGCGGCTATTGTATTGGGCGCACGCGAGGGCAATAAAGCCACCTTGATCGCCGGCGTGACCGCCGACCTTACGGCTAAGGTCAAGGCGGGCGAGCTTGTGAATTTTGTCGCCCAGCAATGCGGCGGCAAAGGCGGCGGCAGGCCGGATATGGCGCAAGCCGGCGGTAGCTTACCGGATAATTTACCCAAGGCGCTGGGTGGTGTGGCGGATTGGGTTCGGAGCAAAATGACTTGATCGCGACTAAGGACAATGTTCCGCCCGCGACTCAGGACGCGAGCCATCATCACCTAAGAGAAATAGTCTTAGCCTTGGTGTTCGGCGTGGTCGCGCCTTATCTTTGGCTGGGCGCGGTCAATCTCAGCGCGGGACTCGTACAAGCGCCGTTTCTCGAGACCATAGGGAGCGGACTGAACCCCGCATATTTAAAGACCTGGGTCTTATTTTATTTTTTTCTATTCGGTTTTCTGTGTTCATTTCTCTGTGCCGCGCTGGTGGGCTTGCCGCTGGGCTATCTTTTGAATGGCATGCACAAGGGCGCGTGGTTGATTTTCGTTCTTGTGTTTCTGCTGGTCTCCGTCGGGCCCGGTGTCTGGCAACGCGATCTGGAAGGTGTCGTCAGTTTTTTTAGAAGCTACGAGATGTGGGTATTCTTATTGGGCAGTGCTTTATTCCTCTATCTAGGTAAGCGTTGGCGGAGTCGCCGCGCCGCAAAACTCGCGACATAACTTGCCGTCCCAGGAGGTGTGCGATGTGGAAATTTTTCCTGAGCACCGTTTGGATTTGTGCAATCTGTTCTGCCCCTGTTTTCGCCGCACGCATTATCGTAAAAGACAATTTAGGTTTTGAACAAATTCCCAGCAGCGGACCACGGCATGTGGTGGGCACCTGGTTTTTAAAGGAAACCGGCTGCACCCGTAGCATAGAGGAAGTCGAGGAGCGTTTTTACATGGTGTCGCGCTGCAAACATAAACAGCCCGACAGCGGTTTGCCGCTACAGAAAATAAACGAGCAGTTGTATACCGGAAAAACCACTAATTGGTGGTATGAGATCACGGATGAAGGCGTGCTAAAAATGCGCAACGCGCGCGGCACGGAATATTACGCCAATCCTTATTCCAAATTGTGGCCTTAATTTTGTGGGGCCTTAGCTAGTGCGCCACGTTTATATCGTTCACCCAGCGGATCGCCGCCATTTGTGCCTCGTTTAACATGTGAATATCCAGTCCGGGCAACCGTTGCAGCTGAACCTGCGCCGCGTCGAAGTCTCCCGCCTCTATCGCTTCTATCATCACCAGCATGATGCCGAGATCGCCAGCGCGCGCGGTCAGTGCCAGTTTTACTTCCTCGTGTAAGTTCAGCTCCGTCACTATTTCCGCCATGGGCATGGACAACAAAGTATCCAGCAAGGAAAAAGTCCCGGTAATAAACGCGCTGTCTTGCAACACCGTATCGTGGTTGTGCAAACAACGCGTCAGGATTTCCAGCATTTTGGCCCGCGTCGCCGCCAGCTGCATCAGCGGCGTGGTGACTTGATTTGTGTCGCGCGTGCTGTACAGCAAAAGCTGCAACCAGCGTTGCAATTGCCGGCGGCCTATGACTAACACCGCTTGGGACAGCGATAGAATTTTGTGGCGCGAACCTACGCCCACCGAGTTAACCAGGCGTATGAGGTTGTAAGTTAAATTCGTGTCGGCCTTGATCGCGGCTTCTAGCGCATCGCCTCCTGCATCGTCCAACACCAAGGAAAGCAATTTAAACAAAGCCAAGGTTGATGGCTGCGCCCGCCTGCCACTAAAAACCGTGGGCTTGGCAAAATAATAGCCTTGAAAAAAATCGAAGCCGAGTGCCATGCAGACATCGAATTGCGCGCGCGTTTCGACTTTCTCGGCGAGTAAGCGTGCCGGATAATTTTTGAGACGCGAAATTAATTGTGGTAGTGCATCTTCGGCAACCAAGGTGAGATCGACTTTGATGATATCGATTAAAGGAAGAAGCGCCTGATATTGCGCTTGGAACACCGCGAAATCATCCAGCGCCAAGGCAAAGCCCTGCGCTTTCAAATCGCGACAGCGTTGCAGCACCAAGGGGGTAATCTCCACGGTCTCTAAAAGCTCCAACACGACGCGCTCAGTCGGAAGCAGCTGCACCATATCGCTCATCAACATCTGGCTATCCACGTTGATAAAGCCCAACTCCTGCCCCAGCACGGATTGCAAACCCATTTCATTGAACAAGGAAACAATCACGCTGGCCGTGGCATGCATTTCGTTGGTGATTTGCGCGCGATTAACTTGGCTATCCCGAAACAACAGCTCAAAAGCTTTGATATTTTGGTGTCTATCCAATATCGGCTGCCGGGCTAGAAAAATTTCGCTGCTGGACATGCTAAGGTTTTTTGGCGCTAAGTGTGGGTTTGCGAACCGCGCTATTAAAGCGCGTGATGCATTTTTTTAAATTCTCACTGACGCTGGCCTTGTCCTTGACCACGCAATCCGATTCATCCAGGCCGGCATCGGTTTCCGCTTTTACATGGCCCACGATTTCAAAGGCCGGATCGGCTTTTTTTTCAGGTGTCTGGGGGGCGCTGAGCGCGACCGCATTCGGCGTTGGCGCAGAGGCCAGGGAAGTAGGCGCCGGAGTAGGCGCCCGAGTAGACGCCCGAGTAGACGCGATGGGCGCAGGTTTGGCCTTTGCCGCCATGGGTGCTGATTTTTTGTGCGCGGGTGAGCGCAAACTCAAGCTGATAGATGCGCTTATCAAGGCCAGCATGAGCACACTGACCGGTACCCAGACCTTTTTCTTGCGCAACGCCTGCCGTATCCGGGCGTAAAGACTTCCGTCGAGCGCGCCTTCTTCGGCGTTTGCATCTGCTTCCGGCTCCATCTCTGTAGAACGTGTCGAGGCGCGCGATTCTTTATCCTCGGCACGCTTGTGCAGTGCCGGATTGCTCTCTTCGTGTTCCAAGGCTTCTGCTTCGGTGCTTGCGACCGATTTGCGGCGCGCGCCCAGCCGTTGCCATAAGCGTTTTAAACGTCCGCTCTCCGCCCCTGCTTGTGTCTCGAGAGGCACCGCTTCCGCGTTTAAATTCGGACGTGGAATAGCAGCGGCTGGCAAGGTATCGCCGTTTTCCTCGCTGGGCTCGGAGGCTGGGGAAGGCTTCCAGCGACGCTTTAAGCGCGCGAACAAAGATAAGCGCGCGGGCGCCTCGGATTCGGCCACAGCTTGTACTTTGGACGCGGCAGCGCGAGCGGGATTACGCTCTGCCTTGATTTCGGAATTAGGCGGAAGCTCGGATAGGGGAGGAGCCGACACTTCCGGCGTCGGGTCGCTGGTTAGCGCGTGCTGGGCCTTGCGCCAAAAGACCAAGCTTGCGCCCGCGGCGCGAAGGATTTTTAACAAACGACTCAAAAGACAGCCCTATATTTGCGCACACGTCGCGGCTCTCCTTATAGCGGCCAATATGGGACAAAATTAAGGCGCTTATTCGCTCATATGCATAGCGGCGGGCTTGTTCGACGGGGCTTGCGCGCCGTAGTTGCCGAAATCCAGCATGCGCTGAATCGATACCACGGCTTTGGCCCGTGTCGCTTCATCGATATGGATTTCATTGGCTCCGGTTTCTAGCACCTGGGCTAATTTTTGCAAATCGTTCATGGCCATCCACGGGCAATGGGCGCAGCTTTGGCAGGTCGCGCCGACGCCGCCCGTGGGTGCTTCGATAAAAGTTTTTCCGGGTGCTGCGGCGCGCATTTTGTGAAAAATGCCATTGTCGGTGGCGACGATAAAAGTCTGCTGCGGCAAATTCTTGGCGGCTTGTATCAGCGCGCTGGTCGAGCCTACCACGTCGGCTTGGGCGATCACTCCGGCGGGCGATTCGGGATGTACCAAGACGCCCATCTCCGGATGTTGGGCTTTTACCTCAGCCAATAATTGCGCCTTGAATTCATTGTGTACGATGCAAGTGCCGTCCCAAATCAACATATCGGCGCCGGTTTGCTCTTGCACATAACGGCCCAAATGTTTATCCGGCGCCCACAGGATTTTTTTACCCTGGGCGTGCAAGTGCGCCACGACCTTAAGCGCGATGGAAGAAGTGACCACCCAATCGGCACGCGCCTTCACCGCCGCGCTGGTATTTGAATACACCACCACGACTCTATCGGGATGCGCATCGCAAAAGGCGCTGAATTTATCGGCCGGGCAATCTTCGTCTAGCGAACACGTCGCCGCGCTGTCTATCATCAAGACCCGTTTTTCGGGGTTCAGAATTTTCGCCGTCTCGCCCATGAAGCGTACGCCCGCCACCACCAAGGTCTGAGCTTTATGGTTGTGCCCAAAGCGCGCCATATCCAGCGAATCGGAAACATAACCGCCGGTTTCGTCCGCTAATTCTTGCAGCTCGGGCGCGGTGTAATAGTGGGCGATGACCACCGCGTCTTGCTCCGCGAGTAAGCGCTTGATACGCGCAGTCAGGGCGACATTGCCATTATTGTGCTGAGCGGCGGGACGTAAGGGAATCACAGTGGCCATAGTTTCTTTCAACGAATAATTTCGACCCGACCGGGCCGCTTAGTGCGAAAAAGTCGCGCCGGGCGGTGGCTGCCATTGCGCCTTTCCTTACCCGTGGCTTCGATCAGATTGCGCGCGATTATCCATTTACGGAAATTGCGTTTATCCACGGCTTCGGAACGAATGATTTCATACACATCCTGCAGCTCGCTGAGCGTAAATTGCTTAGGTAAAAACTGAAACGCAATCGTTGAATAGTCGAGCTTCGCTACCAGGCGCTCACGCGCCTTCTCCGCGATCTCGCGATGATCGAAGGCCAAGGCAGGTAACTCATCATAGGCAAACCACGCAGCCTCGGTGGCGTCGGAGGCGGGTTGCAAGGTCAGGCGATCCGAGGGGATCAAGGCATAATAAGCCACCGAAATCACGCGCTCGCGCGGATCACGGTCATGTTTGCCAAACGTGTACAGCTGTTCCAAATACACTTGTTTAATCCCGGTTTCCTCTTCTAATTCGCGCTGGGCGCAATCCCCTAAATCTTCGTCTAAGTTTAAAAAGCCACCGGGCAAAGCCCACTCGCCCTGGAAAGGGGGATTGCGGCGGCGTATGAGGAGTAATTGCAATTTCTCATCCCGAATCGTGAAAATCACGATATCCGTGGTCACTGCGGGGTGCGGATGCCAATAGCAAAATGGTTTGGTTTGCATGTTCATAGTGTACCTTTGACACTAACAGTAGTGTGAGATAGACACTAAGTCAAGCGGTTTTTCGATGGCGCGCTATGAAGGGCTGGGCAATGTACGATGAGAACGGCATGGCCTTCCGCGCCAGGCTAGTTGGCATCGGCATTGGGCGTAGCTCAAACACAAGACGCCCAGTAGGAATTTATCGCCATCAACGCCTCCTTCGCGACTAGTAGCTTCCAAATTTTCCTGGAAAAGCCAGCTCTTAATTGGTATCATTTTGAACTGTGAACTCACGTTTCATATAGTGAAATTTAAAGGCGACCCAGCATGAACACCCAATTGAATATTTCCGGATTAAGCGCTATCCCCGCATTTTGCGAAGGCATACAGTATTTTTCCGACGCCTTGCCTGATTTCGAGGCCTACGGCATGGAAGCCGTCTTGTCGGAAACGCGATCCGCGATCAGCGACGCCAGCGACGCCGCGGCCGTTTATCAAACCTTGCTCGCGGCAGACGCGCTGCGCTATCTCACTTTGCAAATCACCGGCAGCAAATCCTCCGGACATCCCGGTGGTTTCGCCTCCGGTGCGGAAGCCTATGCCGCCATGGTCATGCTGGGCCATACCAACATCGTGACGGAGGTCGGCCATCACGCCCCCGGCTTTTACAGCGCGATGTTTCTGGACAGTTCGCTAGAGGCCATGGGTATCCATACCGTCGCCGATTTGCGCGCGCGCTTTCGGGAGCAGCATGGCTTGCTGGGCCATTTGTCCGGCGCCATTCCGGGATTGTTGGCTCCCGCCGGCCCCCTAGGCCAAGGCGAACATTTCGCCATGGCGGGCGCGCTGCTGTATCCGGATAAATTATTTCCCGTGACCATAGGTGATGGCGGTTTGGGTGAGCCTTACATCATGAGCGCCTTTCAGCATTTTCACACCGCCTATCCCAAGGCGACGAATTTCTTGCCCATACTGTTATGGAACGGGTATTCGCAAGAGCATCACAGCATGGTCTCGACTTGGGATAACACGCGCATGCTGGAATACTGGCGCGCCCATGGCTTTCGAAAAATCTTTTTAGTTGATGCAAAAGACTTCGATGATGCAGACCAGGCGGGCGCTTATGTAGACAGCACGCGTTTTTCTTGGGACCAGCGTCTTGCGTTCACGGCGGCGGTGTTGCAAGCGGGCAGCGATGCCGCGCATTCCGCTTTAAACGGCGAACCCTGCGCGCTTCTCATTAAGCAACTCAAAGGGGCCGGTGTGCATGCCACCGGCGCTAAATCGCATAATTTGTACGCGCATCACACCTTAGACAGCGAGGACGTCAAAGGCGGTTTGCAACGCCGCGCTTTGCCGCCACGCGCCTGGTTTGTGGTGCGCGAAAATTTCCGGCACGCCGGCGGTGGCCCTGCTGGGAAGACGGTGGTCACGGAGTTTGAACGGCCGCTACCGGATTTGGGTGAACTGCCCCTGGTCGAATTCGAAGTGGGCAAGGAAAATAAAGTGCCCACCACGGCCTTCGGCGAGATCGTCGCGGCCGTAGGCGCGCGCGATCCGCAATTCATCGTCACCAACGCCGATGGCAATGAAGCCTCGGGCATGGCGAATATCAATAAGGCTTTGACCATACGCCATCCGACGGAAGATGGTTTGTATTTCCAAGGTCCGAAGGGCCAAGTTTATGAACCCCTGAACGAAGACGCGTGCGCTGGCCTAGCGGTGGGCGTGGCTTTATTCGGCGGACGTTCGCTGTGGGCGTCTTATGAGTCTTTCGCGATAAATGGGTTGCCGATTTGGCAAACCGTGACCCAGGCCATGGCCGAGTTGCGCCATAAAACACCGAGCGCGGTGACGATATTCACTGCGGGCGCACTAGAGCAAGGGCGTAATGGCTGGACCCATCAGCGGCCGGAAATCGAAGCTTATTTCGCGGCCATGATGCGCAATGGCAATGTCTATCCGCTGTTTCCGGTCGACGCCAATATGATACAAGTCGCGTATGACTGGGCGCTCACCCAATCCAATAAAGGCATCGTCATCACCGCATCCAAGAGTCCCTTACCGGTGCGCGCCGATCTGGCGCAAAGCCGGGCCGCGATAGAAGAGGGCGCGATGGTGTTGCACGACTCCGGCGCGGGCAGCTGTCGCGTGGTGTTCGCGGTGACGGGCGATATGATATTGCTGCCGGTGTTTGAAGCCGCTAAGGCCTTGGAGGAAGAAGGCATAGCCACCCGCATTGTCGCGGTAGTGAACCCAAGGCGTTTATATCGGCCCAGTGATATAGCCTGGGAAAGTTGCTCGGAACCCGATGGAAAATTCATGCCGCGCGCGCAATTCGACGCGCTATTTCATGGCGATGTTTTGCTCGCCATCAGCGGCGGACCGGGGGCGATGTTAGAGCCTTTAATGCTGCGCAGCGCAGTACCGACGCGAGATGTGTTTTGCTGGAAAAGGGGCGAAACCACCGCCAGCCCGAATCAGTTATTCGATTTTAATGGCATGAATGCCATGGCCATCGCAGCCCGTGCGCGCGAATTGCTGCAAGCTTAAGCTAGATGGCTGTGGGTAATAAATTAGCGCGAAATTAAGCGCGGCTTATGCAAACTAAAATCATTGTATTGGACGACGATCCGACGGGATCGCAAACAGTGCACAGCTGTCTGCTGCTAACGCGCTGGGATGTGGCCACGCTTAAGCTAGGCTTGAACGACGCCTCCCCCTTAATGTTTATTCTCACCAACACCAGGGGCATGAATGCGCAGGCGGCGGCCAGCGTCACCCGTGAAGTGTGTGAAAACCTAGAGCACGCCCTACAGGATTATCCTCACCCCGTGCTCTACGTCTCGCGCTCCGATTCCACTTTGCGCGGTCACTATCCGGTGGAAACGGATGTGATGGAGCAAACCCTAGGCCCCTTCGATGCTTTATTTTTAATTCCGGCATTTTTTGAGGGCGGACGTTTTACCCGCGATGGTGTCCACTATGTACGCATGGGCGAGCGCGAGATCCCGGCGCATGAAACCGAGTTCGCGCGTGATTCGGTGTTCGGCTACGCGAATAGTTATTTGCCCGCTTATATCGAAGAAAAAACCCAGGGCCGAATTCGTGCCGGCGATGTTTTGCGCTTTACTCGCGCAGCAATTGAAGAAGGCACACGGGATAGATTATTGCAGCTCGAAGGGCGCACCACTTGCGTGGTCGACGCCGAAGAGCAGGCTGATTTAAATCGCTTCGCGCAAGACGTACTGGCGGCGGTCAACCTGGGCAAGCGCTTTTTATTTCGCAGCGCCGCGAGTTGGCTCACCGCCTTGGCACAACTGCCGCCGCAGCCGGTCGCGGCCGATCAAATGCATCGCTATGTGCGCAGTGGACGGGCCGGCGCCATCGTGGTCGGCTCGCACGTAAAAAAAACCACCGAACAGCTTCAGCAATTATTTTTGCAAACCGACATCGAGCCGCTAGAGGTAGACGTGAGTCGTTTGCCGCAGAACCGCGAAGCGCTCTTGGCACGCATCGTCGCCGGCGTGGCGCTTGCGCATGCCGCCGGCAAGACTCCGGTGATTTACACCTCCCGCCAGGAAAAGTCTTTTCCCGACACTGCCAGCCGCTTGCAATTTGGCGAGCTGGTCTCGACCTTGCTCATGGATATCGTGCGCGAATTGCCGTCCAGCGTGGGTTTCATTATTAGCAAGGGCGGCATCACTTCTAATGATGTATTGAGCCGGGGTTTGGCCATGCCGGCGACACGTATCGTCGGCCAGATTTTAGCGGGCTGTTCAGTGGTATTGACGCCGGCTGATCATCCGCGTTTTCCAGAAATACCCGTGGTGATTTTCCCCGGCAATGTCGGCGATGAGCAGGCGCTGGCCACAGTGTACAATCGCTTGCGTGGACTCTAGCCCAAACGCCTTATCGTGAACCCGCAACAACTCGCGCAAGCGCTGCGCAAAATCCTGCCGGCGGAAGCCGTGCTCACCGAACGCGAAGATTTAAATCCTTTCGAGAGTGATGGTCTGACCGCGTTCAAGCAATTGCCCATGCTGGTGGTGATGCCGGAAACCGAAGCGCAGGTGGAAGCGGTATTGCGGCTCTGTTACGAGGCCGAGATCCCGGTGGTCGCTCGCGGAGCGGGGACAGGACTCTCCGGCGGTGCTCTGCCGCTCAAGCACGGCGTACTGCTATCGCTGGCTAAATTTTCCCGCATACTCGAGCTTGACCCCATCGCCTGCCGCGCGCGGGTACAACCCGGGGTGCGCAACCTCGCCATCTCCGAGGCCGCCCGCCCGCATGGCTTGTATTACGCACCCGATCCCTCCAGCCAGATTATTTGTTCCATAGGCGGCAATGTCGCGGAAAATTCCGGCGGTGTGCATTGCTTGAAATACGGGCTGACGGTGAACAATATTTTGCGCCTGCGAGTGGTGACCATAGACGGCGAAATTTTGGAGATAGGTTCCGAAGCATTGGACGCGCCGGGTTACGATTTGATGGCGCTACTCACAGGCTCGGAAGGATTATTGGCGGTCATCACAGAAGTCACGGTGAAATTATTGCCGGTACCGGAACGTGCCCAAGTTTTGATGGCTGGCTTTGACGATGTGGAAAAAGCCGGTGCAGCCGTGGCGGATATTATCTCGGCGGGCATCATACCCGCCGGCTTGGAAATGATGGATAAGCCCGCGATCTGCGCGGCCGAAGCGTTCGTGCATGCGGGGTATCCGGTAGAGGCCGAAGCGATTTTATTGTGTGAGCTGGATGGCACCAATGAAGAAGTCTCGGAACAAATTAAACGGGTCCACAATATTTTGCAGCGCAGCGGCGCCACCAGTTTGCGTTCCGCGCGCGATGACGCCGAACGTACCTTATTGTGGGCGGGGCGCAAAGCCGCCTTTCCCGCAGTGGGGCGTTTATCGCCGGATTATTACTGCATGGATGGCACCATCCCGCGCAAACGCTTAGCCCAGGTCTTGCATCGCATACGGCAAATGTCGACGCACTATGGTTTACAAGTCGCCAATGTGTTTCACGCCGGCGATGGCAATCTGCATCCTTTGATTTTGTATGATGCCAATCAAGCCGGCGAACTGGCGCGCGCCGAAGCCTTTGGCGCCAAAATTTTGGAATTGTGCGTAGAGGTGGGCGGCACCATCACCGGCGAGCACGGCGTGGGCGTGGAAAAAATTGATCAAATGTGCGTGCAATTCGCCGCCTTGGAGTTGGCGCAATTTCACGCGATCAAAAAAGCTTGGGACGAGAAAGCCTTATTGAATCCCGGCAAAGCCGTCCCCACCCTGCATCGTTGCGCCGAATTCGGTGCCATGCATGTACATGGCACGCAGCGCAAATTTCCCGACTTACCGCGCTTCTAAAAATATGAGTGCGGTCATCGAACAATTCAGTGAACGGATTTTGCACGCGATAGAAAGGCGTAAACCGCTGCGCTTGCGTGGTTCCGGCTCCAAGGATTTCTACGGCGGACAGAGCCGCGGCGATGCGGTAGAAGTCGCCGCCTATCGCGGCATCGTCGATTACGCGCCGGAGGAATTGGTAATGACCGCTTGCGCCGGCACCCCTTTAGCCGAGATCGAAAATGTGTTGTTGGCGCAGGGGCAGATGCTGGCATTCGAACCCCCGCATTTTGGGCCGCGCGCGACCCTAGGCGGTTGTGTCGCGAGTGGCTTGTCGGGCCCCCAACGCGCGAGCATGGGCGCGGTGCGCGATTTTGTTTTGGGCGTGGAAATATTAAACGGCCGCGGTGAACGGCTACGCTTTGGCGGCCAGGTAATGAAAAATGTCGCGGGCTATGACGTGGCGCGTTTGATGGCCGGTTCTTTAGGGACCTTGGGATTGATTTTGGAAGTCTCGCTGAAAGTGCTGCCGCGTCCCGCCGCCGAAGCGAGCTTGCAATTCGAGATGGATGAAACCCAGGCCTTGACCGCTATGCGTAGCTGGGCGGCCGCGCCACTACCGATATCCGCGACTTGTTATCACGACCAGGTCTTGACTCTGCGTTTATCCGGCGCGCAAAGTGCGGTACAAGCGGCACGCAAGCAATTGGGGGGGCAGCTATTAGTTGCGGGCGAAGAATTTTGGCGCAGCATACGCGAGCAGAGCTCGCATTTTTTTCGAGACAACCAAACCTTATGGCGGATTTCACTGCCGACTAACGCAGTCTTTCATTTACCTGGCAGGCAGTTGATGGAATGGAATGGCAGCTTGCGCTGGCTGTACTCGGAAGAAACGCCGGCGAATTTGCGCGCTGCCGTCGCCCGCGCCGGCGGGCATGCGACTCTGTTTCGCGGCGGGGATAAAACGACGGTGTTTCACCCTTTACCGCCCGCGCTCTTGGCTTTACATAAACGCCTGAAGCTCGCCTTCGATCCGCACGGAATTTTTAATCCCGGGCGCCTGTACGCGGAATTTTAATGCAGACTCAACTCGCCGATTTCATCAAGGACACGCCGCAAGGCCAAACCGCGGACGCGATTTTGCGCAGCTGTGTGCATTGCGGTTTTTGTCTCGCGACTTGTCCGACTTATCAATTGCTGGGCAATGAATTAGACAGTCCGCGCGGCCGCATCTATTTAATCAAGCAAATGCTGGAAGGCGGCCCCGTCACGCAAAAAACCGTGCTGCATTTGGACAGATGCTTGACTTGCCGGTCTTGCGAAACGACCTGCCCTTCCGGCGTGCAATACGGGAAATTACTCGACATAGGCCGTGCCGTCGCCGATACCCAAGTGCGTCGCGGTTTTTTCGACAGCGTGCGCCGCAACCTCCTGCGTTGGGTATTGCCGCGCCCGGGTTTGTTTACCCCATTATTGCGCCTTGCGCAGTGGGCGCGGCCGGCGTTACCGGAAAAATTGTCCGCCCAAGTGCCCGCCCCGGTTTACGATCGTGCCTGGCCGCCCGCTCGCCATGCCCGAAAAATGTTAGTCCTGGATGGCTGCGTGCAACCCGCGCTGGCACCGCAAATCAACGCTGCTGCGGCGCGGGTGTTAGATCGTCTCGGGATTAGTTTAATCGTGGCACCGCACGCCGGCTGCTGCGGTGCCCTGGATTTTCATTTGGATGCGCAAGACCGCGCCTTGGAGTTAATGCGGCGCAACGTTGATGCATGGCTGCCCTATATAGAAGCGACGGAGGGCGCGGTGGAAGCCATCGTGATGACGGCCAGCGGGTGTGGCGTTACGGTGCGCGAATATGGTCATTATTTGCGCCACGATGCCGCTTACGCCGAGAAGGCCGCCAAGGTGAGTGCCCTGACGCGGGACCTAAGCGAAATTATTTTGGCCGAGGAAGCGCGCTTATTTCCGCTCCTACAAGCGGCGCGCGCCGGCCAGCCTAAGCCAACCTTGGCGGTGCACACGCCTTGTACTTTGCAGCATGGCCAGAAGTTAGGCGGCACCTTGGAAAAATTATTGAGCGCGGCGGGATTTACCTTATGCGCGGCGGCGGACAGGCATTTATGCTGCGGCGCGGCGGGTACCTATTCGATTTTACAACCGGAGTTGGCGCAGCAACTTAGGAACAATAAAATCGCGGCGCTACAAGCCCATGCACCCGAGCAAATCGTTACCGCCAATATCGGCTGCCTGATGCATTTACAATCCGGCACCACAAGTCCGGTGCGCCATTGGATAAATATCTTGGACGAGCTACTTACGCCCGATTCAAGCGGCCTTCCAACACCGCCAGCTGTTCCGGCTGATTGAGATTCACGAAGAAAGGCGCGGCGTCGCTGAAATCGACTTCGGCGCGCTTCAATCCGGCTTGCCATTCATGCACGGCATGCCCACCTTGCGCGAGAAAAGCCGCGAGATTCGCGCCGACGCGGCGTTGCATTAAGGCAATCGCATGCTGACCTTTGCCAGCCACCACGGGTACGGCTACATCATAATCGTCCGCGTTTAAGCCGCTATATAAGCGGCTGACTAAATCATCGGGAAGAAAAGGCGTGTCGCAAGGCACGGACAAAATCAATTCGTGTTTTGCATCCAATAAACCACGCGCGATCCCCGCTAAAGGGCCGGCATAGCCTTGGGTTTTATCTTGTACGACGGCATGCCCGAAACTTTGATAGCGCTCCAGGTTGCGATTCGCGCTGATAATGATTTCGTTCACTTGCGGTGCGATGCGCGCCAATACCCATTCGATTAAGGGTTTCTGTTTGAGTTGCAGCAGACCTTTGTCTTCGCCGCCCATGCGCCGGCCGGCGCCGCCGGCAAGCACAATGGCAGTAATGGGATGAGAATGGGGCATGCCTCAACTATATCATTCTCTGGCCGAGCGCTAATGGGGCAGTCGCACATCGCGCCTCCACTACCCATCAGAGGGAATTTAAAAATTGTAGCAATTGCGCTTGTTCCTCGGCCTTCAATGCCAGATAGCGATCGCGAACAATTTGCGCTTCGCCGCCATGCGCGACGATGGCTTGATGCAAAGTCGTCGCGCGGCCGTCATGTAAATAGCGCGAGCGTAAACCCAGTCCGATGAGGGGCGTGGTGCGCCAGTCCACGCCGGTTGCTTCGCCTTGAACGATTTTGTCATCCAGCGCCGGACCCATATCGTGCAGCAATAAATCCGAATATAAAGTCACGGCCTGCGCGCCACTGCCGAGGATGGGCACATGGCATTTGCCGCAACCCGTCGCTTCAAAAACCCTAGCGCCAGGCAGTAAAGACAGAGGCGGTCCGCTACGGCTTACGGAAGCCATCTGCTGCGTCGCCAACGCGCCCCGGACTAAACCATAAGTCAGCACCGAGGTGAGCAGCAAGGCGATCACGCCCATGAGAATTAAGCGGGTGACACCGCCTTCTTCGCGCAAGCGGGTAAAGCGGGTGTCCAAGCCCAGGGCGATCATCACCATGGTGAATAAAAATAAATCGAATTGCTGTATGCCCGCGCGTATCGGGCCCGGCAGGGTAATCGCCGAATTAAAAAGCATCACCAGCGCGAATCCCAGAACAAACCAGGGAAAAGGCGGGGCGGCGACGTCGGCTTTGCGCCGGCCATGCCTTTGCAGATAACTGCGTATGAGGAGCAGCGGAATCAGCATTAGCACTTTGGTAAGCTTGACTAAGGTGGCGGTGTTTAAGGCCAGCTCGGAAATCGCCAGACCCGCGCCATAGACTTGTGCCAGTTCAAAAATACTCGCGCCGACGAAGATGCCGTAATGATCGTCGTCCAGGCCGGGTAAATAGCCATTCAAAAAAAACAGGGGAAATAAAAATAAAGCCGCGGTACCAAAAAGCGTGATGACGGTAATCGCCATGGCCGCTTGCTGAGTACGCGCGCGGCTCAAGCTGGCGAAAGAAAGTATCGCCGCCGCGCCGCAGACGGCGCTGCCCGCCGCTAATAGGAGTGAAAATTCTTTATCGAATTTGAGGACTTTATGCGCGATCCAAAACAAGCACAGCAAAGCGATTATTAATTCCGCTGCCGCCAATAAAACTGGTGTCAGCCCCAAGTCCAGCAATAGACGCACGGTGATGCGAAAGCCCACGAGTACCACGGCGAAACGTAAAAGGCTGCGAGTGGTGAATTGCAGACCGGGCCGTAAACGCTCCGGGCTGCCGAAGGCATTGCCTATGATTAAACCTAGGAGCATGGCCACCAGGAGCGGATTGCGCGCCAGCGGATCGCCCAGGCCCCCAGCCAGCGCGCTGGCGGCGAAGGCCAATAATGCCGCGACCAATAAACCCGGAAAACGCGCGCGCCAGGCATGCAGATGTAGTTCGCTCCTAGCGGCGCGCAGGGAAGAACTCAAAATCATGGAAGCTTGGGTCGGGGCGGTAAACGTAAGCTATGCAGATAAGCCGCGACCGCGACGTCCGCGCTGCCATCCTCATCCAGTGCCCTCACATCGCGGGTCAAGGCGGGCCTCGGGGCCCGCGGATTGCTGATACCCAATTCATTGGCGTAAGCGAAGCCTACCATTTCATCTAAATTCGCGATGTCGGCTTTCCAGCCATATCGGCCTATGCGTTGCTCGCCATTTAAACTCAGTACCCGATTCGGCCGGCCGTGTATGCCGTCGCCTTTATTCACCGCGTTGGCCAAGATCGCTTCGTCGGAAATCGCGTCTAGCTTCCCGACCTCATATAGAGCGGGCGGCATGCGCAAAGAGGTGATATTCGCGGCGCGCGGTATGCCCGCGCCCGGCATATTGGGCAGACCCATTTCGCGCAAGGAATGGCGGTGTGCAATAGGGCTATTGGCGTCGTCCAGGAGTTCCTGGCGCCCAGTGACCGCATGCGCGCGGGCGACCCGCAAGGCAAAATGTTCTTGCACGGCGCTCATTCCGCCAGGTGTAGGATCGCCATGACAACTCAAGCAAGAACGGGCGTTGAATAGTGGCCCCAAGCCATCTTGCACGGAAAACAATTTGGCGAATAAAGTCGCGCCGGTTTTCGACAACTCGGATTCAGGATAAGCGCGAGCGAGCAGCGGCGCCGCGTCGCGCCGATAAGGGCCGGCCGCATC
>CAZKHT010000018.1:16260-21172 GCA_964552595.1 uncultured Burkholderiales bacterium
GGCCGCATCGAAGGCGCTGACCTCTATCACCACGCCTGGATAAGCGGGGTAATCCGGCAGACTGTCTTGCAAGCTAATCCAAATGCGCTGGCCATCCGCGGAAACCGCGAGGCCGCGCACGCGGTCTGCTCCCACGAGGCCTAAGCCGGGTACGGCGAGGCTAGCGCGCGCCAACACCGCGCCTTCTTGGTTGATGCGTAAAAGGCTGCCGTCGCCGCGGTTCAATACATAAAGATCAGAGCCGCCCGCTAAAGTTGTGTGGCTGGCGAAGCGCGGATTGGCGATTTCCGGAATAGCGGCGGCCAAATCCACCGGTTGGCGCAAACCTGCTGACGTCAAATACTGAGTGCGCGCGACTTTAAAGATTCGCGCGTCGTCGACTAAATGCAAAACCGCGATGCGGTTACGCGCGCTGTCGGCAATGTATAAAGCGCGATCCGGGTTCCATTTAAACGCCATGCCCAGAACACCGGCTTCGCCTTGCAGGCTAGGCTGCGCGGTGCCCGCGGGCGCCAATCCATCCACCCCGTCTTGGACATGCACTTGCGCCACGCTGCCATCGGCCTTTGCGACAGCGAATACCGCGAAGCCACTGCTGTCTGGCGACGCGCCTAGGAAAGCGGTGCCCAAGGCGGCTTGCAGTAAATCGCCGCGTAAAAACGGCGCGGGTTTACGGTTACTCAAAGCCGCGGCGAAGACGCCGCCGGCCTCGCTACTGGGGGCGTTATCCAAGGGCCGGCCGTTGGGATCCAAAACCGTATTGCTGCCGAAACCGCGCACGCCCGAAGGGCTATTAGCAATCCAGGGCCGGCCGAAAGCATTGTTAATCGAAATATATCGGGGGCTGGCGACGCCTGGCAGCTTCGCGGTTCGCGCACTGCGGTTATAGGCGCTATTCAGAAACGCCGCGTTTTGCGCGCTGAATATTTGAATGGCGCCGTCGGCCGCGCGTCCCTGTCCGCCACCCTTGGCGAATTGCGCGGGGATCAACAAGAGCTCTGGCCGCTGCGTGTCTAAGGACACGACACTGCCCGAACTTAATTGGGGGTCGGCCAAGGGCGCGCCGAAGTTCGCGCTCGTTGCCACCAATAAACGTTCCGGCGCCAACACATGGCCCGGCCGTGTTTGCATTAGGAATTCGGGGTTGGAAGGAATGGGGCCGCCACGATGAAACATGCCCACTTGGCGCAAGCCCGCGACATTTCCTAAGCCGGCGGCGACAATGCGCGCACTTAAAACGTATTGCGGGAGGGTGGGTGAGGTGTCCTGAGTCGCGGAGGTATTCGATGCCGCGCGCGTATCGACTAAAGCACAGAAGCCAAGCAGGCAAACGCCTAAGAGGCGACGTCGATAGGGTTTTGCCAACATCATGCGTCCTTCTGAGTGGGCACGGCGCGTTTAGCCCACCCTTGCCTTAGCCGGTGAACTCCGGTTGTAGCGCAAGATTAGCAGAAACAATTTTGCCGTCATAGCTTGCCGTCATGCTGTTTAAAACGCGCTCTACATCCAAGCCTGCTTGTCGAAATTCTTTATAGGAGGGGTTTGCGCTTAGCGCTACCTACCCAAAAATCCTGCATTTTTAGCCCCGTTATGACAATGGCACGGTAAATGCTTTCTCCGCAAAAGCGCCTCGCGCTTAACAATAACTGCAAATCTAAAGGAGAAAACGATGAAAGTGTTGTCCCTACTTTGTGCCGCCCTAGGCAGCGTCGTGCTACCAGTGCATGCACAAACTTGTGTCGCTCTAAGTGGATCGGTCAAGCTCACACCGGATTTGAGCTGCCAAATATCTCAGCGCATTTCCGGTGTCGCTTTTCTTGGCGCACCGGGTACTTGCTTCAGCGTCGCAGTCAAAGGTGTGGTGAGCGGCTCGGGATTTGCGGGTATGACCCTGGAACAAATGGTCAGCCCCATGACCGGTAATCTGGCGCAATCGCCGGCGATACTCAATGAATCCGGATTAACGGCGATGCCCGATGAATTTAATTTGCCCGAGACCCGGCGTATTTTTAATGCGCGCAGTGCTTTAAGTCTGCCCGGCGGGACGGTGTACACCATAGACATGGGCATCGCAGGCGCGGGTTCCGCTACTGAACAGTTGATTATCAGCGGCGGCGATGGTTTGTATAAGAATGCGAGCGGCGTGCTCTATGCCTATAACAATGTGCTAGGCCAATGGAGCCCGTATCAAGGGAAGCTTTGCTTGCCGTTTTAAGAAAAAGCGCTCAAGCAAACTCGGCTTGTTTGTGAAAAAAGCTGAAGCATTGTTTGAGCGCGCCCCTTTGTCCGGGGGTGAGATTCCGAAATTCCAACCCATAAAAATGACTGCCATGCTCTTGATGATGTCGCGCGATATCGGCGTTGATAATGAGCGGGGTCTGTTTGGCAAACGCACTGCGGTCTTCTTGCGGTAAAAATAAAGCCAGTTCCACGGGTGCTTGCGTATCCAGTACTTCGGAAACGCGCAACTGCATCCCCGATAAACTCATATTGCGGGTAATCCCGTCGTACACTTGTCCCTTCTGCGTCACGCGGACCAATAAGCTTTGATTGAAGCGCGGGTGATTGCGCTGCTCATCGGCGCGTCTTTGTTGCTGCTCGTCCAAATGAATAAACTGGAAGCCCGCCATCAACTCATTAAATTGTTGTGTGACTTGATGCAAATCATCACCAATATTCGCGGTGATTTCGACTTTCGCCGCATTTGCTTCGAGCGCCGTAAATAAATTTGCCAAGGTATCGCGCAAATGCAGCAGCTGTTGAATTTGTTCTTTGCTCGCAAGAGAAATGTCGTGATTGGCGCTGGCGGTTTGTGTCACTTCTCCGGCGACGGCTTCGAAGACGGCGGCGGTTTCGTGTGCTCGGGCTTGATCGGCGTGGCTGGCTTCGACCACCTGGCCCATGGTGTCGGTGACTTGTTGGAGCTTACCGGTGACAGTGTCTATGATTTGCGAAATTTCGGCGGTTGCGCCGGTCGTGCGCACCGCCAGTTTACGGACTTCATCCGCAACGACGGCGAAGCCTCGGCCGGCCTCGCCCGCGCGCGCCGCCTCTATGGCGGCATTGAGCGCCAATAAATTGGTTTGTTCGGCGATGGTGTGTATAGCATCTATGATGGTGTGAATTTGCTGCGCGGCATGGCCTAATTCGCGGATCTCGTCCGCCGCTCGATTAACTTCTTCCACGGAGCGCTGCATTTCCTGAATATTGGTTTGCACCGTAGCCAGACCCTCGCGCGCGCGTTGTTCCGTGGTTTGAGAATTGGCTTGGGCTTGCTCCGCCAAGCGTCGCGCCGATTCGGAAATTTGCTGCAACTTGTCGGTGGCCGCGGCGACTTCCTCCGAGCGTTTATGCTCACTTTTTCCGATGTCGGCGATTTCATGCGAGATGGCCGAAATTTGATGGACCGATTGACCCATTTGTCGTCCGCTAGCTTCTATGCTGCGTAGGATGCGGTTCAAGGCGTCTAAGACTTCGTTGAAGCTATGTTCCAGCAAGCCGATTTCATCGCGCGAGCGATTCGGCACGGCCCGCGTCAAGTCGCCGGCGCCGGCCGCTTTTAACGCTTGGCATAAGGTCTGTATCGGCTTCACAAAGAGGGCGGCGAGAAAGCCTATCAATATAAATTGCAAGGCGAACTCTATGCCCGATTCCCAGACCGAGTTAAACAAAAAAGTCGCGTAGTCGGCCTTGAGTTTTTGTATGACTTGCGCGCTGACGCCGCCTTGCTCGGCGATGGCGATCATCTTTTGTAATTCGCCGGCCGCGATCCAACGGTTGTAGAGCGTGGTAAACATGGTGACGGCAAAAAATCCCAGCTGTAATTTCCAGCGTATGCTCAGTCCCATAAATCCCTTTTGTAGCCAGGAAAACATAGTGCGTGCCCTTCCAAAAGACCTTTTTTCGGTGCGATGCGGGTAAACCTGCGGCTCAGGTCTTAGTTAACGGCGCAAGCGCCCGGATTTTTAGCCCTGTATTGAATCAAGCCTTTGATTCCCGGTGCTTAACTACTGAGCAGTGGGGAGCGCGGAGGGCGGGACGCAAATCGGTGCCCAGAATGAGGGGAAGGCCGGATGGCGGTTGCGATTTTGAGTGAAATCCCGTAGTATCTCGCCCTTTTCCGTATTCGGATTGGGCAAACAGCATGGTGGTGATTCGATTAGCACGAGGCGGCGCCAAGAAGCGTCCCTTTTACAATGTCATCGTGACCGATTCGCATAATCGGCGTGACGGCCGGTTCATAGAGCGCGTCGGTTTTTATAATCCTAAAGCCAGTGCCGGTGAAGAAGGTTTGCGCATGAGCCGCGACCGCATCGCTTATTGGCAAGGCAATGGCGCGCAACTCAGCCCCACCGTAGCGCGGCTGTTAAAACAAGCGGGTTCCGCCACTGCCTGAGCAGCATAACGACCCGGAAGACTGGGTTGTGATGGGACAAGTGCTGGCGCCGTTTGGGGTGCTGGGTTGGATTAAAGTCCGGCCATACACTGAAACCCAGGATGGTCTGGGCGATTATCCCGAATGGTGGCTCGGTAAAAAAGGCGCGTATCGTCCTTACGCCGTGGAAAGCGCCAAAGCCCATGGCAAAGAATTAGTCGCGAAACTGGCTGGGGTGGCGGATAGGGATTTGGCTTTGAGCTTGCGCGGCCTAGAAGTCGTGGTACCGCGAAAAGCACTGCCGGCCACTCGGCCCGACGAATATTATTGGACGGATTTAATTGGATTGGCGGTGCTGAATACCGACAATCTGGAACTTGGAAAAGTTGAGAGTTTGATCGCCACCGGGGCGAATGATGTTTTGGTGGTAGCAGGTGAACGCCAGCGTTTAATCCCTTTTATTGGCTCCGTCGTCCAAAGCGTGGATCTCGCGGCGGGAAAGCTGAAGGTCCTCTGGGAGGAAGATTATTAAGACGC
>CAZKHT010000019.1:0-20145 GCA_964552595.1 uncultured Burkholderiales bacterium
CTGTCGGACAAACCCCGGGGCCATTATGTTTCCGTCTCAGCGGGGTCCTGGGCGACTAGCTGGACAAATTTTTATTACGAACCGATTTTAGTCGGCGGCGATTTGGATGCCACCGCGTCCCGCCAAGAAACCATTATCCAAAAAATTGTCGCGCCTAAAGTCTTGGCGATTAGCGGCTTGAGCCGGGCGCAGGTATATATCGCCGGTCCGGCGTTGGCCGTGGGCACGATGAAAAAAATCTTGGTGGAACGGGTGGCGGAGGAGCAGATATTTACGGACTATGAATAGCATGCGTGATAAAGCGGGCTTGGGAAAACTACCCGGTGGTGACCTCGCAAGGCAGCGACCCATTCATCCCCCCTCTCCGGTCAATGCTTGGTTGATAAAGCCACTTTTTCGTGCGCAGTTCAATCGCCGGGTATGCTCATGCAGATCCTGTGCGAGCGAGCGCAATTGTCGCAGAGCAGGGGGAAGCGTAGGCCCGGTGTGGGTTCTTAGCCGCGCTTCTCCAGTTAGTTCTTCTGTCCAGAGGCCGTGTATGAGCTCATTTCTTTTTTGAGTAAGCTCCTCACACTAGCATAGCAACACAAGTAGTTTTTCTATGGTGACACTTTCGCCTAACCGGTTTCGCGCAATTTTTATTATTCGTTCTCTCAATGCTTTCGAGCCCGTATGCCACGTGGCTGCGAGTGCGCGTTCGGTCGTCATACCATTTAGATTTTTGATAATTAATTTTAAGACGTAATTCATCTGCTCATGGCGCACCGCCACCTCTCCAAGGGCCGCAAGCAGCGCCTCGTCTTGCGGTACATAAAATCGAATCAGCTTGTTCCTCATTTCCCTATCTCCTCGACGCCCTCCAGTTTTTATTTATTCATTTCCCAATACAAAACCTGGAAAATATTTCGCCCAGTAAATCATCCGCGGTGAACTCGCCGGTAATCTCACTCAGAGCGGTTTGCGCTTGCCGCAATTCTTCCGCGACGAGTTCGATTTGCGGCCAATGGCTTTGCGCGCGCTCTAACACTCGCTGCGCTTGGGTGAGCGCAATGAGATGGCGTTCGCGGGCGAGAAAAATGTCTTCGCCGGTTTGTTGCCAGCCGGCGAGCGCTAATAAGCGCTCGCGCAAAAGCTCTACGCCGCCGCCGGTTTTTGCGGACAAATAGACATCGTCAGCCTGCGTGTCTTTGCGCGCTTGCCCTGGGAGCAAATCCATTTTATTGAATACACGAAGCACTGGTAAACGTTGCGGCAGCCGTTCGAGTATCGCGAGGTCAGCCTCATTCAAGGGGTCTCGCGCATCCATGATCAACAGGGCGATATTGGCTTGTTCGACCGCCGCCCAGGTGCGCGCCATGCCTATGCGTTCGACTTCGTCTGCGCTTTCACGCAAGCCCGCGGTGTCGACGATATGGATAGGCACGCCATGAATTTGAATTTCTTCGCGCACGGTATCGCGCGTGGTGCCGGCAATGGCGGTGACGATAGCGACTTCGGCGCGCGCCAAACAATTTAGTAAACTGGATTTGCCGACGTTGGGTTGACCGAGCAGAACGACGCGCAAGCCATCGCGCAATAAGGCGCCTTGTTGCGCGCGTGTGCGCAAACTTTGCAGATCATTCAGGCTTTGCGCTAATTTATGTTCTACGCCTGCCGCAGCCAGAAAATCGATTTCCTCTTCCGGAAAATCCAGGGTGGCTTCTATCAGCATACGAATATGGATGAGTGTTTCCACTTGGCCGTGTATTTCGCGTGAAAACTCTCCTTGCAAGGAACGCATGGCGCTGCTTGCCGCTTGTTCGCTGGCGGCGTCGATAAGATCGGCGACGCTTTCGGCTTGGGCTAAATCCAGTTTGTCATTGAGATAAGCGCGCTGGGTGAATTCGCCGGGCTGGGCTAAGCGCGCGCCTAATTCTAGGCAGCGCTTGAGCAGTCTTTGCAATACCGCTGGCCCGCCATGGCCTTGCAATTCCAGCACATCTTCCCCGGTGTAGGAATGCGGCTTGGCAAAAAAAATAGCCAGGCCTTGATCTATAGGCTGGCTATTTTGGTCTCGAAATGTGGCGAGCTGGGCAAGGCGTGGCGCAGGTAATTTGCCTACGACGCCGCGCGCAATATCCGCGGTGCGCGCGCCGGAGATTCGAATCACGCCTATGCCGCCACGTCCGGGGGCCGTGGCGATGGCGGCTATGGTGTCATCTTTTCGCACGCGGTGCGGGAGCGTGCGCTAAGACTTTATTGATGCGCCATTGCTGCAGTATGGACAGGGTATTGTTTACCACCCAATACAACACCAAACCGGCCGGGAACCACAAGAACATCACCGAGAAGGCGATGGGCATAATCATCATCACCTTGGCTTGTATGGGGTCGGGCGGCGTAGGGTTTAAGCGTGCTTGCACCACCATGGAGATGCCCATCAGAATCGGCAAAATATAATAGGGGTCTTGCGCGGTGAGATCATGTATCCATAAAGCGAAGGGCGCGTGGCGCATTTCCACGCTATACAGCAAGACCCAATATAAAGCGATGAAGACGGGGATTTGCACCAGCACAGGCAGACAACCGCCTAGTGGATTTATTTTTTCGGTTTTGTATAACTCCATCATGCCTTGATGCAGTTTTTGTCTATCGTCGCAGTAATGCTCTTTCATTTTCTGCAAGCGCGGCGCAAGGGCTTTCATCTTCGCCATGGAGCGATAGCTGGCGGCTGATAAGGGATAAAAGGCGAGCTTGATTAATATCGTCAAGACGATGATGGCCCAGCCCCAATTGCCTATCCAGGAATGCAGCCAAGATAAGAGCCAGAATATCGGCACCGCGATGACCGTTAACCAGCCGTAGTCCACCGCGAGATCCAAATTAGGCGCGAGTTTTTTTAGCGTTTTTTGTTCTTGCGGGCCCGCGTAGAACGGCATGTCGAGATTGGCCGTCGCCTTGGGCGCGACGCTGCCTACGGGCACGATGACGCCGGCGGCGAATAAAGTATCGGAGACGCGCTTCAAATAAAATTCGCGCGGGACATTGCCGACGGGCAAATAGGCCGCCAGAAAATAATGCTGCAACATCGCGATCCAGCCGTCTTTCGCGCTGATGGAATCTTTTTCTTTGGCGTGACCGATTTTTTCGAAATCGTGTTTTTCGAATTTAGTTTGCTCAGTAAAAGTCGCCGGCCCGGTGTAGGTTGGCAAAAATTTGGTTTCTCCTTTTGGCGGAGTCTCGTCGCGTACCAACTGAAAATAAGCATCTGGCTTCAGGGCCTGGTCGCTGCCATTCATCACCTCGTAGCGGATATCAATTAAATAGCTGCCGCGACGGAAAGTATAAATTTTGTCGACCTTGATGCCATTCGCACCCTGCCAGCTGAATCTGGCTTCCACACTATTCGCGCCCGGAGCGAGCTGATAGCTGGGCGCGGCCGAAGTGAATACGGATTTGTGGTTAGGCAGGCCGTCGCCGATTAAACCGCTTTGCGCCACATAATAATGCGGTGCCTCGTCAGCAAGGAGGGCGTAGGGGTGTGATTTGTCCTCATTGGCGCCTTGCTTGAGTAAAGCCAAACGGCGTAGGTCGGCGCCGTTGGTGTCAATTTCCGCCGCGACTAAGTCCGTGGTGATTTGGATGCGCTGTCCCTTGGGCAGCTGCGCGCTCGTCGTCGCGCTGGCAGGCGCGTTCGCGGCGGGTAGGTTCGCCGAACTCGCGCTCGGCACGGGAATACCGCCAGCGGCGGGCGCGCCTGGCGCGCTGGCCACCGGAACCGGTTGTGGGGCGGGCGTGTGTTCGCGTTGCCAGGACTCCCAGAGCATAAAGATAGAGAGCGAAAAAACCACGAATAAGATTAGTCTTTGGGTGTCCATGAATTAATGCGTAATCGAAGTTGAGGGAGGCACGGGGTCCACGCCGCCGGCGCAGGCTGGTTGACAACGGGCCAAGCGTTTTATGGCTAACCAGCTACCTTTAAACGCTCCATGTAGCGCGATAGCCTCTAAGGCATATTGCGAGCACGAGGGATAAAAACGACAGTGCGAGCCGAGTAAGGGGCTCAGCATCAGTTGATACACGCGGATGAAAATCATCAGGAGGCGAGACATTTTGGCAGTTTTCTGAAGATATTGTCTAATTCGCCGAATATCGCAGCACGATCACTGAAATTAAACGCAGTTTTGGTTTTAAAGATGAGATCCAGGCCGGCGCTTACGGAGGAATGTTGGCGTGAATATTCGCGCGTTACGCGACGCATGTAATTACGCCGGGGTGACGATTTTTCAATTTTTTTGGGAACCATGATGGCTATCCGGGTAAAACCCAGCCCATTTGGGCGCGCGAGAATCAAAAAATGCGCGCTGTGATATTTCGTGTTGTTATCAAAAACTTCTGAAATTTCGCGCGCACTGTTTAATCGGCAGCGCCGGGGAAAGGCATAAGCGCCAGGCATAGGCTCACCCGGCATTTGTCACGGAATTTAAACCGAGAGGCTTTTACGGCCTTTGGCGCGGCGGGCGTTGATCACGGCGCGGCCGCTTTTTGTGCGCATGCGCTCGAGAAAACCGTGAGTCCGTAAACGGCGAATGACTGAGGGCTGGAAAGTACGTTTCATGCGGTCCCCGCTAAGGAATTTTGGGTTGGAAAACCCGCCATTTAAACGGTTTTACCCATAGGGTGTCAAGCCCAATTTGTTTAACTCGCCTGTGGATAACTTGGCTAGGCGGGTTTACAATGAGGGCCCTTTCCCGCCTCCGAGGGGCGGTTCTCCCCAAAACGACAATAAACCCGGTTCTCCGCTACAGCACAGGATGAATATGGAAGGTTTTTGGCAGCATTGTCTCGACGAGTTTAAGAAAGATCTTACAACTCAACAGTTTAACACTTGGATTCGGCCCTTGCGCATGGCGGGGACGACGCAGAATCTATGCCTGGTGGCACCCAATCGCTTCGTCTTGCAATGGGTGAAAGAGAAGTTTTTGGGGCGTATAGAGGCCTTAGCAGAATCCCGTTTCGGGGCGGCCACGCCCATTCAACTACGCTTGGAGGAGGCTCCCTTATCCGCCCCGACTATACCGCCCGCAGCCACGCCGGATTTGTCTATGGCGCAAGCGCCGATAAATGGCAACAAGCCCGGTGGTCCTACGTCTGGTCTTAATTCGGCATTTAATTTTGCGAGTTTTGTCCCGGGTAAAGCCAATCAGTTAGCGCGCGCCGCCGCTTTGCAGGTAGCGGAAAATCCCGGTTCCGCCTACAACCCTTTATTCGTGTACGGCGGGGTGGGCCTGGGAAAAACGCATTTAATTCAATCGATAGGCAATTTGGTCTTGGAACACAACCATAATGCGCGCATTAGTTATATCCACGCGGAGCGTTATGTTTCCGATGTGGTCCGCGCCTATCAGCATAAATCCTTCAATGACTTTAAGCGCTATTACCATTCCTTGGATTTATTGTTGATAGACGATATCCAGTTTTTTGGCGGCAAAAGCCGGACTCAGGAAGAGTTTTTTTACGCCTTTAATGCCCTGATAGAGGCCAAGAAACAAGTCATTATTACTTGTGATACTTATCCTAGAGAAATGCAGGGGATAGAAGATAGGCTCATCTCACGTTTCGGATGGGGTTTGACGGTGGCGGTAGAACCGCCTGAACTGGAAATGCGGGTGGCGATTTTAATCAAAAAAGCGGAAACCGATAAAATTCGTTTAGACGAAAACATCGCGTTTTTTATCGCCAAACAAATTCAATCGAATGTGCGTGAGCTCGAAGGCGCGCTTAAGCGGGTTTTGGCGTACTCTCGTTTCACCAATCGTCCCTTGTCTCTAGATTTAGCCAAAGAGGCCTTAAAAGATCTTTTGGCGGTGCAATTTCGCCAAGTCTCTATTGAGAATATTCAAAAAACTGTGGCGGACTATTACAAAATCAAAGTCGCCGAAATGTATTCAAAAAAACGCTCGCGTTTCGTCGCTCGGCCGCGTCAGGTCGCCATGGCCTTGGCCAAAGAGCTGACACAACTGAGCTTGCCGGATATAGGCGACGCTTTTGGGGGACGGGATCACACCACAGTCTTGCATGCTTGCCGTAAAATAGAAGAGTTGCGCGGGCTGGATCCGAATATTGCTCGAGACTTTAGTGTTTTAACTCAGACTTTGCGGAGCTAGGCTCGCCGTTACACTGAGGGTAGTCCTGTATAAGACGCGCTTGTATTGTGGATAAGTTGCATTATGCCGGTGCCGATTTTCTTATCCAGAATCCATGCGAGAAATAAACACCTGTTATACCCATGTCAGATACGAAGTAAGCTTCTGATTTTAAATAAAAAATATTTTTATCCACAGATATTGGTAGCCCTTATTACCTACTACCAATAAGGAAAAACAATGTTATTAATACAAACAGACAGAGAGACTTTGCTGAATTCTTTGCAATCGGTCATAGGGATAGTAGAGCGTCGCCACACTCTACCCATCTTGTCCAATGTCTTGCTGGTGGGGAGTGCCAATAAACTGAGTTTTACGGCCACGGATCTGGAAATTGAAGTCACGGCTAATGCTGCGGAGACCAAGCTAGAGCAAGATTTCGCCGTTACCACTTCGGCAAAAAAGATGTACGACATCTTGCGCGCGTTGCCCGAAAAGACCGCGGTGAATATTGATCACCAGGAAAACAAGCTTCAAATCAAAGCGGGAAAAAGTCGGTTTAATCTACAAACCTTACCCGCCGAGGATTTCCCTAAATTTCAAGCGCGCGATCAAGTGGAAGCTACGGTAGAGTTGCCACAGAAAACCTTAAGAAATTTATTGCACCATGTGCAATTCGCCATGGCGCAACAAGACATACGTTATTATCTGAATGGGATGTTATTGGTCCTCAGGGATACGGAAATCATTACCGTGGCTACGGATGGCCATAGGCTGAGTTTTGCTAAAGAGGCATTGGCATCCGGGTCTCCAAATATGGAAGTCATTATCCCGCGTAAAACGATAGTGGAGTTAATGCGCTTATTGTCCGACGACGAAACACCGATACGGATTGAAATCTCAAAAAATCAATTGCACTTCCGCTTTCAGGACATCAGCTTGAATTCCAAAGTGGTCGATGGGAAATTCCCGGATTACACCAAAGTGATTCCCACAGGCTATAAAAACAGCTTTGCGATCGATAGGCAGTTGTTACTTCAAGCCTTGCAAAGGGCGGCGATACTCAGCAATGAAAAATTCCGTGGCGTACGCATGGTTCTGACACAAGACAGCTTCAAAGCTATATCACGAAACAGCGAGCAAGAAGAAGCTCAGGAAGAGTTAGAAATCGCTTACGCTGGTGAACCTATCGATATTGGCTTCAACGTCAGTTATTTATTGGATGTCTTAACCAATGTCGATGCTAAAAATATCGAGTGCGCGCTAGGGGATTCCAATAGCAGCGCGGTCTTTACCATACCCGATAATACGGGCTTTAAGTATGTCGTTATGCCCATGCGCATTTAATGTTTCACGTGAAACAGAAAGTAGTTCATGCAAAACAAGAATTACGAAATTCAACAGCACGGTAAAGAATGGTGTGTTGTATTAGGCAAGGAAACCCTGGCCTGCTTCAAGACCGAGGAAGAAGCACAAGAAAACCTCCAAGCGTTTAAGGCGAAAAGCTACGACTCTTCGTCGATCAAAGTATTAAAAGGCTTGGAAGCCGTACGCAAACGCCCCGGCATGTATATAGGCGACACCGGCGATGGTTCAGGCTTACACCATATGGTATTCGAGGTCGTGGATAACGCCATCGATGAAGCCCTGGCTGGGTATTGCGACGAAATTCGGGTCACGATACACACCGATAATTCGATTAGCGTAACTGATAACGGCCGTGGCATCCCTACGGATATCCATCCCGACGAAGGCCGGTCCGCCGCGGAAGTCATCATGACCGTCCTGCACGCGGGCGGTAAATTCGACGCGAACTCTTATAAGGTGTCCGGCGGCTTACATGGCGTAGGAGTCTCTGTGGTGAATGCCTTGTCGGAATGGTTGAAGTTAACCGTGCGCCGGGAGGGCAAAACCCATAGCATGGAATTTCGTTTTGGAGACGCGGTCGCGCCTCTGAAAATTACCGGAGACACCAGCCTGCGCGGCACAGAAGTCCATTTCATGGCGGATAAGTCTATCTTTGGGCTGGTGGAATTCCACTACGATATTTTGGCGCGTCGCCTCCGAGAGCTCTCTTTCCTGAATAACGGCGTCAAAATTGCCTTGGTCGACCAACGCAGCGGAAAAGAAGAAAACTTTGCATTCTTGGGCGGCGTAAAAGGCTTCGTGGAATATATGAATCGCAGCAAAGCCGTGTTGCATCAAAATGTGTTCTCTGCCAGCGGGGAAAAAGACGGAATTACAGTAGATGTCGCCATGCAATGGAATGACACCTATCAAGAGAGCGTGCAGTGTTTTACCAATAATATTCCGCAGCGAGACGGGGGCAGCCATTTAACCGGCTTGCGTGCCGCGCTGACCCGGACCTTGAATAACTACATCGAAAAAAGCGATGCCGCGAAAAAAGCCAAGGTCGAAACCACGGGCGATGACATGCGAGAAGGCCTGACTTGCGTGCTGTCGGTAAAGGTGCCGAACCCGAAATTCTCTAGCCAAACCAAAGATAAGCTGGTCTCAAGCGAAGTTCGCCCCGTGGTTGAAGAAATCGTGGCGGACAAGCTGGCGGATTTTCTCGCCGAGCGCCCCACGGACGCGAAAATTATTACCTCCAAAATCATAGACGCCGCCCGGGCGCGCGAGGCGGCCCGTAAGGCCAGAGAGATGACACGCCGTAAAGGCGTTTTGGACAGTATGGGTCTGCCCGGGAAACTAGCCGACTGTCAAGAGAAAGATCCTGCCTTATCAGAGCTTTATATCGTAGAGGGCGACTCCGCCGGCGGCTCGGCGAAGCAAGGCCGAGACCGTAAGTTTCAGGCGATTTTGCCCCTCAAAGGAAAAATCCTCAACGTCGAGCGCGCGCGATTTGACCGCATGTTGTCCTCCTCCGAAATCCTGGCCTTGATCACGGCCATGGGCACAGGCATAGGCAAAGATGAATTTTCAGCGGAGAAAGCTCGGTATCACCGCATTATTATCATGACCGATGCCGACGTCGATGGCTCCCATATACGAACCTTGCTGCTCACTTTTTTCTACCGGCAAATGCCGGAGTTGATAGAGCGTGGATTTATCTATATTGCTCAGCCTCCCTTGTATAAAGTGAAGCATGGCAAGAGTGAGCGCTACCTTAAAGATGATCATGAACTCAAGCAATATTTATTGCAGCAGGCTCTAGAAGGCGCAAGTTTGTCGCCTGGCGCCGATCAGCCCGCGCTAGGCCGGGACAGCCTGGAACAGCTAGCCAAAGAATATTTACTGGCCGAAGCGGTGATAGACCGTCTGGCTCAGGTGATGGATAAAGCCACCCTGTTCGCCCTGCTGCGTTCCCCCCAACTTGATCTATCGGGATTAAAGGCCGCACAAGCCAGCGCCAAATCCTTAGCACAGGCGTTGAACGATGATGCAGTGGTGTTAAGCGCGGAATACAGCGAAGCCACCGAGAGTTCGCGCATCCTGATCCAGCGTAACTATCACGGTAACGTCCAGGTTTCCGCCATAGACAAGGATTTTTTAGAGAGTGGCGATTACCAGCAAATCGCCAAGACCGCCGGCGTGCTGCATGGCTTAATTAAGCCCGGCGCGACGGTGAAGCGCGGCGACAAAGAAGCGGCCGTCACCGAATTCAAACAAGCCCTGGATTGGTTATTGGAAGACGTGCAGCGCAATCTCGCGGTACAGCGCTATAAGGGCTTGGGCGAAATGAACCCCAGTCAACTTTGGGAAACCACCATGGATCCCAAGGTGCGCCGGCTGTTAAAAGTCCAAATCGATGATGCCATAGGCGCGGATGAAATCTTTATCACCTTAATGGGAGACCAAGTCGAACCCCGCCGTATGTTTATCGAAAAAAATGCGCTGGTCGCCAGAAATATCGATGTGTAAGCGGTTTATTAGTAGGTAACTAACAGTAGGTCGGCCGATCTTTTTTAGGATAGCGCGGGGCGCATTCCACCACCCAACAAAAAGCCCAGCACCGTATACCACGGTCTGGGCTTTGAGTTTTCTTCTGGCTAAATTATTTTGCTTTTTTCTTCTTCGCCACCAGATCGTGAATCATAGGCGTCAAAATCACTTCCATGGCAAAGCCCATTTTGCCGCCGGGGACAACGATGGTATTCGGCCGCGACATGAAAGAATCATGAATCATGCTCAGCAAATACGGAAAATCCACTGCGCCTTTAACGAGATTGCTAAAGTGGATGACGACAAAGCTTTCATCCGGCGTCGGGATATCGCGTGCGATAAACGGGTTAGAGGTGTCTACCGTCGGCACGCGTTGAAAGTTGACATGGGTGCGCGAGAATTGCGGCGTGATGTAATGCACATAATCCGGCATGCGCCGCAAGATGGTGTCGACTATCACCTCGGGCGAATAACCGCGCTCGGCCGCATCCCTATGGATTTTTGGTATCCATTCAAAATTAACGATAGGCACGACGCCAACCAGTAAATCGACGTGCTTGGCCGCATCGACTTTGCCGGCGGCCACGCCGCCATGCAAGCCCTCATAAAACAAAATATCCGTACCCTTGCCGACTTTTTGCCAAGGAGTGAAAGTGCCAGCGTCTTGCTTATACGGCCTGGCTTCCTCATCGTTGTGCAAATAATAACGGCGCTGACATTCGCCCTTGGCGGCGTAGTCTTTGAAACACTTTTCGATTAAATCGAAATGATTGGCTTCCGGGCCAAAATGGGAAGGCGCGGGCTTGCCGGATTTCTCCGCTTTCGCGACAGCTTCTTTAAATGACTTGCGATCCAAGCTGTGGAAACTATCGCCTTCAACCACCAAGGCATTCAAATTTTCACGACGAAAAATATGCTCGAAGGCGCGCTTGACCGTTGTCGTTCCCGCCCCGGAGGAACCGGTGACGGCGATGACGGGGTGCTTTGCGGACATGTGGACTCCCTAAGTATGCAACTCAAAACCGCAAATTATAGCGACGCGGGCCGGCTTTTGCTACCGCGGGCGCGCCGCCGGCTGACTTATTGTGGCTAACATCGGGATGCGATGGCAGCAGCCAAAGGCCTAGAGCGAGACTTGCGCAAGACTTAAGCGCGCTGTGCTCGCCGCAACGGGCTGAAGTAAGGCGTAGGCTGGGCACCATCTCCGCCAGGCCTGGGTTCGCTTTTATGGGGAAATAAACCGCGAACGCGGCTCTGCTCACTCGGGCTTACCCGGCCTCACTCAGGTTTGCGCGGCAACTTGATTTCGAGCTGCTTTAATTTTCGATAAAGATGGGTGCGTTCCAAGCCTACGGCATCGGCGACCCGGCTCATATTCCCCGCCGCTTTTTGAATATGGTGCTCAAAATACTGCCGCTCGAAAATATCGCGCGCATCGCGCAAAGGCAAGTCCAGCGGAATGCCGTTGGCATTCTGGGTCGGCACCAGATTATCGAACTGCGTCAAGATACGCTTCACATCATCGACGCCGATTTCCTCGCCCAATACTGTGGTGGCCAAGGTGCGTATCACATTCTGCAACTCACCAAAATTGCCCGGCCAATCGTGCACGCGCAAGGCGTTCAAGGCGGCGGTACTAAACACTTTAGGCGAGGCTTCCTTGGTTTCTATCAAGGCTAGTAACTGGTCCTTGGCAATATCGGGAATATCGTCTCTATGCTCACGCAAGCTGGGCAAGCTCACCGTGATACGGCTTAAAGCCTGGAATAAATCCGCATCGAAAATCCCATCCGCCACCAGACGCGGCAACGCCTGAGTAGAGGCGCAAACCAAGCGCGCCTCATGCCGCTCTAGGCGCGATAGAACCAAGGCTAAACCACGCTGCTCGATTTTTCCCAAATGCGCGATTTCCCGCATAAACACTACACCGCCCCGGCTACGCTCCAGCATATCCACCGGATCATCGACCAACCATGTCGCGTCCTCCGGAGCATGCCAAGGCGCATCCCCTTCATGCAGCAAGCGTGCCGCGAGTTCAAACGGAGAACCCGGTTCGCCTATGAGCAAGACACCACCGCGCCCAGCCGCCAATTGCTGTAAGCGGGTTTGCAAATCGCTGATCACGCGGCTCTTACCCAAAGCGCTTAAGCCGGGTCGCGGCTTGACCATAGACTCGCCGCGCTTCAAGGCGCGGCCTACGGTGTGTAAGAGTTTTTGCAGGGCGATGGGTTTTTCTAGGAAGTCATAGGCACCGATTTTGGTCGCTTCGACCGCGGTGTCTATGGTGCCATGGCCCGACATCATGACCACAGGCATGCACAGCTGGCCGCCGGCGGCCCATTCCTTAAGTAGGGTGATGCCATCGGTGTCCGGCATCCATATATCCAGCAAAACCAAATCCGGGCGTTCGCGCACATAAGCCAAGCGCGCGTGCTCGGCGTTTTCCGCCAGGCGCACTTGGTGCCCTTCGTCGTGCAGAATTTCTTGCAATAAATCGCGGATACCCGCTTCATCGTCCACTACCAAGATCGTGCTCATATCTGCCTATTATGCCGAAGCCTGCTGCGAGCGCGGAAACTTTACGCATACGCAGGCGCCGCCTTCCTCCATATTGCGAATTTCCACGGCCCCATGATGTTCTTCTATGATTTTTTTGACGATCGCTAAACCTAAGCCCGTGCCTTTGGCCTTGGTGGTGACATAAGGCTCAAAGGCGCGGCCGACGATTTCCGCCGGAAAGCCACTGCCATTATCCAACACCCGCAACAAAGCGAAATCCGCTTCAATCGCGGTGCGCAAAATAATCTGCGGCTGCGCTTGATGGCTCAAGGCATCTTGCGCATTCTTCAATAAATTATGTATCAATTGCCGCAATAAATTGGCGTCACCCTCTATGATAGGCGATGGGCTGGACAGTTCAGCCTTTACCGGGACCGCCGAATTTTCATATAAGGTTAAGACTTCCGCCGCCAGTTGATTGAGATCCAGGCGCTGCAAATTCAAGGCCGGTTGCCGTGCGTACTGGCTGAATTCATCGACCATGGTTTTAAGCGCTTCGACCTGATTAATAATCGTCTGAGTGGCGCGGGCTAGGATCTCGCTGTCCTGAGGTGCCAACTTCAGCGCCAGCTTGTGTTCCAAACGCTCCGCCGATAAACGTATGGGTGTCAGCGGGTTTTTGATTTCATGCGCCAGACGGCGCGCGACTTCGCCCCAAGCCGCATCGCGTTGGGCTTGAATCAAGCGTGTCACATCGTCGAACACCACCACATAACCGCGATCAATCGCGGCTGGCAAACCGCTGCCGCGCACCAGCAAAATTTTCCTGCCGCTCGCGCCCGCAAGTTCGATTTGTTCCTGCCATTCTTTTTGCTCTTCACTGCGAAAATGTTGCGCCAGCGCCTCTGCAACCGGCGCCAAGGTCGTGGCTTTGTCGCTCCATTCGAATACATTCCAGGCGCGCAACGCCGCTTCGTCGACTTCAAGTAATTGCGCCGCGATGCGATTCATACTCTTCACATAAAAACGTTCATCAAACGCGATCACGCCGCTGGAGAGATGGGCCAAAATACTTTCCAGATAATCTTTAGACAATGCCAGCTGTTGCTGTTTATGTTCGACCACGGCGCTGGTCTCTGCCAGCTGTCGGGTCATGGCGTTGAACGATTGCATTAATTGCCCCAATTCATCCCGCGCCTTCATGGGTTGCATGGGCGTGAAATCGCCTTTCGCCACCGCGCGCGTGCCTTCCGCCAATAAACCCAAAGGCGCGCTCATGCGTTGCGATAAAACAAAGGCGAGGGCGACGGCGGACAACAAGGCAAAAAGCAAAGTCATGGTCAGGGTGAGCGCGAAAAGTTTATTCAAGCCATGCCGAGAAAAAGCCAGCTCTTTATAGTCTCTATACACTTCTTGCACCGCTTCCGCGTCTTGTGCGACCTTACCGGGCACGCGCTGCAAGAGCTGCAGAATCCGTATGTCTTCATTCATCGACAAGACATTGACCGGTACGATCACCCGCAGATACAGGCCTTTGCCGCCTAAAGTTTCTAGGCTGCTATACGGCCGCTGCGCGCGCACGATGCGCAAAATGGTCGGACTGGGAAACTGCGGCAGCAGAGCGGTTTCCGATCCCGAATAGGCTAGGGTTTGGCCGCGTGCAGAAAATAAAGTCGCTTCTTGCACGCCCGCTTGTTCGCGTAAACGATTCAAGGCGGTGATATGACTGCTCAAGGGCTCGTCGGCCAAGGATAAAGACATGGCTTCGGATTTTTTCACCAAGTCTTGGAGCTGGGCGTCGAGCACGCTGCGGCCTAAGTTGATGCCACCCTCCAAGGCATTGTCCACTCGAACATCGAACCAGGATTCAATAGACCGTGATAAAAATTGCACCGACACCGCGTAGATCAAAGTCCCCGGCACCACCGCCATCAAGGCGAATAAAGCGATGAGCCGCATGGTAAGGCGTGCGCCGAAAACGCCTTGGCGTATACGTTTGCGCACCACCCACACTTGGTACGCGATCAATCCGCCCAGCACCACCACCAGCCCGATATTCAGCGCGATTAATAAGGTGTAGTGCTCACCGAAAGAAGCGGTATTACTGCTGGCGCGCGAGAGCAAGTACAACAGCACGGCACCAAGGCCGACGCAGGCGAGAACGACGTAACGTAATTTAGACACGCGATTCAGGGGGTGAAGGTAAAGCGATACCAATCAGAGGCGATGTCCCAATCCTTGGAACCCAAGACATCCACTTGCAAAGGTTTGGGTAATTGCTTGACGTCGAGTTTCATACGCACCGCAGCGTTGTAATTGACGCCGCGTCTGAGTTGTCCGCGATCCAATACCTTCCAATCCAGCACATGATTTAATTCGTCCTTGGCTTCGGCCAAAGTGTTGAAGGTTTTATTGCCGCTATTGCTAGAGAATTGATATTGCCGGGTGAGGGCGTGATAACTGATGCGCAGATTTTGACGCACGCTGGCGATGGATTCATCGAACCAATACCACCGATGCCGGGTTAATTCGAACTCCACTAAAAAATTTAAGCTAATCCCCTTGCTCAAGGCTTCTTCTAAAGCGCGATTGAGGCTGGCATCAAACTCCGCGTGCAAATAATACCAATCGTCGATCAGTACGAGCTCCGCGCTTTTGACCGCCATGCCGTCGGCGCGCGCGGCAGAGCCCCAGGCTAAGGTGAATAGCACACAGAGCAGCAAGCCTGCGCCGAAAGACTTAAGCTGATTTTTCCAAGAGGGCGTAGAAAAACCCATCATGCAGTGGGCTGGGAAGTAGGTCGCGTGCTTGTTCGGGCAAGGGAAGCTGACTGGCATTTTCTGTTTGTCTAAGAAATTCCGCGATGACATCTTGGTTTTCTTCATGAAACAGCGAACAAGTCGCGTACAGCAATTTACCACCGGGGGCCAATAGGCGCCACAGCGAGGCAAGCATAATACGCTGCGCCGCCGCGAATTGGCCAATGTCGCTGTCGCGGCGCAAATATTTAATATCGGGATGACGTCGCACCACGCCGGATGCGCTACACGGTACATCGGCCAAAATGCGCTGAAAGACGCGGCCATCCCACCAGTCTTGAGGGCGGGCTGCATCGCCGACCAGGGTCTGGCCCTTGAGCCCTAAACGTCGGAAATTATCCGCCACACGCTGCAAACGCTGCGGGTCTTTATCCACGGCGACTAACTCGACGTCGGCTAATTCCAAAATATGCGCGGCTTTTCCGCCGGGCGCGGCGCAGGCGTCCAAAACGCGTTGCCCCGGTGCCAAATCCAATAAGCGCGCGGCATGCTGGGCGCCCGCATCTTGTACCGAGACCCAACCCTGCGCAAAATGCGGCAGCTTTTCCACTGCGACCGGCTTTTGTAGCAATACAGCGCCATCGGGCAAGACCTCCGCCTCTAATAGGGATTCTTGCAACAGCGTTAAATAGACTTGGGGCGTGGTGTATCGAGTATGCACGCGCAAAGTCATAGGCGGCCGGCTGTTATTCATTTCCAAAATGCGCGCCCAATGTCGAGGATGGGCGACGCGCAATTTGTCTACCCACCATTGGGGATGGCTATAACGCGCGGGTTCGAAAGCATCGGCCCGCGCGATTAACTCTATTTTATTGCGCAAAAAATTGCGCAACACGCCGTTGACCAATTTCGCCGCCCAGGGCGCGCCCAAGGCGCGCGCCGATTCCACCGCGAGATCCACCACGGCGTAGGGCCGCGTCTTGGAATAATTGAGCTGATACAGGCCGACCAACAATAAGCAGCGCACGCCTTCATGTTGTAAGGGCCGGGTCACCAAGGACTGCAATAAAAAATCCAAGCGAGGCAAAAAGCGCAGCGCGCCAAAACTGAGATCTTGTACAGCGCCGCGTGCCCGGGGCGCAAGCGTAGGCGTTTGCCGCCAGACGTCGGCTAAAGCCTCGGTCAAATTTCGCCCCGCCAGCACCTCGCTGACGATGAGCGCGGCTTGCGCCGGCGGCTCAAGCACGCGACATTTGCAGTAAACGCGCGATGCGTTCTTCGACCTGCGGATGCGTGCTGAAGAGGCCGGCGACACCGCCGCCGGATAAAGGGTTGATGATCATCATCTGCGCCGTCTCGGGATGTTGTTCGGCAGTCGGGTTCGCCACCTGATGCGCATAGTCATGAATTTTTCGCAGGGCGCTGGCCAGTGCTTCGGGATCGCCGCTGATTTCCGCGCCGCCTCTATCGGCCTCGAATTCGCGCGCGCGGGAGATCGCCATCTGAATCAACATCGCGGCGATAGGTGCCAAAAGCATCACCAGGATACCAAGTATGGGATTCACTCCGCCTTCGCGGCTGTTACCGCGACCGCCGAAGAACATCCCGAATTGCGCCAACATGGAAATCGCGCCGGCGACGGTGGCGGACAAAGTGGAAATCAAGGTGTCACGATGTTTGACATGAGTCAATTCGTGCGCCATCACACCGCGCAACTCACGCTCGCTCAGCAACTGCAAAATTCCCGTCGTCGCGCACACCGCGGCGTGCTCCGGATTACGCCCGGTGGCGAAGGCATTGGGTTGCGCTTCATTCGCGATATATACCTTGGGCATGGGCAGTTGCGCGTTTCGCGCAAGCTCGGCCACCATGCGGTACAACATGGGTGCGCTGGTCTCGTCGACTTCTCGCGCGTCGTAAAGGCGCAATACCAATTTATCGGAATTCCAATACGCGAAAAGATTCATCCCGCCCGCGATCAGCAAGCCCAACAACATGCCGCTCTCACCGCCTATCGCCAAACCCACCGCGCCAAATAAAGCCACGATCGCCGCCATTAATACCGCGGTTTTTATCCAATTACCGAACATCATCTGCTCCAGAAGACTAAGTGGCCGAAAGAAAATTTCGGATACTTCTTATATGGCTGAGGCGGAGAATAATTCAAGCGGCGTCCTCCTAAATAAAGCGCGCGCCGACCGCGAAATCCGCGCCGGTAAATTGTGCGGCCCGCAAACGTTTGCCCCCGGCGCGTTGTAACTCGGTCAAACGTAAGGCGCCTTCGCCACACGCGACAAGCAGCCCTTGTTTATCGCGGCCTACAATTTCTCCGGGCTGGCCGGCAGCTGTGCTCAATTGAGCCGACCACAGCTTGATGCCGCCGCCGTCCAAAGTGGTGTGGGCCACGGGGAAAGGATTGAAGGCGCGTATGGCGCGATCTATTTGTATGGCCGAGTCTTCCCAGCGCACGCGGGCTTCGTCTTTTTTCAGTTTCGCGGCATAAGTGGCCAGCGTTGCATCCTGGGCCTGAGCGCAAGCTTGGCCCGCCGCCAATGATTGCAAAGCGCGCACCATGCTGCTTGCCCCTAGGGCGGCCAATTTATCGTGCAGGCTAGCGGCGGTGTCCTGGGGCAGAATCGGCAAGATGGTTTGCAGTATCACCGGCCCGCTATCCAAGCCTGCATCCATTTGCATAATGCTGATACCGGTTTGGTCATCACCCGCAAGTAAAGCCCGCTGTATGGGCGCGGCACCGCGCCAACGGGGCAGCAAGGAGGCGTGTATGTTCAGGCAACCGAGGCGCGGCATCTCTAAGACAGCTTGCGGTAAAAGCAAACCATAGGCGGCGACTATCATGGCATCGGCGCCTATAGCGCTGATCTGTGCCTGCGCGACGGGGTCTTTTAAGCTAGAAAACTGAGCAATGGCAAGCCCGGCGTCTTGTGCCAATATTTTCACCGCGCTGGCTTGCAGCTGCAGCCCACGGCCGGCCGGCCGGTCCGGCTGGGTCAGAACCAAAGGGATGGCATGGCCCGCTTCTAATAGAGCGCGCAAGGCCTGCGCCGCAAAAGGCGGCGTTCCGGCGAAGATCAGGCGCATTACATGATCTCGCGCGAACGTTTTTTCAGCTTTTGTTTAATGCGGCTTTGTTTGAGCCGAGATAAATACTCGACGAAGACTTTGCCTTCCAGATGATCCATTTCGTGTTGTATGCACACGGCGAGCAAGCCCTGTGCGTCCAGATGCACGGGTTCACCATGTTCATTCAGGAAATTCACCCGAATTTTTTCTGCGCGGCTCACGGTTTCATAAATGCCAGGCACGGATAAACAGCCTTCTTCGCGCTCGGCGCGGCCTTGTGCCTCGACTATCACAGGATTAATAAAGGCTTGGAGCTGATCCCGGGTTTCCGAGATATCGATGACGATGACGCGCTCATGCACATCCACTTGCGTCGCTGCCAAGCCGATTCCAGGCGCGGCATACATGGTTTCTGCCATATCGCTAATGAGCGTCCGAATCCGGTCGTTAACGCTTTGCACCGGCTGCGCTTTTGTGTGTAAACGTTCGTCGGGATAATGAATGATAGGTAATATAGCCATCTCAAAATGCTTGCTCAATTAGACTTTTACATGCAGAATTTAAAGCAAACTCCACGATCCGCATTGCATAAACCTAGGTTTATTCATGTAGCGTGGTTCGCCACCCTTAGTCGCCGAGGTCGTTCATGCGCAACCTTATTATAGCTTTGCTCAGTGTCTGCATGCTGGTCGCCACTCGCGCCCATGCCGACGAAGTTCTTTTAAAAGCCGACGCACCCGATCGCTATGTCGTCGTCAAGGGCGATACCTTATGGGTGATTTCCGGCCGCTTTTTAAAGAGCCCTTGGCGCTGGCCAGAAATCTGGAAGCTGAATAAAGAAGAAATCAAAAACCCGCACTGGATCTACCCTGGCGATGTCGTGCTGCTGGATAGGGCAAGCGGCACGCTGCGTTTGGTGAAAAACGAAAAATACCGTGGCACGGGGCGCGATTTTATCAAGATGACCCCGCAAGCGCGTATAGAGGCGAATGAAAATTCAGCCATTCCGATTATTTCTCCCGCCGACATAGGCCCTTTTTTAAGCCAGCCCTTGGTCATCAATAAAGATGGCTTGGCCGCCGCGCCGCGTATCATCGCTAACGAAGAGGGTCATGTGGTAATCGGCGCTGGCAGCCGCGCGTATGTGCGCGGTTTGTCCGAAGGCGGGCCTAAGCAGTGGCATATCTTCCGTCCGGGTAAGGCGCTGATCGATCCCGACACCAAAGAAATATTGGGATACGAGGCGATTTATCTAGGCGACGCCCGCCTGCTTAAATACGGAGAAACCGCCACAGTGGAAGTCGTGAAAGCGGTCCAGGAAATTTTGCGCGATGACCGCTTGGTAGCCGCTACCAATGTCGATCTTGCTAATTTCGTGCCTCATTCTCCGCCAAGCTTAGTGCGTGGCAAAGTCATCGCCTCTTATGGCGGGGTTGCCGAGGCGGGCCGTAATTCGATAGTCACCCTTAACCGTGGCAACGCGGATGGGTTGGATATCGGCAGCGTCTTGGCTCTAATGCGAACGGGAGAAGTTGCCACTTACCGCAATGACGACAATAGCGGCAAGCCCGAGGTGGTCAAGCTGCCGGAAGAGCGGTATGGCTTAGTCTTGGTGTTCCGGACTTTTGATCGCGTCTCTTATGCCTTGGTGATGCAATCCACCTTATCGGTCAACGTTGGCGACGCGGTTAAAAACCCCTAATACCCAATTCCAGAGCGAAGTGCTTCCCGGTACTGGCGCGCATTGCCCCGCATCCCCTGGCCAATCCCGGAAAATT
>CAZKHT010000019.1:20155-20990 GCA_964552595.1 uncultured Burkholderiales bacterium
CCCGGAAACTTTACGTCGCCTGTTGCAGCGTTTCGGCCTACCGGAAAATATTTTCGCCGCAAGCTACGCTGAATTAAGTGCCGTGGTGAGCGCGCCTATCAGCCTAGCCATAGCCGAGGGCATCAACGAAGCCAGTCTAGCGCCCGCCTTAGCCTGGCTGGAACATCCCGCGCACCACCTCCTCACCCTGGCCGATCCGGACTATCCGCCCGCCTTACTGGAAATCGCCGACCCGCCGCCTTTGCTGTATGTCAAAGGCCGCTTGGATTTGCTCACAAGGCCCAGCTTCGCCATCGTCGGCAGCCGCCAAGCCACGCCGCAAGGCGAGAAAGACGCGGAAGCTTTTGCCAGGGTTTTATCCGACGCCGGCTTCACGATCATCAGCGGCATGGCCTTAGGCGTGGATGCCGCCGCGCATAGAGGCGGATTAGCGGGCGTCGCCTCCTCTTTAGCTGTCGTGGGCACGGGGCTGGACATCGTCTATCCCGCCAAAAACCGCGACCTCGCGCATCGCTTGGCCGAACAAGGCGCCCTGGTTTCTGAATTTGCCCTAGGCACGCCTTCCAAGGCCCAAAATTTTCCACGGCGCAACCGCATCATTAGCGGGTTAGTTCGCGGCGTCTTGGTGGTCGAAGCGGCGCCGCAAAGCGGCTCTTTGATCACGGCGAGGTTAGCGGCCGAGCAAGGCCGCGAAGTCTTCGCGATTCCGGGTTCTATCCATTCGCCGCTTTCGCGCGGCTGCCATCGCTTAATCAAGCAAGGCGCTAAGCTGGTGGAGAGCGCGCAAGACATTTTAGAAGAATTGGGCGAATACGCCGTGAGCGCCCACATACCT
>CAZKHT010000020.1:0-10902 GCA_964552595.1 uncultured Burkholderiales bacterium
TTAGGCAAGTCCGCGCCTAATTTAATGAGAGAACGAATCGCCGTAGGCGCGGTGTAAAAAGTCGTCACCTTATGTTTTTGGATCAACTCCCAAAACCGTCCCGCGTGCGGATAAGTGGGGATGCCCTCAAACATAAACAGTGTCGCGCCCATCGCCAGCGGGCCATAAGCCACATAGGTGTGACCCGTAATCCAACCCACGTCCGCGGTACACCAATAAATGTCGCTGGGCTGATAATCAAACACCCATTGCATGGACAGTATCGCGCCTAAGAGATACCCAGCGCTGGAATGCTGCACGCCCTTGGGCTTGCCGGTGGAACCCGAGGTGTACAAAATAAACAGCGGGTGCTCCGCGTTCACCCATACCGGGGCGCAGACATCGGATTGGTTTTTGATTAAATCTGCCCAGGCGACATCTCGGCCGGCTTCCCATTGCACGGTGTTGCCGGTGCGTTGATACACCACCACATGCTCTAAAGTGTCACAGCCGCCCATGGCCAGGGCTTCGTCTACCGCGTCCTTCAGCCGCACGCTTTTGCCGCCGCGCAGGCCTTCATCGGCGGTGATCACGAGTTTCGCGCCTGCATCCAAAATGCGTTCATGCAAACTCTTAGCGGAGAAGCCACCGAACACCACGGAATGAATCGCACCTATCCGCGCGCAGGCCTGCATGGCGACTACGGCTTCTATGCTCATAGGCATATAAATAATCACCCGCTCGCCACTGGCAGCGCCCAGCGATTTCAAGCCATTGGCAAATTGACAGACGCGTTGATGGAGTTCGCGATAGCTGACGCGCGTGACTTGCCCATCATCGGACTCAAAAATAATCGCGGTTTTATTCGGCTGGGTTTGCAGATGTTTATCTAAGCAATTCGCGGAGACATTCAGCTCGCCGTCGTAAAACCATTTATAAAACGGCGCCGCGCTTTCATCCAATATCTGGGTAAAAGGCTTGTGCCATTGGATATATTGGCGCGCCCGCGCCGCCCAAAATCCACTGTAATCGCGCTCGGCTTCGGCGCATAAGGCCTGATGGGCCTCTATGCCCGACACATTGGCTTGCTTTTGAAATTGAGCGGGTGGCGGGAATAGACGGGTTTCGCTCAAAACGGATTCGATATTAGCCACGACGAATACTCCTCAAATGTTTTTTTGTTACTGCTGAAACCGCATAGAATTAGCGCTGCGCTATCTTACCAAGAACTTGCCGGCGATGCCTTCTCCCCTTGATTCCGCTCCTGCACTCGATTCTGTCTTAGCTTACAGCCGTTACGCGCAACGCGTGCTCAGCGCTGAACCGAATTTGCGTATCGCCTTGGAAACGGAACGCCATCGGCCCTACAGCCGAGACGAGATGCAAGCCTTTCTCGACCAACACGCGCTGAATCAAACAGGCGATTTAAACCGCGCACTCCGAGCCTTGCGTAAACGCGTCATGCTACGCCTCATTGCTCGCGATCTGAGCGGCAGCGCGGATTTAACCGAAGTGATGCGCACTATTACCGATTTAGCGGAAGTCGCCCTCACCACTGCCTTGCAATGGTTAGATGCCGAGCTCCGCCTAAGCTGGGGCACGCCCATAGGCGAAGAATCCGGCACGGCGCAAAGCTTAATCGTGGTCGCTATGGGCAAGCTCGGCGGCGAAGAATTAAATGTCTCGTCCGACATTGATTTGATCTACATCTATCCCGAAGATGGTCACACCGATCACAGTACACCGCGCTCCAATCACGAATACTTCAGCCGCTTAGGGCAAAAACTCAGTGCGACCTTGTCAGAGATGACCGCCGAGGGCTATGTATTCCGCGTCGATTTGCGGCTGCGTCCTTATGGCGAAAGCGGCCCGCTGGTATCCAGCTTCGCGATGCTGGAACAATACTTTATTACTCAAGGCCGCGAGTGGGAGCGCTATGCTTGGATTAAAGCCCGCGCGCTGACCGGCGATGCAGAGGGATTGCGGCAGCGCATGCGGCCTTTCGTGTATCGCAAATATTTAGATTTCGGCGCCATTGCTTCCATGCGCGAATTGCACGCGCAAGTAAGACGCGAAGTGTTGCGCCGCGACTTGGCCGACAACATCAAGCTGGGCCCAGGCGGCATACGTGAGATCGAATTTTTAGCGCAAGTGTTTCAGCTCATACGGGGCGGCAAAGAAGCCGCACTGCAAGCGCGCCCCACCCGTGCGGTGCTTGATCTGCTCGGCGCGCGCCAATTATTGCTCGCCACTACCGTGAGCGAATTGCAAAATGCCTATGCGTTTTTGCGCCGCTTAGAACATCGATTGCAATATCTGGATGATGCGCAAACCCAGACGCTACCGAGCAATGAAGCAGACCGGACTTTGGTTGCGCACGCCATGGGCCATGCCGATTGGACCGCTTTATTGCAAGAGTTAAATCAGCACAGAACTGCGGTGGATCGGCACTTCCAGGATATTTTCGCGGCCAGCGCTGATCTACCGGATGCGGCTTCCGCTTGGAATCTGGAAGGCGAAGCGGCAGTGGCGGCGCTGTATCTGCTGGCGTATGACCCGCCGGAACAAGCCGCGCACCAATTGCAGGCCTTAAAACAAAGCCGGCGTTATGCATCCTTACCCGCCACCAGTCGCTCGCGTTTGGATGCCTTAATGCCGCGCGTCATTAACGAAGCGGCGCAGCACGACAACCCTTTACCTACGCTTGCTCGCATGCTGGCTTTGCTCGAAGCCATCAGCCAGCGTGAATCCTATCTCGCCCTGCTCGCGGAATATCCCGAGACCTTAAATCATGTCGCGCGACTCTGCGCCGCCAGTCCCTGGGCCGCTGATTACTTAAAACAACATCCGATCTTGCTGGATGAATTGCTCGATAGGCGCACCCTATTGCAAGGTGGTGATTGGCCTAGTTTGACGCAAAATTTACGCCGCGATTTAGAAGATTTCCCCGGCACTGAAAGACAAATGGATACGCTACGGCATTTCAAACATGCTCAGACATTTCATTTGCTGGCACAAGATTTAGAAGGCTTGCTGCCGCTAGAAACGCTAAGCGACGAACTCAGCGCGCTGGCTGAAACCTTATTACGCGAAGTCCTGCGCTTGGCTTGGGATACGTTGACCCGCAAACATCGAGCCGCGCCGAAATTTGCCATCATCGCCTACGGCAAACTCGGCGGCAAAGAATTAGGCTATGCATCAGACCTAGATATGGTGATGCTCTACGATGATGAGGACCCCGCCGCTCCGGAAAATTACGCGCGGCTTGCGCAGCGCATCAATACTTGGCTCACCACCCTCACCCCCGCCGGTGTGCTTTATGAAACCGATTTGCGCTTGCGCCCCGATGGCGCCGCGGGGCTGCTCGTCAGCTCACTCGCCGCCTTCGAAAGCTATCAGCGCGAAAAAGCCTGGATATGGGAACATCAAGCCCTCACCCGGGCACGCTTCCTCGCCGGCGATGCGGAACTCGGAAAAGCATTCGAAGCCACCCGCCGCAGCATTATCTGCATGCGCCGCGACCCCAAAAAACTCGCCGCCGAAGTCTTAGCCATGCGCCAGAAAATGCGCGACGCCCATCCGAACAACAGCGATAGCTTCGATTTAAAACACGATCCTGGTGGGATCATAGACGTGGAATTTATTGTGCAGTATTTGGTGTTAGCGCATGCAGCCGACTATCCAGGCTTGGCGGATAACGTGGGCAATTTGGCATTGCTCAAGCGCGCCGGAGAATTGCAGCTCATTACGAAAGAAGACGCAGAAACGGTGCGCGATGCTTATAGAGAATTCAGGATACAGCAGCATAGAGTGCGCATGCAGGGGGAACAGCGGGCGCGGATTGCGGGGGAAGACGCCGCGGGGCATAGGGAAAATGTGCTGCGCGTGTGGCGCAAGGTGTTTGGTTAATGGTGCCAAAGACGGCGAAACACTAATCGTCTTGTTTGGTGGCGGAACCAAGCGCAGACAGCAAAAAGATATAGCCCGCGCAAAAGCGCTCCACGCCGAATACAAGGCGCGAAAGAAGACCAAGATCACTGCTAGTAAAGTAGATAAACGAAAGAGGTAAACAATATGGCACTCACTCGCAATTTCAAATAAACCGTGGTCGAGCGGGTCGAACGCGATCCGGAGTTTGCAAAAGCGCTACTCGATGAAGCGGCTACCTTATTTTTGAGCGGCGAACCGGAACCGGCACGCCTTATTCTCCGCGATCTGGTCAACGCCACGCTCGGGTTCGAGGAGCTTGCGCAAGTGACCGACAAGCCAAGCAAGAGCTTGCATCGTATGTTGTCGCCCAAGGGCAATCCGAGTATGGATAATCTCGCGGCGATTTTCGGTGCGGTGCGTGCGCGCTTGAAAGTCGATCTTGAAGTGCATGCGGTGGAGGCTGCGTAGAGTAGTGCGTGCTGTATCGATCGTTAAGCCGCTCTCATTCCCGCACATAACGCAAATGCGTCGCAGCCGGAGTATCAAGTACTTTTTCGATACGGAACTTCGGCGCCGGTTCGCGTAAGTTCTTAAATAGACGTCTGCCGCCGCCGAACATCACGGGCGCGATCGCGATCTCCAATTCATCAATCACACCTAGATTTAAATACTGCTGGATGACATCCGCGCCGCCGGAGATTCGAATATCGCGGCCGCCTGCGGCTGCTCTCGCCTGCGCTAAGGCGCTCTCCGGGCCATCGTTGACGAAATAAAAAGTCGTCCCACCCGGCCGCACCCAAGGTTCGCGCTTCTCATGGGTAAGTACATATACGGGCGTGTGAAACGGCGCCTCCTCGGGCCACGAGGCCTCGCCTTGCTCGAACATGCGTTTACCCATGATGTTGGCGCCACTGCGCTCCATGGTGTGACGAAGCATGTCATTGACCGGCCCGGTCTCTCCGCCCGATCCGAACTGAAGATTCTCGCGGAAGTACTGCTGCTTGAGTATCCATCCCCTCATCGCGCCCCACTTCGCGCCCCAATCTTTGTACTCGGGTGTAGTCCAATGCGCCATGGTCATGCCTTCCGGCGCCATAAAGCCGTCGAGGCTGAGGCCGATGTTTACGAAAACTTTGGTCATAGTGCGTCTCTCCTAATTTTGTATGTCGGCTTACCTGTATCGGTAATCGGCACGACACTTACGTTTTAGTCGTTCGGATGTGTGACAAATCGACAAGCCAGAGTAATTTTTTTAGCCGATAGGCTTTCACGCAAAGCCAACTGTCAGCTCGGGGTGGCTTCATCGAATTTATACGCACGATCAATCAATCACATGCAGCCTAATTTATGATCCAGGAGGTAGGTTTTGGATTTGGCGGGCGATATCACCAGTGAAGCGCACAAGTTCAACTTGGGGTGCGGTCGCTAAATTGTCTCCGCCATATTCACCGCCCAAGACGCCGAGAACCTTAAGGCAGTATTTTCTTCCTTCGGTAAGGGGGCCGAGCTTCTCATGAGCCAGTGTGACAAGCTCTTTCATGTACCAGTCGCGAAGGAATTCTTGATTCGTTGATAGTTGGTCAAGCTCAGCCCGATTAGTGGCGATGACTTTGCAATAGCAGTCTTCTGGGCAAAGACGCCAGTACTTTTCGTCCACGTCTTTAATGATGAGATTGCCAAAATCGTTATCGCCGATGACTTCAACAGGTTCGATGCCAATCCATCCCCAAGATTGGCGAATTTCGTCAACGAGGTTCATACCGCAGAACAAGCCTGAAGAAGAATGGGCGTGATATTGGGTGTCGTCTTATGAGCCATAGAGAGCCTTTAAAATCGGCTTGCGTTGGATCGGTCGTCGCGGCGAGTCTTGCCTTGTTGCGCACCACAACGACACGTCTGAACATCGATCTTGAAGCGCACACGGTGGAAGCTGCGTAGAGAGCAGGCGCATGTTTACAAATGCTGGCGGCGGCAACTGTAAGGCCTGACCCTGCGATTCGTTCACATAACGCGATAGCTCCAATAGATAGGTATCGCTATCGACGAGAACGGCTTTGAAACGCCCCTGAAATAAATGCCCGACGCGTTTGTGCCGGCAGTTGTTGGCTTGGCTATAAACACCATTCAGCTGCCGCATGCCTTTAGAAAGGTTGACGTCTGGGGTTTGGATCAGGAGGAGATAATGATTGTCCATCAAGCCCCAGGCGTATCATATCCTTTTAAATTGACCGATTACATTCTCCAACGTAGAGAGAAATAATCTACGGTCTTCATCGTCGTCAAAAAGATCCTCGCGCCGATCATCCCGTGACCCGTCGTGGGTGCCCCGTCGGTGGGCTGTAGAGATTAGTTGGACTATGTTAAGGATTTGGCACGGATTCTCTCGACAGTGTTTACTGCGCGTCTAAAGCAAGGGTGAATTTGCACTTCTTCGAAGCGTGGCTCGTGGCGGTCTAGATATGAATAGAACGTCCTACTGCCACCCTCGCCACCCTGCACGAAGTCGCCGATGAAGCCAATTTCGTACAAAACTTTCAGTAAGGCATCTATATCAGTTGTGCTAACGATCCCGTTAAACCAGTCCTCATTCACTGCGACTTCCGTCGCAATGCGCAGCAGCATTTCTTCGATCTCTGCGCGCTTCAGGTGGTATTTGTGGCGGAAAAAATTCGTCTTCCAGTACGAGAAGATTGAGATCAAACCAGGGTATTGATTCGAATATTCGGTACAAAGATCATCGAGCTTCCAGGAAGAGTAGCCCTGTTCGGACGACTTGAGCGCTTCATCGCTAGGATCGTCACCTTCTACGCTTTCGGTGTAATAGCGGGCCAGTTGGATCAGTTCACGGGGCCTGCCTAGCGTACGCTCCAGCAGCCAATTGTCTGTATAGGTGGTGCCCACTGTAGTAGGGAATATCGTATTAAATGGGTTTGGCAGCTTCTCGAGATCTGAGCGTTTACGATTGAAATTGATCCGTTCGTTTAGGATCCGAAGCAAATCATCCTTCTGCCAGCGGATTCGCTCGATGTTTCGGTACTTGTCAGAGTGCTGAGTTTGCGTGATCAGAATTGAATATACGTCTTCACGCAGAAAAACACAGACGTACAGGTTCTTCGACAAACCTGATAGGTGGTTGATAGCCGCTAGTAACCCGAGAAGTAGGTTGTTGGCGACCGTTGAGTTATTCCACCCAAGGTCGAGGTCGTCGACCAAAATCACGAACTTTGCCCCGCTGTTGGCGATGGTTCCGAGGTGATGCTCGAGAGAATCTACTTCAGCAACATTTCTCAACTCGCGCTCAAGGGTAAGGCCAAACTCACCAAGTGATCCAACTTTTCCCTTAAGGCGGCCCAAAATGTCTGCGACATTCTCGACTAAGTCCTTTGATGTGCGGTTAAGTTCGATACTTACGTTCCGCGCAAAATCGAGACTGTCCGGGGCATATTTTGACTTCGCGTGGTGACCGACCTCACATAGACAGTCCAGCAATATCTGGCGAAGCCATGTGTGTTGAAAGAAAATTTCCTGACCGAAATTTTCAGCAATGTCGCGATCATTGAGAATATTTCGAATGGCATTAAATTTCGGGGATAGGTTTACAACGTGGGTATTTTCTTCTGACTGAAACGTCTTCTCTAGCTTTTTACGTAGAGCGCTTTTCCCAGACCCCTTGCGGCCGACAACTATGCTTTTCGTTTTCGCGCATAGGCGTTGGAATGCATCGGATGCCACGAAGTAGTCCAGCAAGAATGGGTCGCGTTCGGCGCTGTCGTCCCCCCAATTTATTTCGGATATGTGCACGGTAAGAAGCTCAAATTATTAATGATCGGTCTTAGGTATTAGCCAGCAAACAAGTCTAAGCGCCGCCTAAATCCAACTCGGATTTCATACTCTTATTTTTGATATGAGTACGTTAAATCGTTTTAAATTTTAGGCCATAAAAATTCATGGTCGGAAGTTAATGTCATTTTTCACTGTCCTCCGCCTATATGTATCAAATGATATTCTGTGGGCAAAGATGCGGCTCGTGCGGTACGCGTTTAGCTGTACCGCTAAATCAACGGGTATAGTCTTTCAAAAATTTATCGAGCGAAACAAATCGATCAAAACTTCAATTACGTTTCGTGATCCACACATGAAAAATCTACGCCGCCTCCCGCGCCGACTCCCCCACACAAGCCGCAATCCGTTTCGCCCATTGCTGCACCACAGTCGCGTCTTTGCCTTCCACCATCACCCGCAACACCGGCTCGGTGCCGGAGTTGCGCAGCAACACGCGTCCGCTATTTTTGAGCGTGGTGTCGGCTTCGACTAGGAGCGCTTGCACTGGCAGGCTTTCGCGGAAGTCGAAGCCTTTGCTGATGGGTACATTGATTAAGATTTGCGGGTACACGGTCACGTCTTTTGCCGCTTCGCGCAGGGTGCGTTTGCCTGCGCGCAAGGCGTGTAGGACTTGCAAGGCGGAGATGATGCCGTCGCCGGTGCTGTGTTTGTCGCGGCAGATGATGTGGCCGGAGGATTCGCCGCCGAGTTGCCAGCCTTTCTCTTCCAGCATTTCCAGAACATAACGATCGCCCACAGCGGCGCGGGCGAAAGGGATTTTGGATTTTTCGAAGGCGTGTTCCAGGCCGAGGTTAGTCATCAGCGTGCCGACGACGCCGCCTTTTAAGAGACCCATTTTGGCTTTGTGTTGGGCGATGATGTAGAGCATGAGATCGCCATCGTAGAGCGCGCCGTCGGCGTCTACCATGATGAGCCGGTCGCCGTCGCCATCGAAGGCGATACCCAGATCCGCGTCGTTTTTCCGCACTTCCTTTTGCAAGGCTTCGGGATGAGTGGAGCCACAATCCAGATTGATATTCAAGCCATCGGGTTTGACCCCTATGGCGATGACTTCGGCGCCCAATTCATGGAAGACATGCGGCGCGATGTGATAGGTGGCACCGTGCCCGCAATCCAGAACAATGCGCATGCCGCGCAAATCCAATTCATTAGGGAAGGTACTTTTACAAAATTCGATATAGCGGCCATCGGCATCGTCAACCCGGCGGGCTTTGCCGAGTTTTTCCGAGGGCATGCATTGCATGGGTTCATCGAGGCCGGCTTCGATGGCGCGTTCGACTTTATCGGGCAGCTTAAGACCGCCCACGCCAAAAAATTTGATGCCGTTATCGGGGTAAGGATTATGCGATGCGGAGATGACCACGCCGGCTTGGCAGCGCAAAGCGCGGGTGAGGTAAGCCACAGCGGGGGTGGGCATAGGACCCAATAACAGTACATCGACGCCCGCCGCGGAGAGCCCCGCTTCTAAAGCGGACTCCAACATGTAACCGGAAATACGGGTGTCTTTGCCTATGATGACCGAGGGCCTCTCCCCCCGCACCCGCCTGTCGCTAGCGGTGAGAATTCTGCCTGCGGCATAACCTAGGCGCATTACAAAATCCGGCGTGATCGGTAATTCTCCGACGCAGCCGCGTATGCCATCAGTACCAAAATATTTTCTACTCATACTGCCCCCTCCACTGCATTTATGATTGCTAAGGCGTCGCGCGTGGCTTTGACATCGTGCACACGTATCAGCTTCGCGCCTTTCATGACTGCCAAGACGGCCGCGGCGATGCTTGCATAGCTGCGCTCATGTATCTCTAGCTGGGCAATTTTGCCCAACATGGATTTACGCGAGAGCCCGATTAAAACCGGCAGGCCCAATTGGGTCAAAACACCTAACTCCTTGAGCAGGGCGATATTATGCTCAAGATTCTTGCCGAAACCAAACCCGGGGTCGATGGCGATTCGCCCCCGGGAAATGCCGGCCGCCTCTGCCGCCGCCACCCGCGCGCGCAAGAAGCCGGCGACTTCGCTGACTACATTTTGATATTCAGGATGCGCTTGCATGGTTTGCGGCGCGCCTTGTTTGTGCATAAGGCAAACCCCAGCCGTAGAGCGCGCAACGATGTCCAAAGCCTCCGGCGCGAGGAGCGCGTTCACGTCATTAATCATGTCCGCGCCCGCGGCCAAGGCGGCGTTCATCACGCTGGGTTTTTGTGTGTCCACCGACAGCGCCACACCGCAATCGCGCAAGCCGGCAAGAACCGGCAAGATCCGGTCTAATTCTTCATTCTCTCGCACTGGCGCCGCACCCGGACGGGTGGATTCGCCACCGATGTCTAAAATATCCGCGCCTTCGGCAACCAATTGCAAGGCATGCTCTATGGCGTGCTGCGGCTCAAAAAAAACCCCGCCATCGGAAAAAGAATCCGGGGTGACATTGACGATGCCCATGATCAGCGGGCGCCTCAGATCAAAATGAAAACGCCCGCATTCAAACATAGAGGATGCGGGCGTTCAAATTCTCAAACATGCATCGGCCGGATAAGCGCCGATGCCGGTCCGGCTTAGGCTTCTTCGGCCGGTTTAACGCTAGGCGCCGGCGGCGGCGTGGGCGTATTGCTTTGGGTAGGCGGGATAGGCGCTTGCGTGGGCTTAGGCGGACGCGGCGCGCGGCCTTCCATGATGTCATTGACTTGATCGGCATCTATGGTTTCCCACTCGAGCAGCGCTTGCGCCATGGTCTCGACCTTGGCCCGGTTTTCTTCGATCAAGCGCCGCTCCAAGGCGTATTGCTCATCTATGATGCGCCGCACTTCCATATCGACTTTCAACATGGTCGCTTCGGACACATTCTTATGTGAGCTGATCGAGCGGCCTAAGAATACTTCGCCATCGCTCTCGCCATAGACCATGGGACCTAAAGCATCCGACATCCCCCACTGCGTTACCATGCGCCGCGCCATTTCGGTGGCGCGCTCGAAGTCGTTGGAAGCGCCGGTGGTCATTTGATTCATGAAAATTTCCTCTGCGATCCGGCCACCGAATCACACGGAAATTTTTTGCAAAATCTTTTCGCGGTCCATGCTGTGAGCGCCATCCGTCCGCAACCGCATTGTCCACACCAAATCCCGCCCCGCGGGAATAAGGGTCCACTTGAGCCAC
>CAZKHT010000020.1:10912-20361 GCA_964552595.1 uncultured Burkholderiales bacterium
GGATAGGCCGGGTTGCGTCTTTCCCGCTCCGGCATCACGATAGAGCGGCGTTCCGCACCCATGATGATTTTATCTTTTGCGCGCTCGAAATCGTCCATGTCGACCAAGCGCTTATTGCTGCGCGCCGCGAACAAGGCTGACTCATTCACTAAATTCGCCAAATCCGCACCGGAGAAACCCGGCGTGCCGCGCGCGATCACATCGGCTCTGACATCCGGCGCGATCGGCACCTTGCGCATATGCACCATGAGGATTTGCTCACGGCCACGAATATCGGGCAGCGGGACAACCACTTGGCGATCAAAACGGCCCGGGCGCAACAGCGCGGGATCCAAGACATCGGGACGGTTGGTGGCGGCGATGACGATGACGCCAGCCGTGCCTTCGAAGCCGTCCATTTCCACCAATAATTGGTTGAGCGTTTGCTCGCGCTCGTCGTTACCGCCGCCTAAGCCTGCGCCGCGCTGTCTACCCACGGCGTCTATCTCGTCGATGAATACGATACAAGGTGCGCTCTTCTTGGCTTGCTCAAACATATCGCGCACGCGGGCCGCGCCCACGCCGACAAACATTTCCACGAAGTCGGAACCGGAGATCGAGAAAAACGGAACTTTGGCTTCACCGGCGATGGCTTTGGCCAATAAAGTTTTACCGGTACCCGGGCTGCCCACCATGAGCACACCGCGCGGAATACGCCCGCCTAGCTTTTGGAATTTACCCGGATCGCGCAAAAATTCGACCAGCTCCGAGACTTCTGCTTTCGCTTCATCGCAGCCCGCTACGTCGGCGAAAGTGATGACATTAGTGGATTCATCCAGCATGCGCGCCCGGCTCTTACCGAAGGAAAAAGCTCCACCGCGCCCGCCGCCCTGCATCTGGCGCATGAAGAACACCCAGACGCCGATCAAAAGCAGCATGGGGAACCAGGAGATAAAAATATTGGTGAGGAAGCTTTGCTCCTCTGGCGGCTTGGCTTCGATTTTGACGCCGCCTTTGAGTAAATCGTCGACCAACCAAATATAGTTGGGCGCATAAGTGACAAAGCGGCTACCGTCTTGGCGTTTGCCGCGCACGGTGTTGCCATCGATTTGCACTTCGGAAATCTGTTTGCTTTTCACGTCCTGCATAAAGGCGGAAAAGTCCACCGCAGTCGCGTTATTGCGTTTCGCAGTGAATTGCGAAAACAAAGTCATCAACACCACGCCGATGACGAGCCAGATTGCGATGGTTTTAAAGGTGTTGTTCAAGGCCGTTCCTTATAGAGAGGACATGACAGTTTGGACTCATTCTAACCCTATTTCTCCGGGTGTGCGAGGCGCCGTGGCTAAATTCTTCAGGCCTTTGGCGACTAAATATACTTCTTTACTCTGATTACGCGAGGCATCCGGCTTGCGAATTTGCACTTTCTTAAAACCCGCGCGCAAGGACTTCAAATACGCGTCAAAGTCCCCGCCTTGGAAAACTTTGACCAAGAAGGCACCCTCGGGTTGCAAATGGGCTAAGGCAAAATCGCGCGCTAGCTCAGCAAGATAGTAACTTTTGGCCTGATCCGACAAGGTAATGCCACTTATATTGGGCGCCATATCGGAGATAACAAGATCGACCGACTTTTGATTTAGTTGAGCCTGTAATGCCTGCAAAACGGAATCTTGCGTGAAATCCCCGTGGATGAAATGGACCCCCGGCAAAGCCGCCATTTCCAAAATATCCAAAGCGTAGACTTGGCCCTTGCCATTAAGTTTTTGCGCTACCACTTGCGACCAGCCGCCTGGCGCCGAGCCTAAATCAACGACGCGCATACCGGCTTGGATCAAACGATCTTTGGCGTCGATCTCCAACAGCTTATACGCCGAGCGCGCGCGATAGCCTTGTGCCTTTGCTTGTTGCACATAGCTGTCGTTCACGTGCTGTTTCATCCAGGCTTTGCTGGTTTTGCTGCGCTTCATTGATTACACTACCGCCATGAAAAAATCGCCTGAAAAATCTTCCGCAAAAACACCGGAGCGCAAGCACGACTCCCGGCCTAAAACTGCCGCCCCTAAAGTTTCGAAAAACGCGGATCCCCAAAGCGTTCCCGGCAAAGAGCTTAGCCCCAGCCAATTACGCTTTTTGCGGGCGCAAGCCCATCATCTTAATCCGGTTGTGCGTATAGGCGATGCCGGCTTGAGCGCAGCGGTCACGAAAGAAATCGCGACCGCGCTCAAAGCGCACGAGTTAATTAAAATTAAAGTGATGCAAGATGAGCGCGCAGCCCGCGACGCCATCATGGAAACCATCTGCGCCAGCTTGGATGCCAAGCCGGTACAACACATCGGCAAAACTTTGGTCGTCTATAAGCGCGGCGCGGAACCCAAATTAATCTTGCCGCGCTAGCTGCGCCGCCACACCAGAATCAAGCCCAGAATGCTTTGCACCAGATAAATCACGCTGGCGATGCCATGCCACTGCGCGAAGCGGCTGGCGGTCGCGCTACGCATCACGTCGGCGGCGCCGCCCTGCACTTTTAGGCTCTCTATGATGGGTTGCACGCCGAAATGCCCGACTAAGGTCAGCCCTAGCATGAGCAATATGATCCAAGTCGCGCTTTGTTTGAATGCGCGCCCGCCTTCGCTGGCGAAGGCATAAATCAATAAATACACCGCGCATCCCAAGCCGACATAAGCGGTTACGGTAAACATTTTGCCGGCCAGCATCCCGGCCAAAGTCCGGTTATCGTGCAAGGCGGCGAATAAACTGGGCGCGGCGATATAGCCTATGGCCCACAAACTTCCCACCCATAAAGTGAGCGCAACCGAAGCGAGGGGACGGCTTAGATTTTTCATATCAAGAATCCCGCGCGGCTTTAAATGTAACGCACGTCCAAGACTTCGTACTCGCGCACGCCGCCTGGCGCCTGCACTTCCGCCACATCACCGGGATATTTACCGATAAGCGCGCGGGCGATGGGCGAGCTGATGGAAATTTTGCCTTCTTTCAAATCGGCCTCATCATCACCGACAATTTGGTAGGTGACTTTCTGGCTAGACTCCATATCTTCGAGATCGACCGTAGAACCGAAGACCACATTGCCGTCCGCGTCCAACAATTTCGGATCGATGATTTGCGCATTGGAAAGCTTGGACTCTAATTCCGCGATGCGCCCTTCCACAAAACTCTGGCGCTCTTTGGCGGCGTCGTATTCCGCGTTTTCCGACAAGTCGCCGTGGGCGCGCGCTTCCGCGATGGCTGCAATGACCTTGGGACGTTCTACCGTTTTGAGGGAATGCAATTCGACGCGTAATTTTTCCGCGCCGGCAACGGTCAGTGGCACTTTACTCATCATGAACTCCTTTGCAATGCATACGCGCCGCGCTATTGCCGGCGACGCATTAATGTTTGGCTAAACTCGCGTGCAAGCTTTGTAAATCGAAAACGTTCAAAGCCTTCATATGCGGCATGCCGGTGACCGCGGCGCGCGCCCCGGCCAAGGTCGTGTAATAAGTGACATGAAATTGTTCCGCGGCAGCGCGTATGGCAAATGAATCTTGAATCGCCCGCTTGTCTTCCACGGTATTAATGATCAGCGCGATTTCCTTGCTCTTAATCATGTCCACGATATGGGGCCGGCCCTCGGGTACTTTGTTGACGATTTGCACCGGCAATCCTTCGGCCTGCAAGACATTCGCCGTGCCGCGCGTGGCGCACAGATTAAAGCCCAATTCCAGCAGCGCGCGGCCTACTTCCACTACCCGCAGCTTGTCTAAAGGTTTGACGCTAATGAAGACCTTACCCGAAGCCGGAAGTTTTATTCCGGCGGCGATTTGCGACTTTAAAAATGCCTCGCCGAAGGAATAAGCCACGCCCATGACTTCGCCCGTGGATTTCATTTCCGGCCCAAGTATGGGATCGACGCCGGGGAATTTAATAAACGGGAAGACCGCTTCTTTCACCGAAAAATACGGCGGAATGACTTCTTGCCCTATGCCTTGCGATTTCAAGCTCACACCCACCATACAGCGCGCGGAAATTTTCGCTAGGGGCAGACCGCAGGCTTTGGACACAAAAGGCACAGTACGCGACGCGCGCGGATTCACTTCCAACACATAGACGGTCTCGCCTTGAATCGCGAATTGAATATTCATTAAACCCACGACATTCAGCGCGTGCGCCAAACGCACCGTCTGTGACCGCAACTCAGTTTGTAAAGCTGCGCTCAAGCTATACGGCGGCAGCGAACAAGCGGAGTCACCGGAATGCACACCGGCTTCTTCTATATGTTCCATGATGCCGCCGATGAGGACTTCTTGGCCGTCGCAAATCGCGTCGACGTCGACTTCGATGGCGTCATTCAAAAATCTATCCAACAGCACCGGCGACTTATTCGAAACTTTCACCGCCTCGCGCATATAGCGTTCGAGATCGGCTTTCTCATGCACGATTTCCATGGCGCGGCCGCCCAGCACATAAGATGGCCGCACCACCAAGGGGTAACCTATCTCGTCCGCCAATTTGAGCGCTTGTTCCGCCGAACGCGCGGTGCGATTGGGCGGTTGCAGCAAACCTAATTCATTAATCAACTTTTGGAAGCGCTCGCGGTCTTCGGCGCAATCGATCGCATCTGGCGTGGTACCTATGATAGGCACGCCATTGGCTTCCAAATCGCGGGCTAATTTCAGCGGGGTTTGGCCGCCAAATTGCACAATCACGCCCACCGGCTTTTCAATGCGCACGATTTCCAGTACGTCTTCTAAAGTGAGGGGCTCAAAATACAGGCGATCCGAGGTGTCGTAATCGGTGGAGACGGTTTCCGGATTGCAGTTGACCATGATGGTCTCGTAACCATCTTCACGCATCGCCATGGCCGCATGCACGCAACAGTAATCGAATTCTATGCCTTGGCCTATGCGATTGGGTCCGCCGCCCAGCACCATGATTTTTTTTCTGTCGGTCGGCTTGGCTTCGCATTCTTCTTCGTAAGTCGAATATTGGTAGGCGGTATCGGTCGCGAATTCGGCGGCGCAAGTGTCCACCCGTTTGTACACCGGATGCAAGCCGATATCCCAGCGCCGTTTGCGCACCGCATGTTGATCCGTGCCCAATAATTTCGCCAAGCGCCGGTCCGAAAATCCGCAACGCTTGAGGCCACGCAATTCGTGATCATCCAGGTCTTCCAGCTTGCGCCCGGCCAAGGCTTGCTCGCGATACACCAAGTCGCGTATCTGGGTTAAAAACCACGGGTCTATGTGCGTGAGATGTTGTACCTCGCTCAGCGACATGCCGTGACGCAAGGCATCGGCGATATACCATAAGCGTTCGGCGCCGGGATTGCCCAATTCCGCCTCCAAGGTATCGCGATCGGCGGTTTTTTCGTCCAAGCCATCCACGCCGATTTCCAAGCCGCGCAAGGCTTTCTGCAAAGATTCTTGGAAGGTACGGCCTATGGCCATGACCTCGCCCACGGATTTCATTTGGGTGGTCAGCCTATCATTCGCCAGCTTGAATTTCTCGAAGGCGAAGCGCGGCACTTTCGTCACGACGTAATCAATCGACGGCTCAAAAGACGCTGGTGTGCGGCCACCGGTGATGTCATTCTTAAGCTCATCCAGGGTATATCCCACCGCCAATTTGGCGGCGACTTTCGCAATCGGAAAACCCGTTGCTTTCGACGCCAAGGCGCTAGAGCGCGACACCCGAGGATTCATTTCTATCACCAGCATGCGGCCGTTTTCGGGGTTCACCGCGAATTGTACATTCGACCCGCCGGTCTCGACGCCGATTTCGCGCAAAACCGCAATCGAGGCATTGCGCATGATTTGGTATTCTTTATCGGTCAGGGTCTGCGCTGGCGCGACGGTGATGGAATCGCCCGTGTGCACGCCCATGGCGTCCACATTTTCGATGGCGCAGATAATGATGCAGTTATCGGCCTTATCCCGCACCACTTCCATTTCAAATTCTTTCCAGCCGATCACCGATTCTTCTATCAGCAATTCCTTGGTCGGCGAAGCCGCGAGCCCACGCTCGCAAATCGCGACGAATTCTTCCGGGTTGTAGGCGATGCCGCCGCCCATGCCGCCCATGGTGAAAGATGGGCGTATCACGGTGGGATAACCGACCATGGCTTGCACTTGCAGCGCTTCTTCCATGCTATGCGCAAGCGCGGCGCGGGCACACTCTAGGCCGATTTTTTCCATGGCCTGCTTAAATTTCTCGCGGTCCTCGGCTTTGTCTATGGCTTCGCGCGAGGCGCCTATCATTTGCACATGGTGTTTTTCTAAGACGCCGTGCCGCACTAAATCTAGAGCGCAATTCAGCGCGGTTTGCCCCCCCATGGTGGGCAAGAGCGCATCCGGTTTTTCTTTCTCTATGATTTTTTCGACGAACTGCCAGGTGACGGGCTCAATGTAAGTAACATCCGCCATCCCGGGGTCGGTCATGATGGTCGCCGGATTGGAGTTCACCAAAATAACCCGATAGCCCTCTTCCTTCAGCGCCTTGCAGGCTTGCGCGCCGGAATAGTCGAACTCACACGCTTGGCCGATGATAATCGGGCCCGCGCCTATGATTAAGATAGATTGAATGTCAGTACGTTTTGGCATGTATCAGCGCTGAGAACTCATTTACGCTCGTCCATCATGGTGACGAAGCGGTCGAACAAATACGCCATATCGCCCGGACCAGGACTGGCTTCGGGATGGCCTTGAAAACTAAACGCCGGCACATCGGTGCGCGCCACGCCTTGCAAACTTCCGTCGAATAAAGAGACATGGGTAGCGCGCAAATTTTTCGGTAAGGAGTTCGGATCGACCGCGAAACCGTGATTCTGGCTGGTGATCATCACCCGCCGCGTGTCTAGGTCTTGCACCGGATGATTGGCGCCGTGGTGGCCGAATTTCATTTTGACCGTCTTCGCGCCCGAGGCCAAAGCCAAGAGTTGATGGCCTAAGCAAATGCCATAGGTCGGAATGCCGGTCGGCAAAATTTCACGTATTGCTTGGATAGCGTAATCACAAGGTTCGGGATCGCCCGGACCATTGGACAAAAAAATGCCATCCGGTTTGAGCGCCAAGGCTTCTGCCGCCGTCGCCTGCGCTGGCAGCACCGTGACGCGGCAAGCGCGCTCGACAAGCATGCGCAAAATGTTGCGCTTAATGCCATAGTCGAAAGCCACGACGTGGCGCTTCGAATCATTCAAAGTGGCATACCCGCTCCCGCGCGCCCACACCGAATCGCGCCATTCATAGGCGGACTGGGTCGTAACCTGCTTTGCCAAATCCATGCCGGACAAGCCGGGGAAAGCCCGCGCGCGCGCTAAAGCGTCCGCTTCATCTATGGTTCCGGCCATTAAGCAGCCGCTCTGCGCGCCTTTTTCTCGCAACAAACGCGTCAACTTACGGATATCAATACCCGCAATCGCGGGTATGCCGTGGCGGCGCAAATAATCGCTTAAATTTTCTTGACTGCGCCAGCTACTGGCGGCGATGGGTAGATCGCGGATGACTAAACCATTGGCGTAAATCTGAGTAGACTCTTCGTCCTCCAGATTGGTACCGACGTTGCCGATGTGCGGATAAGTCAGTGTGACGATTTGCTGCGCATAAGAAGGATCTGTGAGAATTTCTTGGTAGCCGCTGAGGGCGGTGTTAAATACCACTTCCCCCGTCGTGATCGCCTCCGCGCCAATAGAATCGCCTCGAAAAATACTGCCATCGGCAAGGGCGAGAATGGCGGGTATGCGAGACAACGACACGATAGGACTCCGAACGCTGGATATACAAAGAAGCGGGAAGGCTGTCAGGCCTGTCCCGCTTCTTTAGGGTGCGAAGTATAGCAAATTGTCAGGCGGGCTTCAATGTGGGGAGCATTGTGCCGTATTCCATGGCTTGTACGATGGGGTACTTATCCATCGATGAAAACGGTGCCGTCTACTAAAAGAAAACGCTTTCAGGCACGTTAAACCGCGCGGACAGAAGTGCAATCTGACGTGCATTCAATTGGCGCTTCCCGGATAAAATTTCCGACACCACGCCTTGGCTGCCAATCTCTGGCAACTCTTTTTGAGTTAGCCCTTGCGCCTGCATCAAAGCACGCAGCATGTCATTGGGCGCCAAATCGGGCATGCGATGATGTCGTAGCTCATAAGCTTCTATTGCCTCACCGAGCTGATGTACAGCCAAGGCGAGGGGGTGGTTCTCATCAGCGCCGCCTGCGTCCAATAGCATATTTAACTGTTCCACTGCGCCCTTATATGCTTTTTCCGTACGGATGACGTTTAGGGGTAATGCTGCAAGCAAGGCTTTGCAATGTTTTTCAATTTTTGAGAGTTCGCTTGCACCCATTACGGTCTCCATCGGTCGTACTCCGCGTGCGTCAACACCTGTCGCACATAGAGCATCTGTCTATCAAAGTGGATCGCGGCGATAACGCGATACTTATTGCCACCAACATCAAAGACGAAATAATTTCCAACGCGATCAATGCTGTTCGAGAGTTTTTTAAGCTCAGCGAAGCTACGCGGGCTGGCGCGCTCAATAAGTTTCCTCCAAGCCTGCAGAGCCAAATCAGCTTCGGGATGGCGCGCCGCAAAGTCCCGTAGCGATTTATTGCTGATTACTCTCATGTCGTATTATATCTCATATCGAGATACATGGAAAGCTTAGTGTGCGTGACGCTAACGGCTACGAAAACAGGGTTCCACGATCCCGTCGGTCTTGCGCTTTTTATCTTGACCGTCGAAAAGGATAAAACGCTTGCCTGAGGAAACCCGAAGGTATGGCTTGATCCGCGCAGCTCGAAATTTACTTGCCGTCACTTTATTCCCCGCTTAATTTTTTTTGACCCGTAGCGAGGCCACTAAGACTACGTTAATCTAACGACCCGATAGACCTCAGAAACAAACGATCAAGTCCGCAAGCCCAGCACATCCTGCATATCAAATAAGCCTTGCTTGCGCGTTGCCAAAAACCGCGCCGCCCTTAAAGCGCCAGTACTAAACGTCGCCCTGCTCGACGCCTTATGCGATATCTCTATGCGTTCACCGATGCCGGCAAATAACACTGTGTGATCACCGACGATATCGCCGCCGCGTACGGTGGCAAATCCTATCGTCGAAGGATCGCGTTCACCGGTCACGCCTTCCCGGCCGTAAATGGCGCATTGGCCTAAATCGCGGCCCAGGGTTTGAGCGATGACTTCGCCCATGCGCAAAGCCGTGCCGGAAGGCGCGTCGACTTTGTGCTTGTGATGGGCTTCTATGATTTCGATGTCGTAGCCTTCGTTCAACACCTTCGCCGCTTGCTGCAACAAATTCAGCACGACATTCACGCCTACGCTCATATTCGGCGCGAAGACGATGCCGATATCTTGGGCGGCCGCTTGTATGGTTTGTTTTTGTTCAGGGCTAAAACCTGTGGTCCCTATCACCATATTGATTTTCAGCGCCTGACACAGCGCGAGATGCGCCAAGGTCG
>CAZKHT010000021.1:0-19689 GCA_964552595.1 uncultured Burkholderiales bacterium
TTAGCGGCGCGCTCAATCTGCGCGACCGTGGCGTCGACGTCGGTGGTTTCGGTATTGGTCATGGTCTGCACCGAAATCGGTGCATCTCCGCCAATCAGAACATTCCCGACTTTGATTTGACGTGATTTACGTCTGGCGATGTGGTGAACGTGCAGCATTCCTACTCCAAGGTCAAACGCGCGACATTGACCTTAATATAAGGCGTCAAGTCTACGGGTTTGCCATTATAGGCAATTCTCACCTGCGCCGCATTTCCCACGACCAGCGATACCGGGCCAGTGGCCGACAGGTTTTGTTCCGTCCCCGCCCGGTTCAGCTGGGAAAAAATCTTCTTGCCGTTTTGATCACGCACTTCCACCCAGGCATCACCTTCAAACTTAAGGCTTAGCTGGGCGCCGCCGTTCGACGTTTTGCTGGGCGCTGTTCCTGGACCCGGCGTCGCCGGCCCTGTCGTCACCGGCGCCGCGGAGGCGGACGGCGCGCTTGCGGGCGCCTGCGCTGGCGCCGGTATAGTGGCCATCAAATCCACACGGGACTGCGACGATTGCGTGCTGTCCGCGGTGGCGGTAACGGCCGAAGCGCCGCTAGGAGTGGAAACTTTTGCTTGCGGCGGAATCGCCAGCGGAATTTCCGGAGCAGGCAGTGTTTGAGTGGTGGCGGCGGAGCTCGGGGATAAATGGGTTTTGCCGCCGGCTTCCTCATCGTGCAGCGCAAAATAAATACCTAAAGGCAGGGCCAAGGCGAGCAAAACAAATACCCCGGCATACCACACCCACTTTGGCGTGGGCCTTTGATTAAACTCAATCCGCTCGGGCTGTGATGAAACATGCGGCGTAGCGCCCTGGGGACGCATATTTTCGTAGGCCTCGAGCAAGGTTTCCGGATCTTCTTGCACCGCCTTGGCGTAATTGCGTATGAAACCACGCACAAAGGTATTCCCCGGTAGGGCTTCGAAACGATTAGCCTCCAAGGCTTCTACTTGGCGCAAGGCCAGGCGCAATTGCCGCGCCATATCGGCGGCGCTGTAATTCCAGCGCTCGCGCGCGGCGATCAAGAGCTCGCCGACGCTGGGCAGATTCTCCGCGCCGGGATCCGACGCATCGTAGGGCGGCGCTTCCTGACTCATTCGTAGCGGTTGGCGGCGAGGGCCTGCGCTTCTTTCGAAAGCGGAAAACGTTGGCGCAGCATTTGGGCATAACTGGCTTCGGCATTTTTATCGCCGAGCTTGTGTTCGATGCGCACGCCTAGCCACAGGGATTCCGGATTGGGATTTTGGTTTTTGTTATAAGTCAGTAATTGCGCGCGCGCTGCCGGCAAATTTTCTTGGCGATAATAAATGTCGGCCAAAGCCAGCAAAGCCTGCGGTTGCGCCGGGCTGAGGCGCAGCGCTTTTTGGAAATATTCCTCGGCGTTTTTATCGTCCTTGCGTTTCAGCGAACAAATGCCGGCGTTCACATACGGTTTATCCGGCGTTTCGTACAAAGGATTTTTTAAGGCGGCCATAAATTGTTTGATGGAGTCATCGATATAACCGCGTTGACAAAGGAACCAGCCGTAATTATTGCGCGCCTCGGAATTATCCGGGTCGAGTTCCAAGGCGCGGCGAAAATACATTTCCGCCTTGGCGTCCTCTTTTAATTCCATATATACCAAGCCCAGCATATACAGCGATGGAATGTAGCGGCGTTCGGCCGCTTGCGCGGTATTAAATTCCTCCAGGGCCACCCCCATTTGTCCGGCGGCATAATATTGCGCGCCCAATTCGGTGTGGATTTTCGCGCGCTCATAGGCCTGGGCATCGCCCTCGGAAGAAGGCATATAGCCAGGCGGCATGCCGGGAAGCCCGCTCGCCGCAAACACGCTGGTGTAGATCGCCCAACTCAAAATCATTCCCAGAAAATATTTCATGTCGCGGCCTCTTCTTTCATGCGCGTGCGTTTGGTTTTATCGCGCACTTGACCTGCCAGCTGGCCGCATGCCGCATCGATGTCGTCGCCGCGGGTTTTGCGGGTGGTGACGACATAGTCCGCTTCTTGTAACACTTGGCGGAAGCGTCGTATGGCTTCGGGGCGCGAGCGTTGATACCCAGAATTCGGAAAAGGATTAAATGGAATCAAGTTGAATTTGCAAGGGACCTCGCGCGTCAGCTTGATCAGGGCCCGCGCTTGCGCGACGCTATCGTTCACGCCGTCCAACATCACGTATTCGAAAGTCACGAAATCACGCGGCGCGACTTCCAAATAGCGGCGGCAGGCCGCCATTAATTCTGCTAAAGGATATTTCTGATTGATGGGCACCAAGACGTCGCGCAAGGCATCCGTGGGCGCATGCAAGGACACCGCCAACGCCACCGGGCAAGCTTCGCGTAGTTTATCCATGGCCGGCACGACGCCGGAAGTGCTCACCGTGACGCGCCGCCGTGACAAGCCGTAAGCATGATCGTCCAGCATGATTTTTAGCGCCGTGACCAGGTTATCAAAATTGGTCAACGGTTCGCCCATGCCCATCATCACGACATTGGAGATCAGCCGTTCGCCTTGCGCACTCTTGCCTAGCGCTTTATTCGCTAACCATAGCTGTCCTATGATTTCCGCGACCGAGAGATTGCGATTAAAACCTTGTCTGCCGGTAGCGCAAAAGGTGCAGGCCAAGGCGCAACCCACTTGGGAAGAAATACAGAGCGTGCCGCGTTCGGCTTCGGGAATGAACACGGTTTCCACCGCATTGCCGGCACCGGTAGCTATCAGCCACTTCACCGTGCCGTCTTGCGAGCGGTGTTCGGTTTGAATTTGCGGGGCGCGGATTTCCGCGACATCCGCCAACTTATCGCGCAAGGATTTAGCCAAATCACTCATCTGCTCGAATTCAGTCGCGCCCGCTTTATGCATCCAGCGCATCATTTGCGTGGCGCGAAACGGCTTTTCACCGATCTCCGCGAAGTACCGGTTCAAGCCCTCTAAATCGAAGTCGAGCAAATTGACCATTTAGCGTCCGGAGTAGACTTCCATTTCAGGAAAAAAATAAGCGATCTCCACGCGCGCCGTCTCCGCCGCGTCCGAACCATGGACTGCGTTGGCGTCTATGCTCTGAGCAAAATCGGCGCGTATGGTTCCGGGATTGGCTTTCTTAGGATCGGTCGCCCCCATGAGTTCGCGATTCTTGGCGATGGCGTTTTCACCTTCCAGCGCTTGTATCATGACAGGACCTGAAGTCATGAAAGAAACTAAATCATTAAAGAAGGGCCTGCCCTTGTGCACGGCGTAAAAACCTTCGGCGTCGGCTTGTGATAACCACTTCATTTTGGCGGCGATAATCTTCAAACCATTGCTTTCAAAACGTGAATAGATTTGCCCAATCACATTCTTGCCCACGGCGTCCGGTTTGATGATGGACAAGGTACGTTCTACAGCCATTTCTCCCACTCCCTATTCATTAGTTCAGAATAAACATAAAGTTATAACTATACGCGCTTCACACTTTGAAATAAACGGATGACTAAGATTTCATGCCTGCGGCGCGCTTGCGGCGAGGAAGAAGGCTATTGAGTCTTAAGGGAAAATGCTAATATCGGCCGCAAACCACGCACGGGGGAGAATATGGCTGAAGCGGTCGCGGATGAACAAGAAATCAAACAGCGTGCGATACGGCGTTTAATTGTGGCAGTGATCTTAGTGCTCGCCGCCGTCGGCTTGCTGACTTACTTGAGTTACTACAAGCCCGCCAAAGTGGTCACCAAACCCGCAGCCGGAAATTTGCCGCCACCGCCGCCGCCCATCGTCAGTGGACCGGAACCTGCCCCTATAGAACCTGCGCCACCCGCAACCGAATTACCCGAACCGGCGCCGCTGAATCCAGCGCCCACGCCCGCGCCCGCCATGACTCCGCCGCCGCCTCCGACTGTCAGCACCCGACCTTTACCGCCCCCCGGACCTGGGCCCAAGAAAAGCAGCGTTGAGCCGGCAAAGGCGATCGTCAAGGCCGAGCCCGCCCCAGCAAAAACCACGACTGCGAACACGCCGGCGCCCAGTCCGGCAGCTGCGCCCGCCACCCCGGCCTCTCCCGCCAAACCCAGCACCACACCTACGAGCTACGTGGTGCAGTTCGGCGTCTTCAGTAATACCCAGAACGCTTTGCAATTAGTCGAGAGATTGAAACAAGCAGGCATAGAAGCGCGGACAGAAACGCGGGTGCAATTACCTGCGTTTAAAACCAAGGCGGAGGCAGAAGCGGCCTTACAAAAGATGAATGAAAAAGGCATATCGGCGACCTTGGTCGCGCATTGAAACTAGCGCTTTGGACACCGCTACATGACGCGTTGAATCGCACTCACACACAAGGCCATCAAGGATTGCGGCAAGATGCCCAGCGCCAAAATCGCCAAGGCATTGATGCTCAGCAGCACCCGCATATCGGCGTGAGCCCGTATGGGTTCTACATCGGTGGGCGCATCGAAATACATCAACTTCACGATGCGCAAATAATAAAAGGCTCCTACCACTGATAGCAGCACCGCGCTGACCACTAGCCATAAATAGCCGGCTTGCAAGGCGGCTTGTAAAACGGAAAGCTTGGCGTAAAAGCCGACTGTGGGTGGCACGCCGGCCAAGGAAATCATGGCCAGCAGCATGAGAAAGGCGGCCCAAGGGCTGCGTTGATTCAGGCCTTTAAAATCGCTGATTTGGTCCGCTTCAAATCCGGCGCGCGACAACAACATAATCATGCCGAAGCCGGCCAAGGTCGTGAGTACATATACCACGACATAAAACATCGCCGCGCTATAACCATTCGCGTTTCCGGCAAGAAATCCCAGTAACAAAAATCCCATATGCGAGATCGTCGAGTAAGCCAACATGCGTTTGATATTGGTCTGGGCAATGGCAGTGATATTGCCTATAGCGATCGAGAGCAAAGCCATCAAAGCCAACATCGGCTGCCAGTGCGCAAGCAAGGGTCCCAGCCCTTCGCTGAGTAGGCGCATCAGAAAAGCGAAGGCCGCCAACTCCGGCGCCGAGCCCACGATTAAGGTAATGGCGGTGGGCGCGCCCTGATACACATCGGGCAGCCACATATGGAAAGGCGCGGCACCTAATTTAAACGCGAGTCCGGCGACGATGAAGACCAGGCCGAACACCAGCACGGTGTTCATGTGATCGAGTTGCGGCAAGGCGGCCGCCACTTTGGCGATTTCCAAACTGCCGGTTACGCCGTACAACAATGACATGCCATACAACAACATGCCCGAGGCCAAGGCACCGAGGACGAAATATTTCATCGCCGCTTCGGTGGCGACCGTAGACTCGCGCTGCAAGGCCACCAAGGCGTACAAGCTCAAGGAAAGCAACTCTAAGCCCAGATACAGCGTCAGGAAATGGCTGCCCGAAATCAACACCATCATGCCCAACATAGCGAAAAGCAAGAGCACGAAAAATTCACCGCGATAGAGGCCGCGCAATTGAATATAACCACGGTTTTTGATAATAACTACGGGCAACGTGGCGTAGTGAGCAAGCTTCAGGGGATCGGATAAGGAATATCCGATGAATAAATTGCTTAAGGCATAGAGGCGAGTAGTGTGAAATCCGCGGGCGGTGAGCATCGCGGCGCCGGCTAGGGTGAACAAGGTCAGCCCGTAGCTTAAAAAGCGCAAATCGTCGGGCAAAAATAAATCGACAATGAGAATGGTGCATAACATGCACAAAACAAAAATTTCCGGCAGCAGCGGCACCAGTTCGGCGACTGTAAAACTCATGCTTTCCTCATTTCTACCATGCGCATGCGCCGCATTTGCTGTGCGCGACATGGGTCAGCAAATTATTCACCGATACATGCATGACTTCGGTGAAGGGCTGGGGATAAATACCCATGGCCAAGACTGCCAGTGCCAATATGCCTAAAATCAAAAATTCGCGCGGCGAGAGATCTTGTAACTGCGCCACTTGCGGATTACCCACGGCGCCAAATACCACGCGCTTAATCATCCACAAGGTATACGCGGCGCCAAAAATTAAAGTTGAGGCGGCGAGCACGGCATACCAAAAGCTGACTTTTACACTGCCCATGATCACCATGAATTCGCCCACGAAACCACTGGTCGCGGGCAAGCCGGAATTCGCCATCGCGAACAGCACAAAAAACGCCGCGAACATAGGCATGGTATTGGCGACGCCCCCATAGTCGGCGATGGCGCGGCTATGCATGCGGTCATACATGACGCCTACACATAGAAACATCGCGCCGGAGACGAAGCCATGGGAAATCATTTGCACCAGGGCGCCTTCCATCCCGATGGCGTTGAAAATAAAAAACCCTAAAGTCACGAAGCCCATGTGCGAAATCGAGGAATAAGCGATGAGCTTTTTCATATCCGTCTGCACCAGTGCAACCAGGCCGATATAAACGACGGCGATCAAGGACAGCGTGATCATAAAGGTGCTAAGGGCGTGGCTGCCATCGGGCGCGATCGGCAAGGAGAAACGCAAAAAACCGTAAGCGCCCAGCTTCAACATAATCGCGGCCAAAACCACGGAGCCACCGGTGGGCGCTTCCACGTGCGCGTCCGGCAACCAAGTGTGTACTGGCCACATCGGCACTTTCACCGCGAAGGCAGTGAAGAAAGCGAAGAAAATAAATACCTGCTCAGGCAGGCTCAAAGCCAATTGATGAAATTGCAAAATCTCGAAACTACCGCTTTTGAGATAAAGATAAATAAAGGCCACCAACATCAGTAGCGAACCCAAGAAGGTATACAGAAAAAATTTGATGCTGGCGTAGACCCGGCGCGCGCCCCCCCACACCCCAATCACGATAAACATGGGAATCAGCATGGCTTCCCAAAACACGTAAAACAAAATCGCATCCAAAGCCGCGAACACGCCATTCATTAAGCCGGCCATGACTAAAAACGCGGCCATATATTGCGCGACGTTTTTCTGTATGACTTTCCAGCCCGCGATCACGACTAACACATTGGTGAAGCTGGTGAGCAAAATGAATAAGAGCGAGATGCCGTCGACGCCTAAGTGATAGTGGATATTAAAGCGGCTGATCCACGGCAGGTTCTCACTGAACTGCATGCCCGCGAGCGTAGGGTCGAACTGCAAATACAAGGGCAGCGTCACCAGGAAACTAAACAAAGCACCCAGGAAAGCCAGCCAGCGCGCCGCTTGCGGATTGCGGTCGCCGCTAAGCAAGACCGCCACGCCAAAAAAGATAGGCGCCCAAATGGCTAAGCTGAGTAAAGGCAGGCCTAAGATCATAACGCGCCGTCCAGGTCGTCAGCGTGGTTGAGCCTGCGTGCATGATGGCGCCGCAAAATTTTTATCGTTATAAGATTCATGTGGCTTTCACAAACCAAGTGACTAAAGCAAACACGCCCAAGATCATGGCAAAGGCGTAGTGATAAATAAAACCGGATTGCAAATGCCGCAGCGCGCCTGAGAACCAGGCGATGACTTTGGCCGATCCATTCACCAGCCAGCCGTCGATGACCCGCACATCGCCGGTTTGCCACAACCCCCCGCCTATGCGCCGCGCCCCGCGCGCGAAAACCTTGTCGTTGAATTCATCGAAGTAATATTTGTGATCCAAGAGCGTATAAATCCAGGAGAAGCGGCGCGCGATTCGCTCGGGAATCCCCGGCGCCCGCAGATAAAACACATAAGCCGTGACAACGCCCGCTAAGGCCAGCCAAAACGGTAGGCTCTGCAAACCATGTATCGCCATACCAAACGCACCATGGAATTCCTCGGCCAATTGATGCATGGCTTCGTGCTGGCTTAAGACTTGGATGGCGTTGCCAAACCAATTGCCGGCGAGTATCGGGCCAGCCGCGAAATAACCTATGAAGATGGAAGGAATCGCCAACAAGATAAGGGGCAAGGTCACTACCCAAGGCGACTCATGCGGCTGAGGAGCATGGCCATGCCCCGCCTCATCATGCGCCCCCGCGTCTACCGCTGGTTCATGCTCGCTCGCGTGATGCGCGGTGAAACGCGGCTTGCCATGGAAGACCAAGAAGTACATACGGAAGGAATAAAACGCCGTCACAAACACGCCGGTCGTGACCGCGAACCAGGCGAAGCCGGAACCGGGCAGATGTGAAGCGGCCACCGCTTCGATGATGGAGTCCTTGGAATAAAAACCCGAGAAGAACGGCGTGCCTATCAAGGCCAAAGACCCCGCTAAAGCGGTCAACCAAGTGATAGGCATATATTTGCGCAAGCCGCCCATATTGCGTATGTCTTGATCGTGATGCATGCCTATGATGACCGACCCCGCCGCGAGAAACAGCAGCGCCTTAAAGAAGGCGTGGGTCATCAAATGAAACATGGCCACGGAATAGGCCGAGGCACCCAGCGCCACCGTCATATAGCCCAGTTGCGATAATGTGGAATACGCCACCACGCGCTTGATGTCGTTTTGTATGATGCCGAGCAAACCCATGAATAAAGCCGTGATCGCGCCTATCACCATGACCACGGACAAGGCGGTGTCCGACAATTCGAATAAGGGCGACATGCGCGCCACCATAAAAATGCCAGCCGTCACCATGGTCGCGGCGTGGATCAAAGCGGAAATCGGGGTGGGGCCTTCCATGGAATCGGGCAACCATACATGCAAGGGAAATTGAGCCGACTTTCCCATGGCGCCTATGAATAACAAAATACAAATCACCGTCATCAGTGACCACGGCTGGCCGGGAATTAATTCTATGGTTTGGGCAGCGATGTTGTTTGCGCCGGAAAAGACCTGGGCGTAATCCAAACTACCGGCATAGGCCAGCACCAAGCCTATGCCCAATAAGAAACCAAAGTCGCCGACTCGATTCACCAGAAAGGCTTTGAGATTGGCGTAAATTGCGGTGGGCCGGGTATACCAAAACCCGATGAGTAAATAAGACACCAGCCCTACCGCTTCCCAGCCGAAGAATAATTGCAGGAAATTATTCGACATCACCAGCATCAGCATGGAAAAAGTAAACAGCGAGATATAACTGAAAAAGCGCTGATATCCCGGGTCCTCCGCCATATAGCCTATGGTGTAGATATGCACCATGAGCGAGACGAAAGTCACCACCAGCATCATCATCGCGGACAATTTGTCGATCAAAAAGCCAATGTGAAAAGACACGCCCCCCGTGCTCAGCCAGGTGTACACATTGCCGTTAAAGACATTGCCCTGCTGCACATCACGCAAGACCAAAATAGACGCGGCACAGGCAATGGCCACGCCTAAAATCGTGATGCGGTGCGACCAGGTGCGGCCTATGTACCAACCAAATAGCCCGACCACCAGCGCGCCGACCAAGGGTGCGAGAGGCACGATTAAATACAGCGCTTGCATATCGATCTGCATCTTTGTTTAACCTTTTAGCTGATCGAGATCGTCGACATTAATGGTGCGCAGATTGCGAAACAACACCACCAAGATCGCCAAGCCTATGGCGGATTCCGCCGCCGCCACGGTCAATATAAAAAACACAAAAATTTGGCCCGCGGTGTCACCCAGATAATGCGAGAAGGCGACAAAATTCATATTCACGGCTAAAAGCATGAGCTCTATCGCCATCAGCAAAATAATCACATTTTTGCGATTCAGAAAAATACCCGCGACGCTTAAGGCGAATAACATCCCGCCCAAAATGAGATAGTGCGATAGCGAAATCATGCGGCCGATCCAGGCTTGCCGTCCGGACTGGCGGCTTCGTTATCGCGTTTTTCCGCGGCCATGGATACCAAGCGCACCCTATCTTTACGCCGTACTTTGACTTGCTGGGCCGGGTCTTGATGCTTGGCATTTTTGCGGCGGCGTAAGGTCAACGCAATCGCAGCGACTATGGCCACCAATAAAATCACGGAAGCGATTTCGAAAGGATAGACATACTGGGTGTATAAAAGCCGGCCCAGCTCCTTGGTGTTGCTGTAATCCGGTCCGTGCAGCGCAGGCGCCGCCACCGCGGCCAAGCCGAAATATTTGCCCCCCAGCACCACTACGATTTCCACCATCATGAGAATCACGACCACGCCGGCCAGGGGCAAATAATCCCAGAAGCCCTCGCGCAATTTATCTAAATTAATATCCAGCATCATGATCACGAATAAAAATAACACCATCACCGCGCCGACATATACCAAGACCAAAGTAATCGCGAGAAACTCTGCTTCCAGTAAGAGCCACAAACCGGCGGCGGTAAAGAATGCCAGCACTAAAAATAGCGCGGCATGCACTGGATTACGCGCGGTGATCACGCGCACTGCCGCGAACAATAAAATCGCAGCGAAGAGATAAAAAACGAGTGTTTCAAAAGTCATAGTTTATTTTTATGTCGTTGGCTTTGCGTTGCGTACGTTGCGCCAGTGCGTCCGCGCATCTCATCGATACGGCGCATCTTGCTGGCGATCGGCCGCAATCATGGCCTCGTATTTATCGCCTATGGCGAGCAACATAGGCTTGGTGTAGTACAAATCACCGCGTTTTTCCCCGTGGTATTCGAAGATGCGGGTTTCGACGATGGAGTCCACCGGACAAGACTCCTCGCAAAACCCGCAGAAAATACATTTGGTCAAATCGATGTCATAGCGCGTGGTGCGGCGCGTGCCGTCTTCGCGCTGTTCGGATTCTATGGTGATGGCCAAGGCAGGACAGACGGCTTCGCATAATTTGCACGCGATGCAGCGCTCCTCGCCATTGGGATAGCGGCGCAACGCGTGCAAGCCGCGAAAGCGCGGCGAGATCGGGGTTTTTTCGTCGGGAAATTGCACCGTGATTTTGCGCGCGAATAAATGCCGGCCGGTCAGGGCCATGCCTTTGAGCATTTCAAACAACAAGAAACTATGGAAAAAATCTCTCACCCGGCTCAGCATCTTAGTGCACCCACGCCGCGTAGCGGGTCTGCATCACCGCGCCGATCACGACTATCCAGATTAAGGTAATCGGAATGAAAACCTTCCAGCCCAAGCGCATGATTTGATCGTAGCGATAGCGCGGAAAAGTCGCGCGAAACCAGAGGAATAAAAACAACACGAAACAAACTTTGGCGAATCGCCAGAACGCGCTGTCTGGAACCAGTTCGGGAAAGGGGGACATCCAACCGCCCAGGAACATCACCGCAGTCAGGGTGGAAACCAAAATCATGTTGATGTATTCGGCTAAGAAAAATACCGCGAAGGCCATGCCGGAATATTCCACATGAAAGCCGGCAACGATTTCCGATTCGCCTTCCGCCACGTCAAAGGGCGCGCGATTGGTTTCCGCCACGCCGGCGATCAAGTAGACAATGAATAAGGGAAACAGCGGCAGAAAATACCAGTGCAAAATACCGCCGGTTTGGGCGCGCACGATTTCGACCAGGTTTAAGCTCTGCGCCGCCATCAGCACGCCGACCAAAGCGAAGCCCATGGCGATTTCGTAAGACACGATTTGCGCCGCCGAACGCAAGCTGCCGAGGAAGGCGTATTTGGAATTCGAAGCCCAGCCGGCGATCACCACGCCGTATACGCCCATGGAAGTAATCGCCATGATGTAAAGCAAGCTAGCATCTACATTCGCCAAAACAATTTCCGGCGTAAAAGGAATCACCGCCCAGGCCGCCAGAGCCGGCATTAAGACCAAGACCGGCGCCAGCAAAAATAAAAATTTATTTGCGCCGCTGGGAATAATGATTTCTTTGAACATCAGCTTCAGTACATCGGCGATGGGCTGCAACCAACCTTTAGGTCCGACGCGATTTGGTCCTAAACGAATCTGCATATAGCCGATGACTTTGCGCTCGGCAAACGTCAGGTAAGCCACGCACAACATCAAAGGCAGGGTAATTAATAAAATCAGCAGTAGCGTTTTAACAAAGGTAAAAACGTAAGCGCCCCATGTAGCGCCTAGCCAATCCTGAAAGATGGCGTAAAAATCCATCAGACGCGCTCCACTGTAATGGGATCAAATAAACCGCCTAAGTTTGCCGTCAGCGGATGGGCTCCGGCAACACGCACGCAATTGTCCGGCAGCTTGTCGTCTATCGCGAGTGGCAAGTGCGCAAGGCCTGCGCCTTGTTTCAAAACGATGGCTTGACCCTCGCTCGCGCCTAATTTCAGCATAGCCTGGCGATTCATCCAGGCGCGCGGCGCCTGGGCATCGGCGGTGGCTTGCAGGGACGGTGAACGCCGCACTAAGGCATCGGCTTCATAAATAGGTACCTCGCCTATGCGTTCCATCGCGCCGGCTTGCAGTTCCAGATCGGATAATAAGGGCTTAATTAATCCATTGTTCAAGCGCGTCGATAACGACGCCTCGCCTGCGGGCAATAATTCCGCGCGCACTTCTTCCGCGCTGTTGTATTCATATCCAGGCAGATTTAGAAGATTGCCTAACACGCGCAAGACTTTCCATCCCGGGCGGGCATTCGCCTGCGGTTTAACGGAGGCATTGAAGGCTTGCAAGCGGCCCTCGGTATTAATAAAACTGCCCGAGGTCTCGGCGAAGGCGGCAATGGGCAAGATCACATCGGCGTAATCCATGGCCAGATGTTTAAACGATGTCAGCGCCACCACCATTTTCGCTTGCATCATGGCATTCAAGGCCTGTTGCGCATCATAGCTATCGCGTTCGACTTCGACATTGAATAAGACATAAGCTTGTCGCGGCTCGGCGAACATTTGCGCGGCGTTCAATCCCGCATGGCGCGGCCAGGCGCCGGCGATGTAGGCACCTACGCTATTCGCCGCTTCACCCAGAAAACCCATGCGCGCGTTCAAGACGCTTGCAAGTTCTAAAGCCAGACTTTGCAAGCTCGCCGATTGTGGATGATGTTGGGCCGAGTTACCTAACACGATGCTGACACGCTGGCCGCCGGCGAGACTCTTCGCCATTGCCTCGAGCACCGCGTCGCTGGGCTGCGATTTAAACTTGGTGAGGGCGAGCCGGTAGTCTTCGCCAATTTCGGTTTGCTTCTCTTTCCCGGCGGCTATGAGTAATTGCGCCAAAGTCGCGGCAATTCCGCTGGGGGCCACTATGCTTTTATTCGCCACCCGGCATAGCAAATCATCATCGGTGAAATGGATCACATTCAATTTCGCGCCACGGCGCACCGCTTGGCGTATGCGATGCGCGAGCAAAGGATGATCTTTGCGCAGATTACTGCCTATGACCAAAAAAGTATCGGATTGCGCAAACTCCGCAATCGACTGCCCTAGCCAGGGCGTGCCGGACGCTTGCGCGTCGGCGCTGAAATCGGATTGGCGTAAGCGATGATCAATATTTTCACTGCCCAGATCGCGCAGGAGTTCTTGCAGTAAATAGAGTTCTTCCAGCGTGCTATGCGGCGTTGCCAAGCCGCCTATGGCTGCGGCGCCGTGCTCCGCTTTGATATCGCTTAAACCATGGGCCACGTATTCCAGGGCAGTTTGCCAATCGACGGTCTGCCATTGGCCGCCTTGCTTAATCATGGGCTCGGTAAGACGTTGCGGACTATTCAAGGCTTCGTAAGAAAAACGATCTCTATCGGCCAACCAACATTCGTTCACCGCTTCGTTATCGCGCGGCAATACCCGCATCACCCGCTCGCGCATGGTATGCACTGAAATATTTGCTCCTAGGCCATCGTGCGGACTGATAGAGGCACGTCGCGCCAATTCCCAAGTGCGGGCCGTGTAGCGGAATGGTTTGGAAGTCAGCGCGCCTACCGGACACAGGTCTATCATATTGCCGGAGAGCTCGGAGTCCACGGTTTGCGAAAGAAAAGGCATGATTTCCGAATGCTCACCGCGCGCGGCCTGGCCTAATTCCATCACCCCGCCTATTTCCACGCCGAAGCGCACGCAGCGTGTGCAATGGATGCAGCGCGTCATATCGGTGGCGATGAGCGGGCCTAAATTTTTATTGATCACGACGCGTTTCACTTCGGTGTAGCGAGAGCTGCTGGCGCCGAAACCTACCGCGAGATCTTGCAACTGGCATTCGCCGCCTTGATCGCAAATCGGGCAATCCAATGGATGGTTGATCAGGAGAAATTCCATCACGCCCTTTTGCGCGCGCAGGGCTTTCTCCGATTTAGTGGCGACTTTCATCCCATCGGTGACGGGCGTGGCGCAGGCAGGCAAAGGCTTGCCGGCTTTTTCCACATCGACTAAACACATGCGGCAATTAGCGGCGACGGACAATTTTTTGTGATAACAAAAACGCGGAATGTATATGCCCAGATGATCCGCCGCATCCATGACGGTGGACCCTTCATGGACATCGATTTGTTTGCCGTCGATTTCGATATGCAGCATCTTAGTGGCACCCGTCTAGGCAGCGGCCGTGTTCGATGTGGTACTCGAATTCATGGCGGAAGTGTTTGATGAAACTTTGCACCGGTGTGGCGGCGGCATCACCTAAGCCGCATATGGTGCGGCCACCGATGTTTTTCGATACGTCTATCAGCAAGTCCAAATCCTCAGGCCGGCCTAGTCCGTGTTCTATGCGCGACACCACGCGATACAACCAGCCCGTACCCTCGCGACAGGGTGTGCACTGCCCGCAGGATTCTTCGAAATAGAAATAAGAGAGGCGCTCCAAGGCGCGCACCATGCAAATTCTGTCGTCGATTAAAATCACCGAGCCCGCGCCCAGCATAGAACCGGCTTTGGCGATGGCATCGTAATCCATGGTGCAATCCATCATGGTCGCAGCGGGCAAAAGCGGTACCGATGAACCGCCGGGGATTACCGCTTTTAGAGTACGCCCTTCGCGCATGCCTCCCGCCATTTCCAGCAACTCGGGAAACGGTAGTCCCAAAGGCACTTCATAATTGCCGGGCTTATTGACCTGACCGGTCACGGAAAATAATTTGGTGCCGCCATTATTAGGTTTGCCCAGTTCCATGAACTTTTTGCCGCCGTTGCGCACGATGTAAGGAATATTGGCGAAGGTCTCGGTGTTGTTGATCACCGTGGGCCGGCCGTACAAACCGAAGCTCGCTGGAAAAGGCGGCTTGAATCGCGGCTGGCCTTTTTTACCTTCCAGGGATTCCAGAAGCGCGGTTTCCTCGCCGCAAATATAGGCGCCAAAACCATGATGCGCGTACAACTCAAAACTGAAGTCACTGCCTAAAATGTTTTGCCCAAGCAAGCCCGCGGCCCGCGCCTCAATGAGTGCGAGCTCAAACAACTCATACTCGCGCCAAATCTCGCCGTGGATATAGTTGTAGCCCGTCTGCGCGTTCAAGGTATAGCCGGCGATCAACATGCCCTCAATGACGCTATGCGGGTTGTAGCGCAGAATGTCGCGGTCTTTGTAGGTGCCAGGCTCGCCTTCATCGGAATTGCAGACGATATATTTCGCGCCATCAAAATGCCGTGGAATAAAACTCCATTTCAAACCGGTGGGGAAGCCCGCGCCGCCGCGCCCGCGTAAACCGGAGGCTTTCACCTCGGCGATGATTTGTTCCGGCGTGATCTTTTCGCTCAAAATTTTTCTCAGCGCGACATAGCCGCCGGTTTTTTCGTAATTGGCCATGGTGCCCGGCTCGGGAAAATCCAAGGTATTTAAAATCACCCGCTCGCTCATGCTTGCTCCAACTCCGCGATCAAAGCATCGACTTTTTCCGGGGTGAGAAAACTGCACATGCGGTGATTATTCACCAGCAATAAGGGGGCGTCGCCGCAAGCGCCCATGCATTCACCTTCACGTAAGGTAAATTTGCCGTCCTCGGTAGTCTCGCCGAAGGCGATACCCAGTTTTTGTTGCAAATAGGCGGGAATGTCGTGCTGCCAAGTCAATCGACAGGGCAAATTGGTGCAGACGGTTAAGGTATGCTTACCCAAAGCCTGGGTACGATACATATTGTAAAAAGTCGCTACCTCGTACGCGGCAATGCGCGGCATCTCTAAATAGTCGGCGACGAATTGTATGATGTCGCGCGATAACCAGCCTTTTTCCTGCTGCGCAATACGCAGCGCCGACATTACCGCCGATTGCTTTTGGTCGGGCGGATACTTCGCCACTTCGCGATCAATATGGCTTAAAGATTCAGGGCTCAAACTCATCTGTCGATTTCCCCGAACACGATGTCTTGGGTGCCTATGATGGCGACCACATCGGAAATCATATGCCCACGCGCCATTTCATCCAGCGCGGCTAAATGCGCGAAACCCGGCGCGCGGATTTTTAAACGATAGGGTTTGTTCGCACCGTCGGAAATTAAATAAATACCGAACTCGCCCTTGGGATGTTCCACCGCGGCATAGGCTTCCCCTGCCGGTACATGGAAGCCTTCGGTAAAGAGTTTGAAATGGTGTATCAACTCTTCCATATTGCTTTTCATGTCCAAGCGCGATGGCGGCGCGATTTTGTGATTGGCCGTCATCACCGGACCGGGGTTGGCGCGCAACCAGCTAATGCACTGCCGAATAATGGCGTTGGATTGGCGCATTTCTTCCATGCGCACCAAGTAACGATCATAGCAATCGCCATTCACGCCCACGGGAATATCGAATTGCATGCGGTCATACACTTCATACGGCTGTTTCTTGCGCAAATCCCAAGCGACACCCGAGCCGCGCAGCATGGGACCGGTAAAACCTAAAGCCTTGGCCCGTTCAGGTGTCACCACGCCTATGCCGACGGTGCGCTGCTTCCAAATGCGATTGTCGGTGAGCAGAGTTTCGTACTCGTCGACGTAGCCGGGAAAGCGCTGGGTAAAATCTTCGATAAAATCCAAGAGCGAGCCTTGGCGATTTTCGTTCATGCGCGAAATCTCGCGCGCATTGCGCAATTTATTGGCTTGATATTGCGGCATGCGGTCCGGCAAATCGCGATAAACACCGCCCGGACGATAGTAGGCCGCATGCAGCCGCGCACCCGAGGCCGCTTCATAGCAATCCATCAAATCTTCGCGCTCTCGGAAGGCGTACAAAAATACCGTCATCGCGCCTATATCCAAGGCATGCGCGCCTAGCCACAACAAATGATTCAAGACGCGGGTGATTTCATCGAACATCACCCTGATGTATTGCGCCCGTTCCGGGACTTCCAATTGCAAGAGCTTCTCTATCGCCATCACATAAGCGTGCTCATTGCACATCATGGAGACGTAATCCAACCTATCCATATAGGGTACAGACTGAATAAACGTTTTATTTTCGGCAAGCTTTTCGGTCGCGCGATGTAAGAGCCCGATATGCGGATCAGCACGCTCCACCACCTCGCCGTCCAGCTCCAACACCAAGCGCAATACGCCATGCGCGGCGGGATGTTGAGGACCAAAGTTAAGGGTGTAGTTACGGATCTCCGCCATGCTTATCGCGCTCCTTTAACCCGCAACGTTAAGGAGTCTTCGCAAAAGTTCGTCACCCCCGCGAAGGCGGGGGTCGAGGAAATAAACATTCTCAACGTATCAACGATGCGCTGGATGCCCGCTTTGGCGGGGATAACGGGAAATGTACTTTCGCCGATTTTCTTGAAGGCCAGCGGCCGGCCGAGGCCAAAGTTCAGCATGTAGTTATGAATTTCAGCCATGGAAGTTTTCTTCACGTATGGTGCGCGGCGTGATTTCGCGTTCTTCTATGCTGACAGGCTGATAAATAACGCGTTGCTGATCCGGGTCGTAACGCATTTCGACATAGCCACTAAGCGGAAAGTCTTTACGGAAGGGATGGCCAATAAATCCGTAGTCAGTCAAGATGCGGCGCAAATCGGGATGGCCTTCGAAGACAATACCGAAGAGATCGAAGGCTTCGCGCTCGAACCAATTGGCGGACGGCCAAAGCGCTAACACCGAATCCACCACCGGAAACAAGTCGTCCTCGGCAAAGACCTTGACGCGCAGGCGCTGGTTTTTATTGATGGAGAGCAAATGATAAACGGCGGCGAAACGGCGGCCCGTCCAGGCGCCCTCGCCATAACTCTGATAATCCACGCCGCAGATATCTATAAGCTGATCAAAATTTAAATTGTAATCGTCGCGCAACAACGCAAACACCGCCAAGGCGTCGGCGCGCGGAATAAGCAACGTCAATTCTTGCAAGCGTTCGGTCAGCGTATATTCGCGACCTTCGAGCAAAATTTCGAGACGTGCGGAAATGGCTTCCAGCTTGGCATTCATACGTTTATTTATTACCGCGCGATGGTATTGGTACGCTTGATTTTGTTTTGCAGTTGCACGAGACCATAGAGCAAGGCTTCGGCAGTCGGCGGGCAACCCGGCACATAAACGTCGACCGGCACGATGCGATCACAGCCGCGCACCACGGAATAAGAGTAATGGTAATAGCCTCCGCCGTTGGCGCAAGAACCCATGGACAAGACCCAGCGTGGTTCCGCCATTTGGTCGTAGACCTTGCGCAGCGCGGGCGCCATTTTATTGCACAAGGTACCCGCGACTATCATCAAGTCCGACTGCCTGGGGCTGGGCCGGAAGACAATGCCGAAACGATCCAAGTCGTATCGCGAGGCGCCGGCCTGCATCATTTCCACCGCGCAGCAGGCAAGACCAAAAGTCATAGGCCAAAGCGAGCCGGTACGCGTCCAATTGACCACGGAATCCACGGTCGTGGTGACGAAGCCTTTTTCCAATATGCCTTCAATACCCACGCGGGTTTACTCCCATTCCAAAGCGCCTTTCATCCATTCATAGATGAAACCTACGACTAAGATGCCCAGGAATATCAGCATGGCGACAAAACCGAAGAGCCCAATTTCTTTGAGGACCACCGCCCAGGGAAAAAGAAAAGCGATTTCGAGATCAAATAAAATAAACAGAATAGCAACGAGATAATAGCGAACGTCGAATTTCATACGCGCGTCTTCGAAAGCTTCGAAGCCGCATTCGTATGAAGACAGTTTTTCGCTATCCGGCTTATGCGGGGCCAGGAAATAACCCACACCCATCGCAATAAAGCCGATCAGGAGGGCGACGACGATGAATAACAATACGGGGAAATAATTTTCCACGGTCCTCCTCCACTCTCCGCTAAGCATAGCGCTTAGCCCTGGACTTGCGTTGCCCTGCGCTGGCAGCGCGCGTCAGTAATTATTATTAAGTATGCAGTCTAGTGGCGAGGCGAGCTTAGTGTCAAGCTCAAAAAAGGAGTTTTTACTTTTAAAATTCAGTGCTTTATGCGATTATTTTGACTTATTGTTACATAATGCAAGTTTATGGTGCCGACGGCGAGACTCGAACTCGCACGGCTTGCGCCACCGCCCCCTCAAGACGGCGTGTCTACCAATTCCACCACGTCGGCTAAAAATATTGCGCGCTTAATTCGGTATTTCTTTGACTTTGGAACCGGCGGGTAAAGACGGAGCCGGCGCTTTAGATGCGGGCGCGGTGACCGGGGCAACCGGCGTCTGGGGCTTCGCAGCCAAAGGCTTACTTTCTTTAGACAAGGCAAAATAGGTCAGCGTCATGCTGGTCAGAAAAAACACGTTCACCGCCACCGCCGTTGCCCTACTTAAAAAATTCGCCGAGCCCGATGAGCCAAATAAACTGCCCGAGGAGCCGCTACCAAAAGCCGCGCCCATATCGGCGCCTTTGCCATGCTGCAGGAGAACTAAGCCGATCACCGTAAAAGAGACGAGCACATGTAATACCCAGACCAACGTTTCCATCTTACTTCCTTAAACTGGCCGCGCTTGCACGGCCTTACATATAGAGACGAATTCATCGGCGTTTAAACACCCGCCGCCCATCTACCCACCGTCCCAACTCGGCATCCC
>CAZKHT010000022.1:0-19581 GCA_964552595.1 uncultured Burkholderiales bacterium
CAGCACCGGGAATTCTTGCTGCCGGCCGACGATTTTTAAAAGCTCGAAGTTTTGTGTATTGCGGGTGCCGATTTGTAGCATCACTCCGGTTGCGTCTCCAGTGTCATGCAGTGCTTGGCGGATTTCATCCACATGCGATTCGTGGGTGATTTCCATGGCGATGACTTTAATGCCGTACTTGCCCGCAAGCTCGAACACATAGGGCAAACAATTCTTGCCGTGCCCTTGAAAAGAGTAAGGACTGGTGCGCGGCTTATAGGCGCCCATGCGCGTGCAAACCTGGCCTTGGGCTTGCAAGGCGCGCATCATCTGCTCCACGTGTTGCGGGGTGTCGACCGCGCATAAACCGGCAAACACATGTAAATGCTCTTGCGAAAACGTCACGCCTTTATAGTCGAAGCCGCTGTTGCGGCTGTCGTCCTTATGCCGGCCGAGGACCCGATACTCTTCGGAAACCCGCACCACGCGCTCGACACAGGGCAGGCTCTTCATGTAGTCCAAACTCAGCGCCGCGGTATCGCCGATTAAATACACTTCGGTTAAGCGTTGCTGCACGCCTTGTTCATGATGCAGACGGTATTGGATGTTGGGCAGCTTGTCCAAAAAGCCCAGCAGCTGGCGATATTGCGCGCCCTGCGGATCCACATTCGGGGTCAGAATTAAAATCATGGAAGTCGCCTAAAAAACCGAGTCGCGTATTGTAACCCGCCGATTTTCCTATGGCGTCTTTACGGCAGTACGGGGCGCGCGCTGCAGCCGCTGGCATCGCAGTATAAATATCCGCCCACTTCATACCAGTCCGGCAAGACCCAGCGTTCACACTGCCGGCCATCGACTTTCTCCTGGTGTAGTGCTGGTCTATGGGTGTGGCCGTGGATTAAGCGCGGATAGCCGTATTGGCGTAAGACCTCCGCGACGGTAGCGGGGTGGGTGTCCATAATCTCGGTGGGCTTGAGCACTTTTTCCGCTTGGCTACGCTGGCGCAAGGCCTCGATTTGCGCTTTGCGCGCGGCTAAAGGTGTCTGCAAAAAATTGGCTTGCCAACCGGCTTGGCGCACCTCGGCGCGAAACCGCTGATAGTCCACATCGTCGCTGCACAAGGTATCGCCGTGCATGAGCAAGGTAGGCGTTCCGTATAAATCAATTAAAGTGGGGTCGGGCAATAAGCTTATGCCGCTGTCGCGCGAGAATTGCTCGCCGATGAGGAAGTCGCGATTGCCATGCAAAAGAAAGAGCCGAGTGCCGGAATCGGCAACGGTTTTAAGATTCTGGGTAATGCCGCGATGGAAGGGATCACCCAAATCATCGTCGCCGGCCCAGTATTCGAATAAGTCCCCGAGTATATACAGCGCGTCGGCGGCGACGGCCGTTTCGCCTAAGAATTTTTCGAATAGTGTATTGATCGCCGGTCGGGTGGGGCAAAGATGCAAATCGGAAATGAATAAGGCATGCATGCTAGCGCCCACCAGGCCAGGCAAAAATCTAGCTTTCGATGATCTCGGCTTTTTCGATCACGATGTCTTCGGTGGGTACGTCTTGATGGCCGGCGCGCATTCCGGTGCGCACTTTTTTGATTTTATCGACCACGTCCTGGCCGGCAACGACTTTGCCGAACACGCAATAGCCCCAGCCCTGGGGCGTGGGCGAGGTGTAGTTGAGAAAATCGTTGTTCGACACATTAATGAAGAATTGCGCCGTGGCGGAGTTGGGATCGGGCGTGCGCGCCATGGCCACGGTGTAAGCTTCGTTTTTAAGGCCGTTATCGGCCTCGTTTTTCACCGGCGAGCGGGTGGGCTTTTGATTCATACCCGGCTCAAAGCCGCCGCCTTGGATCATGAAGCCATCGATCACGCGGTGGAAGATCGTATTGTCGAAAAACCCATCCCGCACATACTGCAAAAAGTTTTCCACGGTGGCGGGCGCCTTCGCTGCATCAAGTTCCAGCGAGATTTCGCCGTAATTCGTTTTTAGTTTTACCACGGGACTTTCCTTTCGGTTTTTGTTTCGGTTTTTGTTTTATCGGCTCCGCTTCCGCCGCTTCCGGCAATACCGCGACTTTATAGATAACCACCGGCTTGACCGGCACGTCGGCGGTGAATGTACCGCCGGCGCCGGTTTGAATCGCCGAGATTTTCTTCACCACATCCTGGCCTTTGACGATTTTACCGAATACGCAATGTCCATAATAGGCGGGATCATCCCGATAGTAATTTAAATGTTTATTGCTTTCGAGATTAAAAAAGAATTGCGAGGTCGCGGAATTGGGGTCGCGGGCGTGCGCCATGGCGATAGTGCCGGGCTCATTGGTCAGACCATTCTTGGCTTCGTTAGGAATAGGATCGCCCGGTTGCCGCCATTGCAAATCTTGATCGAAGCCGCCGCCTTGGACCACAAAATCTTTAACCACGCGATGAAAAATCGTGCCGTCGTAAAATCCTGTGTTCACATAGTGCAGAAAATTCTCCACGGTTTTGGGCGCTTTATCCGGGTAAAGCTCGACCACGATATTGCCTTCCGTGGTTTGCATTTCCACCAGCGGGTACGGGGGTTGGGCTTGCGCCGACATTGAGACAAGTAGGGTGAGTGCGGCTATCTAGAATTTCATGTGAGGTTCTCCTATGTATCGTCCGCACTAGCTTAATTGGCAAGTGCGTAAGCCGGGATTACGCCTGGTTTAGGCAGCGCCCTCGTAGATGATTTTCCAGTCTTTACCGTCTTGTAGCCAGTATTGACGTTTGCGCATTTGATTGGAGAGATTGTTGCTGCGGTAGTTTTGGTCAAAGCTGACTACCATTAAATTCTCTTTACCCGGGTACCGGAAAATACTGACGTTTTCCAGCGTGACATTGACACGGGTTTTGCCGGCGTTGACCGCACGTTTTTGCGCCGCCCAGGCCGCATAATTCTGATTGCCATTGGCGAATTGCGCCGAGTAATGGCTGAGATAGCGCTCGGTGTTGAGGCTTTCCCAATCCTGGCGCCATTTTTCGATTGCGTGGTCTAAATCCGCGCGCTGGGCTTTCCAAGTCGGTCTGTCTATCCAAGCGATATCGTTGCTGATGATGACCGGGGTGTGGCCTACGTCTAGGTAAGGCTCGACCACTTTTAAATCTTCATTCGCCAAGACCACGCAGCCATTGCTAGCGCGCGGAGGACGGCTATAGGTGTCGCGCGGCACGCCGTGCAGCCAAATGCCATGGCCGTTTTTGCCCAAGCGCTTGTCCCAGGCATTGGGGTAGTCCAAAGGATAGGCGCCGGCGCCGTAGAAGTCCGAGAGCTTTTGCTTAGGCAAATTATTGATTACGAAATATACGCCCAGGGGCGTGCGCTGATCGCCTTCCTTGAGTTTTTCCGCGCCGTTTTTGCCGCTGGTGATGTAAAAGTCGGCAACGTATTGCGGTTCGCCTTGGTGGTTTTTATACACATACAAACGAGACTTGTTGGTGTCCACGACGATGGCGTGGCTCTGCTTAGGATCGAATTGCAACAAATACTCGGGGACTTTATCCAGCGGTGCTGGCTCCAAATAATGTTGTAGGCGCACCCGTGCTTCGTCGCGCAAATCCGCAATCTGGCCCGCCGGCGCGCTAACACTGCCCATGGTTTCCAGCGGTCGCGCGCGGGCGCTGAGGAGATCGCCTTTAATCAGATGCGCCAGCCGAAAGTGGGGCGCGATAGACAGCAAGGCGTCAATTTGTTTGAGCGCAAGATCCAAACGATTGTTTTGAATATCGAGCAGACTTTGCGCGAGCAAGGTTTCTGGATTGCTAGACAAAAGCCGCGAGGGTAGGCTGGCCACGCTGGGCCGACTGCCCATGGCGGTGGCCGGCGGTTCGCTGAATGGCAACAGCGCCAGGGCCGATACCACAACTAAAACTTTGCCTCTGTGCCGCGCTATAAAACTCAAGCCGGTATCGCCTCGTCTCGACGTGCGACGAAGGGTAGGTGACTTTACCCGCCGACGCGTTCTTGCTGTATCAACCATGTGTCTCCGCTCTTAACCAAGACTAAGGTCTTGGTTGTCGATGTGTTAAGTGCCCCTGCCGCATAGTGTTGGCGAAAGGTGACATGCGCGTGATGCTCGTCCTTTATAAATACTTTGATCCCACTCACGCTCACTTGAATTTTCTTCGGCGCATTAATTCTTTCCTTGCGGGTTTTCTCCCAGTCCGCCCGCGACTCGCCGCGAGCCGGTTTAAAATCCGCCGCGTAATGGCCTAAATACCCGCCAACGTTTTTATTGGCCCAAGCCCGCGCCCATGCGTTTACCATATTGACAATTTCGTCGGCCGCTTCTGCCTTGGGTTTATCGGCTTTTTCCACTGGTTTTTCAAGCGGTTTTTCAGATGTTTTTTCGGTAATCTTGTCTGGCTTAGGCACCACGGCAGGCGCGGCCGGGGCAGCGGCTACCACGGTGGGCGCGGGAGCCGGTTTCGCGGCCGGGGCGGGCGTGGTGAATGGCGAGGCGGCCACTACGCTAGGCGCGGGCTTGGCATTGCTGGTGGAAGCCTTGGCCGTCACCCTAGGCATACGGCTATTCACCGGGAAGATTTCTTTGATTAAGGCCAATTTGGTTTGCGCCGCAGCATTGGATTTATCTAACTGCAAGGCGCGGTCATAGGCTTGACTGGCCATTTTGGCGTATATATCGCCTAAATTTTCATGCGCCGTGGCATACGAGGGATGGGTCTGAATAGCGGTTTCCAAAGCCAGGCGCGCTTTGTCGTATTGCTGCTGCTGCGCATACAGCACCGCCAAATTATTGTAAGGCTCGGGGAGCTCGGGATAATCCTCGGTGAGGGCGGTGAAGACTTTGATCGCTTCGGCGGTTTTGTTTTGCTCGGTGAGTATCACGCCTTTTAAAAACCGCGCTTGCGCGTCTTTGGGCCGGCTTACCAGATATGCGTTTACTTTTTCCAGCGCCAAGGCCTGATTACCTTGCTTGATGAGGGCTTGGATATCTTGGATTTCGTCGGCGTGGAGAGGAGAAGAGAGGACGGCGTAGAAGGCCGCAACAGCGAGGGCGGAGACAATCCGGGATACGGTCATTATGTTATACTTTCATCCATTAAGCCCTTGTTCTAACCATCGATTTTAACAACAACCGCGCTCGCGCGACAATTGTTTTTCCATTCATGCCCTCTATTAAAACCCGTTTTGCTCCCAGTCCGACTGGCCTGATTCACTTCGGCAATGTGCGCACCGCGCTATTCAATGTGCTGTTAGCGAAGAAACAGCAAGGGACTTTTTTGTTGCGCATAGAAGACACCGATGCGGAACGCAGCCGCGAAGAATACATCGCCGCGCTGCAAGACGATTTGCGTTGGCTGGGCTTGGAGTGGCAAGAAGGCGAGACTGTAGGCGGGCCTGCTGGCCCTTATCGCCAATCGCAGCGCGTCGATTTATATGAGCGCTATCTGGCCCAACTGGCGGCGCAAGATAAGGTCTATCCCTGCTTTTGCACGGCCGTGGAATTGGAAGTCTCGCGCAAGGTGCAAGCCGCGTCCGGCAAGCCGCCTCGCTACTCCGGCAAATGCGCGCATTTGAAGCCGGACGAAATCGCCGCCAAGCAAGCCGCCGGACTGAGTTCCACGATGCGGTTTCGTATGCCCAAGGCCAGCGTGCTGAGTTTCGACGATGTGGTGCGCGGCCCGCAGAAATTTCCGGCCGATGATATAGGCGATTTCATCGTACGCCGTTCCGATGGGAGCTACGCTTTCTTTTTCGTGAATGCGGTGGACGATGCGCTGATGGGTGTGACCCATGTCCTGCGCGGCGAGGATCATCTCACCAATACACCGCGGCAAATCGCTTTATTGCAGGCGCTGAATTTACCCGTTCCCACTTATGGCCATATCTCGCTCATCGTCGATGCCCAGGGGGCGCCGCTCTCCAAACGCAGTGGCAGCTTGTCGGTGCAGGAATTGCGCGAGTTGGGTTATTTTCCGATCGCGGTGAATAATTATTTGGCGCGCTTGGGCCATCACTTCGTGGAAACGGAGTTGCTAAGCCTGGAGGCTTTATCCGCAGCTTTTGAGACTAGCCATTTGGGCCGCGCACCGGCGCGCTACGACCGCAGCCAACTCGATTACTGGCAAGCCCAAGCGGTGCAAAAAATCGATGGCGCGACTTTGCAGACTTGGTTGCAAGCGGTGTTAAAACCTTGGGTGCCAGACGCCGCGCTCGCTGAATTCACGCAAGCCATACGCGCCAATATTGTGTTTCCACAAGACGCCAAATTGTGGGCGGAAGCGGTGTACGCGGATGTATTGCCGGTGTCGCACGCGGCGCGTGCGGTGCTGGTAACGACGCCGCCGGGGATATTTCGCGCGGCGGTCGACGCCTTGCAAGCGGATATGGATTTCAAAGCCTTCACCGATCGCGTCAAGCAAGCCAGCGGCGCCAGCGGCAAGAATTTATTTCAGCCCCTGCGCGCCGCTCTTACCGGACAAGTCTTCGGTCCGGAAATGCCGGCGCTCTTTCGCTTGATGGGGCAGGAGCGGGCGCGGCATCGGTTAACGCAGCACGTGCTCGCCAGCGAAATCGATTAGCGCGATGCTGATTTACAATTCGCTGGCGCGCGAGAAACAAAGCTTCGTGCCGCTCACACCGGGTGAAGTGCGCATGTATGTGTGCGGCATGACGGTGTACGACTATTGCCACTTAGGCCATGCGCGGGTGATGGTGGTCTTCGATATGGTGTATCGCTGGTTGCAAGCCAGTGGTTATCGCGTGACCTATGTGCGCAATGTGACCGACATCGACGACAAAATCATCAAACGCGCCGCCGAAAATGGCGAAGCGATCCAGGCCTTAACCGAACGCTTCATTACCTATATGCATGAAGACGAAGCGGCTTTGGGGGTGTTACCACCCACGCATGAACCACGCGCGACGCAATTTGTGCCCGGCATGGTGGCCATGATACAAACCTTGATCGAAAAAAATTTGGCTTACCCGGCGCCGAATGGCGATGTGTATTACGCGGTGCGTAACTTTCCCGACTACGGAAAACTTTCCGGAAAATCTCTAGAAGATTTGCGCGCCGGCGAGCGCGTGGACATCGATCCGAATAAGCGCGACGCCCTGGATTTTGTGTTGTGGAAAGCGGCCAAACCGGGCGAGCCGCAGCGGCTATCGCCCTGGGGACCGGGTCGCCCCGGGTGGCACATAGAATGTTCAGTTATGAGCGAAGCTTACTTGGGTGTGCAATTTGATTTGCATGGCGGTGGCCAGGATTTGCAATTTCCGCATCATGAAAATGAGATCGCGCAATCCGAAGGCGCGCACGCCCATCCTTTCGTGAACTACTGGATGCACAACGGCTTCGTGCGCGTCGACAATGAAAAAATGTCCAAGTCCTTGGGCAATTTTTTTACCATACGCGAAATCCTCAAAAAATTCGACGCCGAGACGGTGCGCTTTTTCATTCTGCGCGCGCAATATCGCAGCCCCTTGAATTACTCCGACCAACATCTGCAAGACGCTAAGCAGTCCCTGGATGGTTTGTACCTGAGCTTGCGCGATGTGCCGCCGGCAACGGTGAGCTTGGATTGGAGCGATGCGTATGCCGCGAAATTTAAGCAGGCATTGGATGATGACTTCGATAGTCATGGGGCGATTTCTGTGCTGTTTGAGTTGGCCAGGGAGGTGAATAAAACGCGGTCGCAAGCTCTATCGGGTTTACTCAAGGCTTTAGCGCAAGTGTTGGGTTTACTCCAAGCCGAGCCCGCGCAATATCTGCAAAATGCCGCGCCCGGCAGCGAGATGGACGCCCACGCCATAGAAGAATTAATCGCACAACGTCTAGCTGCGCGTCAGGCCAAAGACTTTGCTCGCGCCGACGCCATACGCCAACAACTCAGCGACGCCGGCATCGTCTTAGAAGATGGCCCCCAAGGCACCAGCTGGCGCCGCGCCTAACTTCCGCAGTTCTCGATCTTCCGCCCCCCGTTCTTCCGTCCTCTGTCCTCTGTCTTGCTCCCCCCGCACACGCGGCATATGATGTAGCGGCACAAAATTGATGGAGCAGTGTCATAGCTACATTTAAAACGGTTTTCCCACCGCTACTCATAGAGCTGCAGCACCATTTGCTTTATCTGAAACAAGTCGTTGATCGCGTTCTCGCGCCCGACACGTCTCCCGTTTCCGCGCTTTCCGCTCCCGATTACTGGCATGACTATGCCGCGGCCGATCCGCGTCTGGTTAAGCAATTGCCGGGCGATGATTTACGTATGGCGTGGAATCGCATGGGGCGGGTGCATAAACAATTTATTAAAGCGGCGGAGTCGGCTGTGGCGCTCGCGGCTAAAGGGGAAGCCGCTCGTGCTCGGGTGCAATTACACGAAGTATTTTCCCAGTCCAATGAATTAGTGGGCTTGCTGGTAGGCGGCAGCATTGCCGAATTACTGGGCGCCTTACAAAGCCACGAGCAAATGTTGGCGGTGCGGTATGAGCGGGATTTCCTTGAAGCCACGCACATGGGGCGCTTCACCTTGCGTCTTAACGATAACTTGATTCTGGAGGCCGACGATAGCTTTCTTGAATTTTGTGGCTACACCCGAGAGGAATTGATCGCGCAACCCGTGGCCGTGCTATTCGGTAAGCAAGCCATGGGTCGGCTCACCGCGGGCGCGCGCATTAGCGAAAAAACCGAGCGGGTTTCGGTGAAAGCCAAGCACGCCGATGGCCGCCCGCTCGCCTTGGATGTAATTGGCTATATCGATTCCGATGAGGACGTCGAATTGCTGCACGGGTTCGCGGTTAATGTGACCCAAACCGAAAGCGATGCCCAGCAGCGCCGCTTGCTCTCGACCGCAATAGAAGCGTCTACCCAAGCCATCGTCATCACCAATGCGCAGCAAGAAATTGTCTACATTAATCCCGCCTTCAGCACCATCACGGGCTATAGCGAAGCCGAAGCCATGGGAAGAACACCGCATTTTTTGCATGGGCCGGACACCAGCGCGGAGACACGGCAACAGGTACACCAAGCCTTGATCGAATTCCGACCCATAAGGGTGGAGATTTTGAATTATCACAAGAGCGGTCGCCCTTATTGGCTGGAATTATCCATCGTGCCGGTGCGCGATAACGAGGGCGAGGTCACGCATTATGTCGCGATTGAAACCGACATCACCGAGCGCCGCCAAGCGCAGCAAGAAATCGCGCGGATAGCGCTAGAAGATCATCTTACCGGCTTGGCCAATCGCCGCGCCGCAGAGGACAGGCTGGAATCGGAATGGGGCCGGGCGCGCCGCGACCGTGGTAATTTCGCCCTGGCTATTGCGGATTTGGATAGGTTTAAATTAGTCAACGACCAATATGGCCATCATATCGGCGACCAAGTGCTCAAGCACGTCGCCGATATCATGGCGGCCAATCTGCGCGGCGGTGACTGGATCGCGCGCTGGGGCGGTGAAGAATTTATTTTGTGTTTTCACAATATGGATAGGCGCGGCGCCATGATCGCGGCGGAGCGCCTGCGCAAACAAGTCAAAGCCAAACCCATCGTCTTGACGCAGGGCGAATTGCCCGTTACGGTCAGCATGGGCATTGCGTTGTATGGGCAGGAGCACGCGGACATCGAAAGCATGTTGGCCCAAGCCGATGCCTTGCTCTACGAAGCCAAGCACACGGGGCGGGACAAGGTGCTGTGCGCGGGCAATGAAACCAGCCGTAAAGGCAGCGTGATTTGGGAAGGCTCGCAAGTGCAAAGCGCGCTGCATGAGGGGCGATTGCTCCCGGCTTACCAGCCGATAGTCGATTTGCGCACCGGGCGCACGGTGGCGGATGAAGCTTTGGCGCGTATACGGGCGAAAGACGATAGCCTGATTCCGGCGATCAATTTTATTCAGGCGGCAGAAGCCTTGCATTTGATTTCCGCGATTGATCGAAACATTTCCACGAATGCGATGGAACGCTGCGCCGCGCGCCTAAAAACGCCAGCAGGCAAACAAGAAGCCATTGCCCATTTTATTAATTTGTCGCCGCAATTCTTGGCCGATCCGGAGGCGGTGAATGCCTTGCTGCAAGGAGCGCGGCATTGGTGCATGGATTGCGGTTTAGCGGAAACCGCCGAAAAACCCATAGTGATTGAAATCACCGAGCGGCAAATGGGTGATATTTTATTGCTGAAAAAACATTTGCAGCCTTTGACCGATTTTGGTTTCCGTTTGGCCTTGGATGATTTCGGCAGCGGCTATTCGTCGTTCCTGTATCTGGCGGAATTGCCGGTCAATTTCATAAAAATCGAAGGCTGGATGGTGGGGCGTATCATCCAAGACAGGCGGATACGCCAAGTGGTCGAATCGCTGGTCAATACCGCGCAGAAATTTCATATACTGACCATCGCCGAATGCGTGGAGGACACCCAAACCGCGCAAGTCTTATGCGATATCGGCGTGGATTGGGCGCAAGGCTATTATTTCGCTAAGCCGCAAATCGCCTAAGCCAGATCAATGTCACTCGCGCAGCGAGCCTAAATCCCTCTCTCCCGCACGCGGGAGAGAGCTAGGAGAGAGGGTAGCCTGCGCCGTAAACCCCACTCTCTATAACCGCGAGTCCCTCTCTCACGCTAGGAGAAGAGCGCTAGAAGAAAGGCCAAACACTTTTCACCGCCAGAACGCGTTAAAATAACCAAGCTCTCCCGCATTTATTTTAATCACCCGCTAGCTCAGCCCCCCGCTATGAAAATCTGTATCGTTTCCGATAGCCACGATAATCGCCGCTTACTCGACTATGCCGTCGCCGACGCCAAAGCCCGTGGCGCGGAAGCGGTTTTACATTGCGGCGATGTCGTCGCGCCCACCACTTTACGCGTGCTGCAAAAACACGGCTTGCCGGTACACGTGGTGCATGGCAATAACACCGGCGATTTATACAGCCTGGGTAAACTAAGTTGCGAGCCGGCCAGCGTGGTGCAATACCACGGCCCGGACGCCGATCTGACGTTGAACGAGAAAAAAATCTTCATGGTGCATTACCCGCATTACGCGCGTGGTATGGCCACCACCGGCGATTGGGATGTGGTGTGCTGCGGCCACGACCATAAATCCGAAGTGCAAAGCGTCAAAAATATTCGCGGCGGGGTCACGCTGCTGGTGAATCCCGGCACCGTAGGCGGCGTCGGTGCCGCGCCCACTTATATATTGGCGGATTTGGCCAGCATGCACTTCGAAATTCTGGAAGTGCCGGCTCCGGCGAATGAAATTTGCAATATGCCGCGCGTCGCGCCGCACTAGCTGATATTCGCTTTATTGATAGATGCGAAGATTTCTATCAAAAAGTGCAAGCCAATCCGAATGTGAAATTTATCAAATGCAAAGTCGCGAAAATTGTCAAAGACGAAAAAACCGGTAACCCGATTTGTCATGGCGTGGATACCGAAGGCTATCACCGCTATGCCACCGAGTATGATTTAGTGGTGCTGGCCGTGCGCATGGCGCTCATTCATCGCACGCGCAGACAAGGTTTTTAAGCGGTCACGGGCATGAGGTTTATCTAAAAAATAATGCTTGCATAAAGGCGATGAGTGGGGTAATTTGCAACCCGCAGGATTTTCAAGTGGTGTGTAATGCTCGTCGCTGTAACCCCTTCTCGTTGGTACCTCAGCTCGCCGGCGCTCTGTCTTGATAGTCGTGCACATGGGTTTTCGACCCGCTTCAATTAACTTTTATAGGACTTTCTCGACATGGCAACTGGTACCGTTAAATGGTTCAACGATTCTAAAGGTTTTGGCTTCATCACCCCCGATGGCGGTGGCGAAGATCTGTTCGCGCATTTTTCCGCGATTCAAGGACAAGGTTTTAAAACCTTGGCAGAGAACCAAAAGGTTAGCTTCGATGTAACCACTGGCCCTAAAGGCAAGCAAGCTTCAAACATCCGTCCTGCGGAATAAGAAGAACTCTCGCAAAACAAAAAGCCCGGTTCGCCGGGCTTTTTGTTTTTGCATGCGTGGTTTTTATTTTGCGACTAAACCCGCCCACTCGACTGCGGCGAGGTGTGCGTGACTGGCGGCGCTCAAGGAAACCCCTAAACTCGCGCAGAGACTTTCAGCCTGCGCCGATTGATTGGTTTCAAACGCCAAGGCCAACTCTAAATACGGCGCTAAACGTCCTTCGTGATGAATTAAGGCGGCGCTTGCTTCCGGCGGGAGGTGCAGGCGCGCCGTCGCCTCGCTCATGGGAATGCCTAATAGCGCATCGAGTAGGGAAAAGTTACCGACAATAAATAAAAGATTCGCGTCTTTTTCGGGTAAATTCATTTGCCCTAAGAGCTCGGTCAAGCGCCCGCGAATAATGGCGGTATGTAGCAATACCCTTTGCGCCGCCGAAAGATCAATGCCGGCATAGACCAATAAAGACAACCATCGCCATAGAAAATCATAGCCCAGCAACATAATCGCGTTACGTATGGAAGAGACTTTGTAGCGCATGCCGATGCCGACCGAATTGATATAGCACAGCAGGCTATAGCACAGCGCCACATCATGCTTGAAGGCATCTTCTATCACCGAGGCATCGGCTTTATTCATGACCAAATTAAAAATATCCATTACCCGCGCGCGTGATGGGTCCATGCGTCGCGAAGCCAAGGTCTCGGTTTTAGCGAAAAAATTTCCCTGATAAAAATCCAGCTTGAAAGCTTTGCAAGCGACGAAATCGGCATGGGAATTCACATTGCGGATTAGCCTTTTTATGCCTTGCGGTCGCAGCGCTCTATCCAGCTTAATCATGTCTTGCAGGCTTTGCTGACTTAAATCGTAAATCACGTAGTGCGCATATTCGCTGATCAGGTCTAAGCAGGCGTCGCCTAGTTTGCAATTGCAGGCTAATTGATAGCCTGCCTCGCGTAATTCCAGGCAGCGGGCTTTGCCTTCTTCGCTGATAAAAAAATCGGACGTGAATTCCAGGACAAAATTGTCCTTGGGCAGAAAAGCAACGATATCGCTGGCTAAACTATTTTGCGGGAAGCTGACAAAGGCCAAGCGATCCCGCACCGCGGTGGCAACGCCAAAGGTATTCAAAATATCCACCACCAGACGAGCGTTTTGATCGACTGTTTGCGGCGGCGCTTGCGGGGCCAATAAATGGCTGCGGATCAATAATTGATAAGCGCTGACTTTTTCATTGGCATCGAAGACAGCTTGCCTGCCTATGAAAATTGCATCATTGCTTTCTAAGGGGGCAGCGTGGTCGGAGAGCGGACTGGCGACGGTTTTGATCTGAGACGCATGCGCGTCCTGGCTTGCGGAATCTGGCTCGCGGCGAAACGGTCGGGGCACTATTGTCCAAGTCATGTTTGCCAAGCGCATTCAAAAAATCTATGAGTCTTCTCTATCGCCCGCGCCTAACCGTTTCTTTAATTAAAAAAAATTCACGTGTGCACTACTTATGTTCATAATCCTATGGTACGCACTAACTATGTGCATATTTTTTCAATTTGCATTACCAAAAAACGAAAAATATTAAGAATAACAATAAAATATATTTTTGGAATGATGTTTGCTTTATTAACGCGGTTAAAAATAATCCGGGAGGAAGCATGGAAAGTTTAAAAGTAGGCAGCGATACCTTATTTCTTTTGCTGGGCGCTATTATGGTATTGGCCATGCATGCCGGCTTCGCATTTTTGGAGTTGGGCACTGTGCGCCAGAAAAATCAGGTGAATGCCCTGGTAAAGATTTTGGTGGATTTCAGCGTTTCTACGATTGCCTATTTTTTTGTCGGTTATGGTGTGGCATACGGCACGCATTTCATGGTGGGGGCGGAAACCCTCGCGCAAAAAAATGGCTATGACTTAGTCAAATTTTTCTTCTTATTGACCTTCGCGGCGGCCATTCCCGCGATCGTTTCCGGCGGCATTGCCGAGCGCGCAAAGTTTTATCCGCAACTGATCGCCACCTTATTAATCGTCGCCTTGGTATACCCCTTATTCGAAGGCATCGCTTGGAATAAGAATTTCGGTGTCCAGGCTTGGATGGCCGCGCATCTCGGGTCTGAATTTCATGATTTTGCTGGCTCGGTGGTCGTGCACGCCGTGGGCGGATGGATAGGTTTAATGGCGGTGCTACTATTAGGCGCGCGCCACGGCCGCTATCGCAAAGACGGCGCCATCGCCGCGCATCCGCCGTCCAGCATACCTTTCCTGGCTTTAGGCGCCTGGGTACTGACAGTCGGCTGGTTCGGATTTAACGTCATGTCAGCCCAGACCATCGACAAAATCAGCGGCTTGGTTGCCGTGAATTCCTTAATGGCGATGGCGGGCGGCACACTGGCGGCGTTGATCGCCGGAAAAAATGATCCGGGCTTTGTTCACAATGGCCCGCTCGCCGGCTTAGTGGCCGTGTGCGCCGGCTCCGACGTCATGCATCCCTTAGGGGCGCTCATCACCGGCAGCGTGGCCGGCTTCTTATTCGTATGGATGTTCACGCTCACCCAAAATAAATGGAAGATAGATGACGTGCTGGGCGTATGGCCGCTACACGGATTGTGTGGCGCTTGGGGGGGTGTTGCCGCGGGTATCTTCGGAAGCCTGACTTTGGGTGGACTCGGGGGCGTCAGCCTCAGCGCGCAACTCTTAGGGACGGCGCTGGGAATCACGATCGCGGTGGTGGGCGGATTTTTGATTTACGGCTGTTTAAAACTCGTTGCCGGCATACGACTCGATCAAGAGTCTGAATACAATGGCGCCGATTTATCCATACACAAAATATCCGCGACGCCTGAGCGCGAAGCGATGTAAAAATCTTCAAGCCCAGGCTGGGGAGCCCGAGTAGCATAGGGACCATCCGCCTAGGCGTAACGCCACCTGGTAATTTCGGTGGCGTTTCCCCGACGCCAAATACGCTGTCAAAAACTAAAATTGATTTAAGCAGACTACACAGCGCCGTAATGCTGAAATCGTTTACCACGCTTGGTACCCAATAGGTGTTGGGTACATCCTGGACTGAAATCGGGAAACGACATCGGGGAAAATATGGCTCTGGAAGATATTCGAACCATCGTTATGCTCATGCTGGAAAATCGTTCATTCGATCACATGCTGGGTTATCTCAGCTTGGAAGACACGCCGAATAAAATGCCGGTAGCAGGTTTAAGCAGCGCTCCGGCCTGGCGCAAACGCTTCGTCAATTCCTATCAGGATCAGCATTATTACTCGCATCCCTTGCCCGCCAGCGTGCAGCGCTTGGATGATCCGCCACATGAACAAGCCACCATCGCCACCCAAATCAGCACGCCGCCTTTCCCGGGCTCGCCTGATTTCATGGGCGGCTTTGTCAGCACTTATATGCAAGCTAAAACGCCGCCCGCCGATCCATCCGCCGTTATGGGTTTTTATCAAGCCGATGCGGTACCGGTGTGGGATTTTTTCGCGCGCAATTTCGCGGTATGCGATCACTGGTTCGCGGCTTTGCCTACCGGCACTCAAGCGAATCGTTTAATGGCCATGAGCGGTGAGAGCAGCATCATCGATAATGCGCCGGTGTTTTTGCCTGATCAGTATTTGGTCTATGACTGGCTGGCCGAACACGGGGTGAGCTGGTGCACCTATCAGTATGGCGATTTTTTACCCTTCTTCAGCTTAATGCCGCGCTGGTTGCCGGAGATTGTGACGTCTTTAACTTTGTCGCATCTGGGAGGACGTGGCCGCTTTCGCCGCTATGATAAATTTCGCGAACACTGGCAGAGCAGCGATCCCATGCCCAGCGTGATTTTTTTAGAGCCGGAATACACCGACGGTCCGCACGCTCATCCCAACGATGATCATCCGCCCTCGGGCATTGCCAAAGGCCAATTGCTGGTCGCGGAAATTTATCAGGACTTAATCAGCAACCCGGCGCGCTGGGCCAAGACCATGTGGATTATTACCTACGATGAACACGGCGGATTCTTTGATCATGTGCCGCCATTGGCGATACCGCAAAAAGCCGGCGGCTATCAATTTAAATCTACCGGCCCGCGCGTGCCCGCACTGGTGGTCTCACCCCAAGTGGTACCCGGCAGCGTATTCGACGGGCCCTTGGATCACACCTCTTTCTTGCAACTCGTAGCGGATAAATTTAATCCGAATCAAGATTATTCTTCCAGCGTAGGCGCGCGGCAATCGCAATTGGTTTCCTTGAGCGATGTTTTGCTCCCCACGCCACCAGCCACGGCGCGCGCACCGGCCATACCGCAAGCGAGCTTAGATTTCTTGCGCGGCTTAATCGACGCGGCCTCGCCAGAAAATACTTTTGGCGCGCCGGGCGCGGCGGCGAATAGTAAGGCCTTGGATAATGCCGCGGCCAAGATCGCGCAAGACCATCCCGAATTATTGAAAATGCCGGCGTGGCAAGCCCTGTCGAATTTCCTAAAAGAAAATCAGGGGCCGCCCAGCTTCGGCGACCTGCAACCTTAAACCGCCACAAGGCCGCACATGACTGCGCTCACCCCTTAGGTTTCCACAACACATCGGGCACATTCAATTCCGCGCTGATGGCGCGGCACATCACGAATAATAAATCCGATAAACGATTGAGATAGTGCAGGGCGATAGGGGAAATTTTTTCCTCGCCCGCGAGCGCTACGACGCAACGCTCGGCGCGGCGGCATACCGCGCGCGCCACATGACATTGCGCCGTAGGCGTGGAGCCCCCGGGCAAAATAAATTCCTTTAGCCCGGGTAGCGGCGCATTCAGCGTATCCAACTCTTGCTCTAGGCGCTGCACCATGTCCGCGGTAAGCCGCACATAATCAGGGATGCAGAGCTCGCCGCCTAATTCGAATAACTCATGCTGTATTCGTGTCAGCGGCGCGTGCATCGCGGCGGGCAGCGCGGCATCGGCCAGCAGCAGGCCTAAGTGTGCATTGAGTTCATCGACGGCGCCCATGGCCTCGACGCGCAAGCTGTCTTTAGCCACGCGCGCACCATCGCCGAGACCGGTAGTGCCGTCGTCACCCGTGCGGGTATAAATTTTTGAAAGGCGGTGACCCATTGCGTCTCCTGGCGCTATTGACCAAGATGCAGTGTACCGCTTTCGCGCGCGCAGGGCTGCGCGCGCGAGGCAGATCGGCCGTGAGGCCGATGAATCTCAGATTTTACTTGGCCGGTTGACGGCTGCGAAAACCACCACCGTCGCTAGGGCGGCGATTCCCGTTGGGATTAAAGTTGGCTTTACGCGCCCCATCAAACCGCTCATTGGGACGGCCGGCGAACGGCTTTTTGTTTTTATCAAAGACGCGCGGGCGCGGCTTCTCGGCACGCGCCGTCGGTTCTAAGCCGGCGATCACATCGACGCGCAAGGTTTGCCCGGTATAGCGCTCAATATTGCGCACCAAATGTTTTTCGGCGTGGTTCACCAAAGTCACCGCGAAGCCGGTACGGCCCGCGCGGCCGGTGCGGCCTATGCGGTGCACATAGTCTTCCGCTTGGCGCGGCAAATCAAAATTAATCACATGCGTAATGCCGGCCACGTCTATGCCGCGCGCGGCGACGTCGGTGGCGACCAATACACGAGTGCGGCCATCACGCAGACGTTGCAAAGTGCGGGTGCGTTTACTTTGCTGCATATCGCCGTGCAAAGCATCGACCGCGAAACCTTGTTCGAATAAGCTCTCGGCCAATTCGTCGGCGCCGCGTTTAGTCGCGGTGAAAATCAAAGCTTGTTGCAATTCGGTGTCGCGCAATAAAGAGTCCAGCAATTTATTTTTGTGGCTGAAATTATCGGCGAACAATAAACGCTGATCAATGCGCGCTTCACGTTGCACCGGTGTGGCAACTTCAATGCGCTGCGGATTGCGCGTGAGTTTGCGGGCGAGGCTGCCCACCACGCCATCTAAGGTCGCGGAGAACAATAAGGTCTGACGGGTCTCGGGTGTGCGCGCAACAATCGCTTGGATATCATCGATAAAGCCCATGTCCAACATGCGATCGGCTTCGTCCAGCACCAAGACTTCCAAGCGCGAAAAATCCACGCGGCCGCCTTCCATGTGGTCCATTAAACGACCGGGGGTGGCGACGATGATATCCACCGGCTCGCGCAGCTTGCGCAATTGCAAAGCATAAGGCGCGCCGCCGACTAAGCAAGCAGTGCGCACACGGCGCTGACGGCCATAAGTCATGGCGGCTTTTTCCACTTGCAAAGCCAGTTCGCGCGTAGGCGTTAATACTAAAATGCGCGGGCCTTTGCCCGGGCGGGCAGCAGGTGTATTTAAGCGCTCTAAGGCGGGCAACAAAAAGGCGGCGGTCTTGCCGCTGCCGGTATGCGAAGACACCAATAAATCATGGCCGGCCAAGGCAGCCGGGATAGACGCGGTCTGCACGGCGGTCGGCTCAGTATAACCGCTCTCTTGAACGGCTTTCAGAATTCCAGGGTTCAAACCCAAATCAGCAAAACTCATAGTAAATCCTCTAGAATCGGCAGGCGTAGGCAAGCCGATAGTTTAGGGCTCGTCTCATGACGAGTCCGGACAAATGCGGCGCATATCCATGGTGGCTTTAGCGGCGCGCGAAACATCGGCGCCAACCGGGTTGCCTAGACATCGTTAAGACAAAAGCTGTCTCACGCGAAACGGCGATATAGAGAAGGTCGGGGACGATGGGGCTGTGACTACAGTCCCGGGAACATGTTCGCCAAGATGGCAAACCATCACTGCTGCAACACAACGCCGCGCATCATACGGGAAAAGGCGGGGCAAGGCCAGGATTTTTTTGCGTGGGCATGCCGCGCTTACTTGAACCTCAGGGAGTAGCGGCGATCTCCGCCTGCTGATGCCGCTGCTGCTCTTCCATTACCAGCGCCGACAATTCTTTTTTCAGCGCATTGAATTCCGCCGCGCTGGTATCGCGCGGGCGCGACAAATTCACGGGCACGTCTTGCTTGATCTGGCCGGGCCGGTAAGTCATAACGACGATGCGGTCGGCCAGATAAATGGATTCTTCTATGCTGTGGGTTACAAAAATAATAGTCTTTTTGAGTTCCGTCCAAAGCCGTAGCAATTCGTCCTGCAGATTGCGCCGGGTCAAGGCATCGAGCGCGCCAAAAGGTTCGTCCATCAGCATCACCGGAGAATCCAGCGCCAAGACTCGCGCGATGGCGACACGTTGGCGCATGCCGCCGGATAAATCCTTAGGATAACGGTCACCGAATTCTTGTAGCTTGAGCATCTGCAATAAAGCGGAAACTTTTTCTTTGATCTGGGCGCGCGGCAGTTTTTTAATTTCGAGTCCGAAGGCGATATTTTTTTCCACCGTCATCCAAGGGAAGAGCGCGTACTCTTGAAAGACCATGGCCAAGTCCGGCCCGGGCGCGTGCACGGCCATGCCATTTACCCGCACCTCACCGCTGGTGGGCAGCGCAAACCCGGCTACCGCGTTTAACAAAGTCGATTTGCCGCAGCCGGAAGGACCGAGCAAACACACAAACTCACCGTGCGGAATATTCAGAGTGATATCTTGCAGCGCGATGATGTCGCGGCTGCCGGTTTTAAAAACCTTGCTGACGTGGTCTATCGCGATATGCGTGCCGGCGGGAGGAGAATCAACGCGTGTCGATGCCACGATGCCATTTCAAAAGATGATTATTCAATGCGTTCATGC
>CAZKHT010000023.1:0-19146 GCA_964552595.1 uncultured Burkholderiales bacterium
TTGGATGGCACACCAATTCACACGCGGTACCTAAAAATAGGCAGCCTGTGCGTGCCAGTTCCGGCAATAGAGCTGCCTGCTCAACCAGGTGTTGAATTTTAATGGGGGCATCGTAAGGGATGTGGGGATAGGCCGCGTGTAAAGCCCGCACGACATTCAAGGCATGTGTAGGGCCGTTGAAAAAATCGTGGTCGCCGAAAGAAATATGCTGCGCGCCCGCCGCAATTTGTTGCGCAATATCCGCCATGACCACGGCTTGCGGTACCACGCGAAATTTTCCTTCGTAAATAGGGACGACAGGACAATGCCGGCATAAGTGTTTGCAGCCGCGGGTGCTGTCGACAAAGCCGGCGATGCGCCGGCTGCCATCGGGCAAAATCAAATGTGCGTAGCGATCCAGCTGAGGCAAGCCGCTACGATCCGGCGTGAGGAAGTCAATTTTCCGATGCGCAATCCGCGTCGGCTGGCTTACCGCGATCGCGCTCGCATCGGCATCGAGGCTGGCTATCCAATTCACGATATCCGGCTCTGATTCGCCACCAAAAATAGCGCTCACACCTAACTCACGCAAACGCTGTTCATTCATGGGGGCATACAAACCGAAAGCACCCAGCGCGGCTTGCGACGCCATTTGCCGTATGCGTGGCAACGCCGCCAAGGCGATGCGGGTTGCGGTGTGCATGCCCAAGTAAATCAAGACCACGCGCGCCTGGCCTAGATTTGCGGGATCGAGTTTTTGTAAGCTCAAATCCACACAAGCGACATCCAAGCCTACTCGTTTAAGCCAGGCACTCATCTCCGCCAAAGCGAAGGGTTGCCGCCCCAACTCATAGGGATTGACTAACAATATGCGACGCGCGGCAGGAACTTGAGAAGATACCGAGTTACAACAAGCCGGGGTTGCCCCGTGAAGGCTAGGAAGATCAGGTTTTAACATGGGATATGGACTGCGATAGAGACAGCGGCTAGCCTACCCGGATTGATCTCTAGGCGCAAACCAAGTGTGTTCAGCGTGGCAATTGGCGCAAGAAATCCTGAAACGCCGGCGCCGTCCAGTCTCGCCCACCCAGCGCTAAATAACGCAACCTCCCTTGCGGATCGACGAAAAAAGTCGAGGGCAAGCCGCGCGGTTGCCAGGCCTCGGTGACGGCGCCGTCTCTGTCCATGAGGGTATTCAACTCAGGCGCGACGCTGGCTAAAAAACTAAACACCTCGTCGTCGGTTTCGGAGGTGTTGACTAACACGACTTTCAAATTCGAGAGCGGCGGCTTGCGGATTAATTGCGCCAAGGTCGGCATTTCGCGGCGGCAAGGGCCGCACCAGCTAGCCCAAAAATGCACCATCACCCAATGACCCTTGAGCTGGCTCAACGTCAGCGATTTGCCATCCATATCGGCTAATTTTAAGACTGGCGCCGGCCGTCCATCTAAGACCAGCAAGCCGGCAGGTGGGGCTGCCGTCGCGGCCGCATGTGCCAAGCCACAAGTCCACAACAGGAAACTCAAGCTTAGCCAGCGCTGCAGCACGCGTGTCAAGGCGCTGTATCCTCGGTGGCGCAGCGCAACTGCGGCACGCGGATTTCCAGCACGCGATCTTTTTGCTCGCCCAAGGCAAAGCGTGCGATCAAAGTGAATTCCTCCGTGCTCGGCAGCAAGGGGATATTGCCGCCTACACTTTCGTCCGGCTGCAAATCACGGACTTCTGGCAATTGCGTCCAGCCAAAGGTGGACTGAGCCGCGCGCGGTACATTTAAGCGCGTCCACCGAGCGCGCCATTCCTTGGGGGTGATGCGGGTCAGCTCGGCACCGTTCGCCGTGACAAACCGCCATTGTTGCAATTCCAGCCACACGGTCTCGTTTCTGCTGTTGTGCACGCCGGCGGTGATAAAGCAGCTGCGCGCGATTTCTTGCACCGCGTTCTCCGGCATGCCGCGCGCGCTATAGAACGCTCGCAACTGACTGGGCGTGCGGGCGGAAAGCGACAAGCGCAGGCCATCGCGCAGGATTTCGGCCGCCGGCGCGGGTGCCGACAAGGCGAAGTTCAAAAAGCATATTAAGAGAAACCGCATCGCGCCATGCTAGTGAGAATGGCGCGAAGGAGCAAGCGAAGGAAATCTAATCCGCTTGGGCGGTGCGAAACTGCACGGGTAAGTAGAACTTCTTTAACACGGGATAAAAGGCGCGATTATTCGGGGAAATATCGCCGCCCAAGTTGTAGAGCGAATGCCGCACTTGCAAAATCAACTGTGAAAAATATTCCGGATCGGGTTCGGAATAAATCAAATCCTGCACCCAACCCGAACTGGGATGAGCATCATCCCCCGTAGCCGCGGCAAACTGCTTTTCAAATGCATTGGCGGCTGCCTCCACCGCGTGGAATTCGGCGGGTGTGTAAGCGGTTTGGGCGCGTACCGCATAAGCCAGCTGCAATAACTGCCGCGCGTTCAAGCTGCTCAATCGCGCATGGTCAAAATTCCACAAGATGTAATCCAAGGTGCGCGCGGTGTAGTGGGCGCTGTCGCCGTTTAATAAATTCAGGGTACGAAAATCGCGTATCTGGCGCAGCAATTGTTTATTGCCGCCATTGCGGATGGCATTCAAGGCGGCGTAGGCATCGGCGCCGGTCTCGCTCCAATAGGCAAAATAATTCGCGCCATCCCGCGTAATCTGAGTGCCGATCTCGACTTGCGATTGCCGCATCAAATCGTAGCAATGGAATAATTCGTGCTGGAATACACTGTCGTGTACCGCTGCCTCATCCAATGCCGGCGCTTGATTCGCCAGCACCTCGCGCAATAAACGCGGCGAGGTCATGGCTGAAATGGCACGCGGTGCGCTACTGCGCCCATCCGCCACCACGCAGGCGTTGCCGGCGGTAGCCGTTTCGGAAAAATACACCGGATAAGCAAAGCCGGCCTTGAAATTTTTCAACTTGTAGACCACGGTGTCCAGGGTGTCTTGATAGACTTCGTTGCTGGCGTTATTGGATTTTAAAAACTGCCGCAAACCTTGCAGCCGCGCCGGCGAAGGCTCGCCGGAATACATCAAAAATAAAGGGGTGTAATTTTCCTCGGTCGATCCGGGGGTGGAGGATGCAGTCGGCGCGCTATACGCGCTATTGCTTATGAAGCTGGCGATGAAAATCAAGCTGCTTAGATAAAGTCGCATACGGGTTCTCCCACTACTTATAGTCTGCTAACGGCAACTCCCCGGCGAACTTGAAGCGCCTTCACGTACGCCACTCCGGGCGTGTCCCCAGGCGCATCCGTTATACTGCGCCTGCGCTACTCTGGAAAAACATAACCATGCAAGGCACTGGCTTATTGGGTTTCGTCGCGGGGGTGTTAACCACGCTCGCCTTCGTCCCGCAAGTTCTAAAAATTTGGCGCTCTAAGCAGGCCCATGACATTTCCTTGGGCATGTTTATTTTATTCAGCATCGGCGTCGCCTTATGGATTGCATATGGCATTCTGATCGGTTCTGTGCCGGTGATTTTGGCGAATAGCGTGACCTTGACTTTAGCTTTACTCATTTTGGCCTTGAAATTATATTTTCGTGATTAATCCTGGCTCGCGGGCGCGTTGATAATCGATCATCTTGATAATCAATACCGGGCAGCCTATCCTGTGCGCAACTCTTGGGGGATAAACACGCATGTCTAGCAAGCATCCTATAGTCGCCGTTACCGGCTCCGCAGGGTCGGGCACCACTACCGTTCGTCATGCCTTCAGCGATATTTTCCGGCGCCAAGAAATCAAGCCCCAAATCATCAAAGGCGAGAGTTTTTATCGCTACGAGCAAGCGGAAATGCAACAACGTATTCTCGACTCCGCGCGCGCGGGACAGCCGATTAGTCATTTCGGACCGGAAGCCAATTTGTTCGATAAGCTGGAAAATCTGTTCGCCCAGTATGGCAAAACCGGCACCGGCGAAATGCGGCATTACGTGAAAGACGCCGACGACGCCGCCCGTTTTGGGCTTCCCATAGGCAGTTTTACCCCCTGGGAAAAAATCCCCAAAGGCTCTGATTTGTTGTTTTATGAGGGCATGCATGGCGGTGCCGCGGCGCATAGTTGGACCCGGCGTAAAGTCAATCCCGCCCATTTGCCGCAAGGCTCCGAGCGGCGCGGCAAAGGCGGCAAAGGTGTGAACGCGGCGCAACACGTCGACTTGCTGATAGGCGTGGCACCCGCCGTCAATCTGGAATGGATACAGAAAATCCATAGAGACTGTAGCCGAGACGGCTGCACAGCCGAAGAAGTATCGGCCACGATTTTGCGGCGCATGCGCGACTACACGCATTTCATTGTGCCGCAATTCGCGCTCACCGATATCAACTTTCAGCGCATGCCGCTGGTTGATACCTCTAACCCCTTTGTCGCACGCGATATCCCCACCTCGGATGAGAGCATCGTGGTGATCCATTTTCGCGATCCGCACAAATTCGATTTTCCCGATTTGTTGCAACGCATTGATGGAAGTTTTATGTCGCGACCTAACACCATGGTCGTTCCCGGCGGCAAAATGCGCTTGGCCTTGGCGGTGATATGCACACCGCTGATTCAAGAAATGATGGAGAACCGCTCGGTCAGAGCGCGCGCATGAAACCCGTAGCTGCCGGCAGCCTGGTTTTGATTTTGGCTTTAAGCGCATGCAGCACCTCTTTGCCCTCGGTCTCCGACGTCAAGTCGGAGTTGGGCATAGGTAGCGCTTTGACGGTAAAGCAAGTGGTGATAGGTGCCATCGTGGTGTACTACGCCAAAGACGGTTTTATCTGGGAAGTGGAAGACCGCTTGATAGGGAAAGACACCTATCGCTTGACGGTGAAGCAAGGCAAGCTGAAAAGCAGCGGCCAAGGTGAAGCGCGTCTTTACTTTCAACGCCGCGCCGAGGAGATCGCGGGCGCGCAAGGGTGTAGCGGATTTACGACCTTGAGCTATGGCGAATCCGTGGTATCGGATTATTTCAACGTCGGCCAGCGTGTGACGGAAGGCGTTATACGCTGCGACCGGGTCGCGGCGGTGACACCATGAGGGTCTTGCAGGCACTCCTAGTGCGCGCGTAATCGAGCGCGATGTAGCATCCACGCCCCTAGGCATTCCGACTGCTAGACCGGCGTCGAGCGGAGTTATGCAGATTTTATACCCCGATGAAAAAACAAGAACTCGGCGCGGTGTTCTAAGACTGACGCGATCCACAACAGTGCATACGCGAAAATCGGAATCAAAAAGGAGCGCCGCCGCGCGATGGCTTAGTGGGGAAAATAGGCGATTTCGGTAAAGGCGGGGTGGGTCTAGGGGGTGAAGGATTTCTATGGACCGGCTTTTGCCGAGTGCGCTGGGTTTTATTTGCCATTGTTCGCGGGCGCAGCAGTTTTAATCCCAATTTTTTTGATGGGCGCAGTCTCGCCTGCGTTAGCTATCAGTTGCCGCTTGGCGCTGACGTCCAGACGTTTGATTTCGTATTCGCGCTTCGCCGCAGCCGACCTGTCGGCCGCGCTTTCGCTGTATACCAATGCCACCGGTAGCCGACCACGCACGTATTTGGCACCGCGTCCGGCATTGTGCGCACTCAGACGCGCGCTTAAGTTATTGGTCATGCCGGTATAGAGACTGCCATCGGCGCATTGCAAAATATAAATCAACCAACGAGACATGATGATCACAATAGCCGAGTGCTAGGACCAGCGCTCAAGGCTTCAAACCGCATTTTGGTATTGAGGCAGATGCATAGGGCCAGTCTGTTTTCCCAACATGAGTAAGGTCCCTACCAAGCGATTATCGCCCGTATCGCTAAACTCAAAGCGATACAAACGCGCGATGACAAGTTGGCCCCGGGCATTGCGGCGTAAGCTCAGCGCGCTCGCCGCGACCGTCTCATCCAGGAGTTGCAGGTCTTGTTGTTCGCAAAAACGTTTTGCGGCACGTAAAGCCAGATCGCGCACCCGGTGAGCGTCCAACGCATAGGCCCCTAGCGCAATGAAAACCAGCACGCCTAACCATTCAACCATTATTTTCTCGCATACAGTCTATTCTATAGAGCTGACACGATTAATCGTGCCCTCATTATTGTGCAGAAAGGAAGACCCATGTCCACCAATAATTCTTTTATCGCAAGTTATGCCGCCGCCCACCTCGCCCAAGAAAGCGTGCAACACTTAGAGGATGAAGGTTTCGATCTTAGCAAGTTATTTATTATTGGATGCGAGCGGAACACCGATATCGATTTCAAGCACGCCGAGTGTATTCATCGTCTGAGCGAATTGGGGGCGGGTTTATATGCCACGGACACCGCAGTGTATTACGGCTGCAATAACTGAAAGGATACTTGTTCGCGCGTAAGACATGCAGGCTTTTAAGATTCAGTGAAACAAAAAATTCTACGGTTACTATTCGGTAAAGGGATAGCGCTCGCCTACATTACGCACCATCCCGGGCGCTTTGTATGGCAGGTGTTAAAAGGGTTTCGCGCCAATCAAGGCTTTTTGCTGTCCGGCGCGGTGGCCTATTACACCTTGCTGTCCATGGTGCCTTTGTTCACCGTACTGCTGTTATTGCTGTCGCATTTTTTTGATCCCGGGCAACTCTTATCCACGGTTGAAACCTATCTCGCGCTGGCGATTCCGGGCGAGGCACCGCTGATAGTCGAGCAAGCACGAAATTTATTGGCGCATCGCGATAGCGCCAGCGGCATTTTAGTGCTGGTGCTTTTATTTTTCGCCTCCATGGCATTTTCCATTTTAGAAAACGCCATGGCGATTATTTTTTATCATCGCGTTGCACTACGGCGTCGGCATTTTCTCGTATCCAGTTTGCTACCTTATCTCTTTATCGTGCTGCTCGGCCTGGGTTTAGTCTTGACCACGATCATTTCCACGCTATTGCAAACCTTGGACGCACGCACGCTGCGAGTCTTTGGCCGTGGCTTGCCTTTAGCCGAGCTTTCTCCTGTGGTGGTCTATAGCATAGGCTTGGCCGGCGAAATTCTGTTGCTTACGGCCATCTATTTAGTCATGCCGGTAGGCCGGCTGCGACTGAGCCACGCCTTGCTCGGCGGCATTACCGCCGGTTTGGCCTGGGAGATTACCCGCCATGTGCTGGTTTGGTATTTTGCGACTCTATCCTTAGTGAAAGTGGTATACGGCGCGCTGGCCACCACAATAGTGGCCTTGCTCACATTTGAAATCGCAGCGCTTATATTGCTCTTAGGCGCCCAAGTCATCTCCGAGTATGAGCGCCTGGATAAAAGTCCTAGCCCGCCGCCGGCCCAGCCCATGCATACCGATTAATACACGCTGCATGGCAACGATTACAACGCCGCATGTAAACCTTACCAAATCTGTTTCTGGCTAGGGGCGCTTCTCCCTGTAATTGCAGGCTGTTGCGGCGCTTTCGCGAAAATATTGCCCTGGCATGCCGCTTGCTCAAAGGCTGTTAGGTTCTTTTGAGGAGGTCTTACCATGCTAAAAAAAATGCCTTTATTACTTTCGATCGCCGCTTTCTCGCTGACGCTGAGCGCGTGTAACCGTGATCCGCACGCGGCTGAGGATGCCGGCAGAAAAATTGATCAAGCCGCTGCTCAAGGCGAGCAGAAAATGAATCAGGCTACCGCCGACATCAAAGCGGAAGCGAAGGTGGAAGCGGAAAAAGCCCGGGTGCAGCTTGACGATGCAACCATTACCGCCAAGGTGAAAAGCGCGCTTATCGCCGAGCCCGGCGTGAAAGCGACGCAAATCAATGTAGATACATCTGGCGGTGTCGTCACTTTGAGCGGCACGGTCGACACTCCGCAAATGATGTCGCGCGCCACTCAAATCGCTCAAGGCGTCGAAGGAGTGAAGTCGGTCAACAACAGTTTGACGGTGAAGTCTTCGACCTAAGCGAACCCGGAATTTGCCTAGCTCGGCAAGTGTGTAGCAGCAATTTTTAACTTAATAAGGAGTAATAAAATGTTGAAATCTCTCATCGCTATTTTCGTCATGGCCGGTTTTTTAGCCGGATGTAATACCATGGAAGGGGCCGGCAAGGACATCAAGCGCGGCGGCGAAAAGATCGAAAACGCGGCAGATCGCAATAAGTAATTGCCCCGAAGAAGCCGTTAAGGCGAGTTGGCCTTTTCGGCTTCTGCGTCGCGGGCCTGGCCTGCGCGCAAAGCCGCGTCTAAGTCTTGCTTAATTTTCTCCTCGGTTTTTTTCCCTTGTTTGATTTCTTCCGCTTTACTCGCCGCGCCGGTCGCGGTACTGCTTAAAGTATCCACACCGCAGCTCGCCAAAGCGAGGCTGACGCATACTAAGATTATTTTCTCCATCGCTTCTCCTGGTTTCACGAATTCAGCGTTTCCACGGGCTGTGTTTGCTTATTGTCTGGGCTTTCATTGGCCTGGCTTTGCAACTCTAGCATTTGCGCCACCGCAATGGCGGGGCGAGGTTCACTAAAATAATACCCTTGCACGCTGGTGCAGCCCCGCGCCCGTAAAAATGCCAGTTGTTCGCTATTTTCCACGCCTTCCGCGATGACTTTTAATTTCAGCATTTGCCCCATGGCGATAATCGCCGAGGCAATCGCACCGTCATCCGCCGCGGAACTAATATCGGCGATAAAGGATTTATCGACCTTCAAAACATCCAAGGGGAAGCGTTTCAAATAACTCAGCGAAGAATACCCCGTGCCAAAATCATCGATAGAAACCCGCACGCCTAATTGCTTGAGCTCATCCAAAATCGCGATGGCTTGATCGAGGTGGTGCATGACCGTGCTTTCCGTCAGCTCGACTTCCAATTGCGCCGCCGGTAAGCCGGTTTCGCTGAGAATAGTCTGTATGGTTTTCGCCAGATTGGCTTGCTCGAATTGACGCGCGGATAAATTAACGGCGACCGACAAAGGGCCGAAACCCATATCTTGCCAAGCACGCGCTTGCGCGCAAGCGACCCGCAACACCCATTCACCTATGGGAATGATCAAACCGGTTTCCTCGGCAAGCGGAATAAATTGCAGAGGAGATACACTGCCATGCCCCGGGCGCTGCCAGCGCAGCAAGGCCTCGAAGCCGGTAATTTGACCGCTACTTAAATCCACTTGCGGCTGGTAGTGCAATTCAAACTCTTGGCGCTCCAAGGCATAGCGCAAGCCGGTTTCCAATTCCAAGCGCACCGCCACATTGTGATTGATCTTGGCGGTGAAGTATTGATAGTTATTCCCCCCCATTTTCTTGGCGAGATACATGGCGCCATCGGCGTGCTTGATTAAATCACCCGCATTGTCGGCATCGCTGGGATAAACCGAGATGCCTAAGCTACCCGTGATGAATAATTCGCGCTCGCCCAATAAGAAAGGCTGGGCTAGTTGCGCCAAAATCTTACGCGCGACCAGGGCGGCGTCTTCCGTTTGTTTAATCGCGGTCAAGATCATGGTGAACTCATCGCCACCGAGGCGCGCCAGGGTATCCTCGGAGCGCATGCAGGTGCTGAGGCGCTCCGTGACCGCTACCAGCAATTGATCGCCGAACTCATGGCCCAGGGTATCGTTAATGTATTTAAAGCGATCCAAATCCAGAAACAGCAAAGCGGTCAAATGCCGGCTGCGCTTGGCATGGGCCAGGGCGTGGGTCAGGCGATCAGCGAACAAGGCACGATTGGGCAAGCGGGTTAAGGTGTCATGCGATGCCAGGTACCTCAGTTTGGCCTCGAAGGCTTTACGCTCGGTGATATCTTGCGCCAATAGCGTACTTAACCGTACGCCCGCCGCATACGTCTTGCTGGCGGAAAGAAGGAGATCAAACACCTGCGCTGATTTTCGTAAGCCTCGCAATTCCTCTCGTATGACGTGATGACTCTCGCTGCCCGCGTCGAAAGGAAACATGTGCCCCGGCGCCAGCAGCATGGCAAACGGTTCGCCTATGACTTCTTCTGCCTTGTAGCCAAAAATCGTTTCCGCCGCACGATTAAAGCTCTGAATCACGCCCAAAGCGTTCAGCGTGATAATGCCTTCCGCCGCCGTTTCCAAGATGGCTCTTTGCGTGACTTCGCGCACGGCGAGTTCTTGTTCCCGCCGCAAAAGCTGGCCGCGCATGGCTTCCAAATCCTGCGCCAGGTGAGAGATTTCGGTCACATGTGTTGCCATATTTAAAGCCACGGTGGTATTGCCGCGCGCAATCTCGTGCGAAGCGGAACGCAAGCGTCGAATGGAACGGGTGAGAAGATGACCGAAAAATCCCACCATCAATAAGGTGAGTAGTAGATAGCCGAAGGCAATGTACATACCGCGTGAGTAAGATGCACTGATGCGCTGCGCGAGGGGCTTTTCGTCGAATCCCAGATGCAGCGTGCCGGGCAAACGCTCGCCACGTACCGGTACTTGCGCCGCCACAAAATAAATATCGTCATCATGCTGGCCGAAAAAAAAGTCTTCCAAAAATGGCGCATCCGCCATGCTTAGGCTTGCATTGAGATGTGCCGCCTTGGAATCATATGCGGCGTACAAGACTTGGCCGCTTAAGACCAATTCATCTAGGACCGCTTGCACTCTAGCCGCACCTCCGTCCTCGGCCAAACGGGTCGCGACTTGAAATGTTTGCGCCCGGGTAAAGTTGACGAATTCGCTTTTGTAATCGCGTTCCACTAAGAAAAAAATACTGGCGAACATTAAAGGAATTAAAACCATATTCATCACCAAGGCCCCCAATAGCATGCGGCCGGTGAAACTACGCAAGAGTGTCCTGAGGTAATGGAGAATAGGCATTATTCCCCCACTATCTTGAGGCCAGGCGTGGCGCGCGCGGTTTCGCGCCACATATAACTAATGGCCCAGGGATTGGATTGCAAAGCATTGCTAAGCGCACGCGCGTCGGCGAAATTCGGCGGCCGCTCTCCGCCTAAGCGAAACACGCGATTCAAAATCTGTCTTTCATAGGTGTCGCTTGCCATAAACATGACGCGTTGCATGAATACTTCCACCAACAAGGGATCGCTGGCATTGCGAAATGGTTGTATGGTTTTATCGCCTAGGCGTACGGGCACACCCAAATAAATTTTGCGTGCTTCTTGCATAGGGAGGGTGGCGATAGGTGAGCCCGCGCCCGCCACCAGGACAAGATTTTGGTCCGGCGTGGCTTGCGCCTGTCCGCATGCGAGACAGCACAGTAGTAAGAGAATGCGGCGTAGACAAGACATTATGGAAATACCATGCTCCATTGCACACCTAATTCCTGGTAGCGATGTCCGTCTTGGCGTTGATTGCTGCTGACTTCTAGCTTAATGGCGTGTTGCGCCGCTGGCGTCCAGCGCGCGCCCAGCAATGCGCGCGATTTAATAAAGTCGGGGAAAAGGCTGACATAGGCGTTGTCGCCATGACTACTGCCCTCCGCCCTGGCGTACGCAGTCCACTGTGGATTCAATTTATATTCGGTATGAAGGTAAGCATTGGCAAAAATTTGCCGCTGCGCTTGCGCGGTTTCGAAGCTTGTGTGCACCACGGTAAGCTCGCCCAAAAACCGCCATTGCGCATACTCGCGATTAAAAAAAGCCCCGGCCAAAGTTTGGCGTATACGCTCGGGATCGGTCTGCTGCACCGGAATTTCGGTATAACCAAAAAACAGTCCCTGCTCGTCCGCGGCATTGTCCTCGGATTGCAAACTCAATTTGCCGGCGACACTGAGCTTGCCTTGGGCGCGCGGAGAAAATAAATTCAGCGGCTCTAATTTCGTCTGGAGTACCGGGCCCATGCCCAGCGCGAATTCGTAACTTAAGCGGCGCCGAAATAGCGGGCGACTGCCTTCAAGCAGGACACCGGTAAGATGCATCGGCATAATGCCGTCGAGATCTTCGTAGTCGGCAATGCCCGGGCGTGAAATCGAGGGCTGTAAATAAGCGCCGTGATGATAGGTGGTATTCCAATAGCTGGTGGGCGTATGAAATCGTCCCAGCCAAACCGTGGTACCTGGCGTGACTTTCCAGCCGAGTTGAAAACGCTCGAGTTCATTTTCGTCACGGCTGAGCAAGAACTCGGCGAGGATGCGTAAGGAGCCCTGATCGCGCGAGTAAAAAAAATCAATTGCCGGTTCGAGGTCGCGCTTATGGTGGTCTGTGCCGCCGGCCGAACGCATGACGCCGGTCAGGCTGGGAAACAATAAGAACTCCTCGGCGATAGCCGGCCGAGTACCGCAGAGGACGAGAGCAAACGCTAAGGCCTTGAGTACGGTGCCGGGGTAGAACAGTAAATGAGCTTGCTTCAAAAAAAACTCCAATATTCCGTGGTGGCAGCAAGCCAATTTTCGGAATAGGGCCTACTCGGGGTATTAACGAAGATTTAGCTAGAAACTTAAATGAATCTTTTTTGGCTATCCATATGCCTGGCGTGGTCGACCGCATTGCGGGCGTTTGTTATCATAGCCGCCGTTTCACTTACCCGTTTGCGCAGAAACGCGTCTTAGGTGCCGCGATGCACCCACAAAAATGAATTCAACCCTGATTGCCGAACTTCAGCGCGACGTCGCGCGACGCCGTACCTTTGCGATCATTTCTCATCCCGACGCCGGTAAAACCACGCTCACCGAAAAATTATTATTGTTCGGCGGCGCCATCCAAATGGCAGGCACGGTGAAGGCCCGCAAAAGCGCGCGCCATGCGACTTCGGATTGGATGGAAGTGGAAAAGCAGCGCGGCATTTCCGTCACCAGCTCGGTCATGCAGTTTGAATACGCGGGCCACACCATCAACCTGCTGGACACGCCTGGCCATCAAGACTTCTCCGAAGACACTTATAGGGTACTAACCGCAGTCGATGCGGCGGTGATGGTGATAGACGCGGCAAAGGGCGTAGAGACGCAGACCATCAAATTGCTGGATGTCTGCCGCTTACGCACCACCCCCATTATTACCTTTATCAATAAGATGGACCGCGAGGTACGTTCTCCGCTGACCTTGCTGGAAGAAATCGAATCGGTGTTGCAAATCGAGTGCGCCCCCATCACTTGGCCCATAGGCATGGGTAAACAATTTCGCGGCGTGTATCACTTGCTGAATGACCGCGTGCTGCGCTTTACCCCGGGCGAGGAAAAAGTCAGCGCCGAGACGGAATGCATAGACGCCTTGACCAACCCCGTGCTGGATAAGTTATTCCCGGATGAAGTCGCGCAATTGCGGGCGGATGTGGATTTGATCCGCGGTGCCAGCGCGCCTTTTGATCTCGCGCGCTTTCTGGCCGGGCAACAAACACCGGTGTTTTTTGGTTCGGGTATAAATAATTTCGGCGTACAAGAAATTTTGCAATCGTTGGTCGAGTGGGCGCCCGCGCCTTTGCCGCGTGATGCGGGTACGCGCCGAGTCGCGCCTGCCGAGCCCGCCTTCACTGGATTCGTGTTTAAGATCCAAGCCAATATGGACCCTAAGCATCGAGATCGCATCGCGATTTTCCGCATCTGCTCTGGCCGCTATAGTTCGGGCATGAAGGTCAAGCATCAACGCTTAGGCCGCGAAATCAAGTTGGCCAATGCGCTCACTTTCATGGCCAACGAACGCGTGCATATGGAAGACGGCGTGGCCGGCGACATCATAGGCATACACAATCATGGGCAATTGCAAATCGGCGACACCCTGACCGAGGGCGAAGCGCTGAGCTTTAAAGGCATACCGTATTTTTCACCGGAATTATTTCGCAGCGCCAGGCCGCGCGATCCGTTCAAAGCCAAACAGCTGGAGAAAGGATTGCGCGAGTTGGGCGAAGAAGGCGCGATTCAAGTCTTCGAAACCTTAACCGGGGGCGATACTTTGCTCGGCGCGGTGGGTCAGTTGCAGTTTGAAGTCGTCGCAGCACGCCTCGCCACCGAATATAAAGTCGACGCGGTCTACGACGCAGCCGACATTCACACCGCGCGTTGGTTGAGTTTTCCCGACGAACTCACGCGCCGCAATTTTGAAAAAGAACAATATGCGCGCATGGCCTTGGATGTAGATGGCAATCCCGTTTACCTCGCGACCAATCGTTATAACCTGCAAATCGTTGCGGAAAAATGGCCTCACGTGACCTTCCATGCGACCCGAGAGCATGGGCAGCGCCTTTCGGAAAACTCCTAACCGCACAACCCTTTCCGCGCGTATATCCGCCACGCGGTTAGAGACAGAATGTGCGCTTATGGCGCGACACATTCCCGTCATCAACGACAGCTTGGTTTTTCTTCGGGAGCAATAGACACGCCGATTTCTCTAAAGAAAGACTCGCGCCCCTCTGCCCAAGCTAGCGTAGGCCGTACAATGCGGCCTATGCAAAATTCCACGCCCTATGCCACGCTCACGCCTGATACCGTTCTCAATGCCCTAAGCCATATCGGATTAGCCGCCGACGGACGTTTGCTCGCGCTCAATAGTTATGAAAACCGGGTCTATCAAATCGGTGTTAACGACACCGAATTTGTCGTCGCGAAATTCTATAGACCCGCGCGCTGGAGCGATGCGGCGATTTTGGAAGAGCATGCTTACGCCCAGGAATTAGCGGATCAAGAAATACCCGTGGTCGCGCCGCTGTCCATTGGTGGCAACACCTTGCATCATTTTGAGGGCTTCCGCTTCGCTGTCTATCCACGGCGTGGCGGGCGCGCGCCGGAGTTCGATAGAGCGGACACCTTGGAATGGATGGGCCGTTTTTTGGGACGCATGCATGCCGTAGGTGCGGTCAGCGATTTTCGGCATAGACCGGTATTGGACAGCGTCACCTTTGGCGACGCCCCGCGCGCCTTTCTTCTCGATCAGCATTGGCTGCCCGAGGATTTGGCACCTGCTTATACCGCGGCCGTGGACCAGGCCTTAATCGGCGTGCGTCATTGTTACGAGCGCGCGGGCAAAGTGCGCTACCTGCGTTTACACGGCGATTGCCACGCGGGCAATGTGTTGTGGACGCCCGATGGCCCGCAAGCCGGGCCGCATTTTGTGGATTTTGATGATTGCCGCATGGGGCCGGCGGTGCAAGATTTGTGGATGCTGCTTTCGGGCGAACGCGCGGATCGCGTGCGTCAATTCACCGATGTGTTGGTGGGCTACGAAGATTTTTTCGAGTTCGATACCCGCGAGCTGCATTTGATCGAAGCCTTACGCACACTGCGCTTAATTCATTATTCCGCTTGGCTGGCCTCGCGCTGGGAAGACCCGGCGTTTCCGATTGCCTTCCCTTGGTTTAATACCCAGCACTATTGGCAAGACCGCATACTAGAATTACGAGAGCAAATCGCGCTCATGGATGAGCCGCCTTTGTGGTCGAATTGATTCGAGCTTAACGCGTACAGGAATAAATAACGATGTGTGGCATCGCAGGTGAATTACGTTTTGATGGATTACAACCCGATCTCTCAGCCATAGAGCGTATGTTGACGCGCTTGGCGCGGCGCGGCCCCGATTCCGCCGGAATGCATAGCGCAGGCGCGGCCGCGTTTGGGCATAGGCGGCTGGCGATTATTGATTTATCGGCACGCTCGAATCAGCCCATGGTGGACGCCGCCCTAGGCTTGGTCTTAGTGTTCAACGGCACGATTTATAACTACCCGCATCTACGCACCGAGCTGCAAGCGCGCGGACATCATTTTGTGTCCGATGGCGACACCGAGGTCATACTCAGAGCCTATGTCGAATGGGGCGACGCTTGTCCCGAACATCTACACGGCGCCTTCGCTTTCGCGATTTGGGATGGCAAGGCGCAAAGCCTATTTCTCGCGCGTGATCGGCTGGGGATTAAGCCGCTTTACTACACCCAAGATAAAAACCGTTTGCGCTTTGCCTCCAACACACAGGCCTTGCTCGCCGCCGGTGGCGTCGACACCAGCATAGATCCCGTGGCCTTGCATCATCAGTTCACTTTGCATGCGGTGATTCCGGCACCGCGCACGATCTTGCGCGGGATACGCAAATTGCCGCCGGCAACGAGTTTGCGTATTGACGTCCAAGGCAATACGACTGCGCGGCCCTACTGGCAATTGCGCGCGCAACGGCCGCTGCATGCTTTAAGCGAAAGAGAATGGATAGAGGCCGTGCATGGAGGGCTGAAAGCGGCGGTAAAAAAACGCCTGGAAATCGCCGACGTCAAAGTCGGGGTGCTGCTTTCCGGCGGATTGGATTCCAGCCTATTGGTGGCCCTACTCGCCGAGCAAGGCGTGCAAGATTTAATGACTTTTTCCGTGGGCTTCGAGGATCAGCCGGAAGAACGCGGCCATGAATTCGAATACTCCGATGCCGTGGCAAATTATTTCGGCACGCGTCACCATCAATATGCGATTCCCAATAGCGAGGTGCTGAACCGCTTGCCGGAGGCGGTCGACAATATGGCCGAGCCTATGGTGAGCCAAGACGCCATCGCATTTTATTTATTGTCCGAACAAGTTTCTAAAACCGTCAAGGTCGTGCAAAGCGGTCAAGGCGCGGACGAAGTTTTCGGCGGTTATTACTGGTATGGGCTGATGCAGGAAGACACCGTAGGCTCGCCCTTGGAGCGTTTCCGCCGGCATTATTTCGACCGCGATCACGAAGAATATTTACAGACCGTGATGCCGGCTTATCACGGCGCTGATTACAGCGCGCAAACCGTGGCGGCGCATCTGGCGGAGCCCGATGCGGATACATTTCTGGATCAGGTTTTGCGCATGGATGTCACTATGTTGATCACCGATGATCCGGTCAAGCGTGTGGACAACATGACCATGGCCTGGGGGCTGGAGGCGCGGGTGCCGTTTCTCGATCACGAGTTAGTCGAACTGGCGGCGCGCATGCCGGCGGAAATGAAGCTGCCCTCCGGCGGCAAGCATGTATTAAAGCGCATCGCCCGTGGGCTGTTGCCGGACATGGTGATAGACCGCAAGAAAGGCTATTTCCCCATGCCCGCCTTGAAGTATGTGCGCGGGCCTTTTTTGGATTTCATGCGCGACATTTTGGATTCGCAAACTTGCCGCGGTCGAAATATTTACCAGCGCGATTACGTCGCAAAATTATTGGCCGCGCCTGAGCATTACCATACGCGCATTCAGGGCAGCAAATTGTGGCACTTGGCTTTATTGGAATATTGGTTGCAGCGAAACGTGGATGGTGGGCATTGAGCTAGGCCACAAAAGTGCTAAGGAAATTTTGGGCTGTTATACTTTGCCGCAACGCTATTGCGAAGGAATCGTCATGAGTGAAATTATTTTTGTGGTGGAAGAAACGCCGGAAGGCGGCTACACCGCGCGGGCGTTAGGCGAATCCATTTTTACCGAGGCCGATGATCTGGCGCAACTCCATGCGCGGGCTCGCGATGCAGTTATCTGCCATTTTGACGCGCCTAATTTGCCTAAAGTCATACGCCTACATTTTGTGAAAGACGAAGTTATTGCGGTATGAAAACGCCTAGAGATATTTCAGGCGAACAATTAATCAAAAAGCTGGAAGCGTTTGGCTATTACGTCTCACGCCAAACAGGAAGTCATATCCGTGTCACGCGCGATGGACCGCCTCAACATCATGTCACGATTCCAAACCATGATCCTCTACGCCTCGGTACTCTGAACGGCATTTTGAATGACGTCGCTGCCAACTTAAAGATGCCCCGGCAAATCCTAGTACAGCAACTTTTTAGTTAACCTTAGATTAGAAGCATATTCTTTTGAAATTTGACGTCATCATCATAGGCGCGGGCGCCGCCGGCATGATGTGCGCCGCGCAAGCCGGTTTGCGCGGGCGGCGCGTGCTCTTGATAGAGCATGCGCAAAAACTGGGCGAGCGAATACGCATTTCCGGCGGCGGCCGCTGTAATTTCAGTAATCGCGAGGTCGGTCCGCACAACTTCCTCTCGCAGAACCCGCAGTTTTGTCGCTCGGCTTTGGCGCGTTATTCTTCTCGTGATTTTATCGCTTTGGTGGAGCGCTACGGTATTGCCTATGAGGAGCGCGACCATGGGCAATTATTTTGCGTTGATTCCGCCAAACAAATTATTGCCATGCTCCAAGCCGAATGCGAGCAAGCGCGGGTGCAATGGGCCATGCCCTGCCAGGTTCGGCAAGTGGAGCACGATACGGGCGAGTCTGCTTTTCGGGTGTCGACGCAGCAAGGCGAATTTTTATGTGATTCTTTGGTGATCGCTTGCGGCGGTTTGGCCGCGCCCAAGATAGGCGCCACGCCTTTTGGGTATCAAATCGCCGCTCAATTCGGTATTCCGGTGGTGTCTCCGAAACCTGCCCTTGTTCCGCTGGCGCTCGCGCCCGAGCAATATGCCGCGCTGCTAGAACTTTCTGGTTTATCTTTGCCCGCCGGTGTGACAATCGAAGCCGGCACACCTAGATTTCGCGAGGATGTTTTACTCACTCATAAAGGCCTCTCGGGTCCGGCGATTTTGCAGATTTCCAGTTACTGGCAGGCGCAGGAATATCAAGCGACTAAGGAACGGCCGTTGAGCATTAATCTTCTGCCCGAAGTCGAGATCGCTGCTTGGTTAAACACGCATAGCCGAGAGAAGACCTTATTGGTGAATCTGCTTTCAGAAAAATTCCCGCGTCGCTTCGCTCAAGCATGGGTGGCGCTGCACGCTGAGAACAAATCCCTGGCGGAATTTTCCAAAGCCGATTTAAACCATCTCGCGCAAACGCTGCAAGCATGGACGCTTATGCCGAGTGGCACGCTGGGCTATAACAAAGCCGAGGTGACTTTAGGCGGTGTAGACACCCGCGCTTTATCCTCTAAAACCATGCAGGCCAACGCGGTGCTGGGCTTATTTTTCATAGGCGAAGTCGTGGACGTCACCGGCTGGTTGGGTGGTTACAATTTTCAATGGGCTTGGTCATCGGGCTGGGTCGCCGGGCAAGCGGTCTGACTTTGGTCTATGCTCAAAAATCAAAAAAAGGTGGTCGCATTGAATAATTATTTTCTTTTATGTGGGCTAGCGCTCATTGCTTTGCTGAGCGGCTGTGCGAGTCCGCGTTACCAAACGGTGTACCGATATGAAGCGCCCACCGATAGCAGCGGGCGGGCGTGCGTGGAAAAATGCGCGCCGCAGCTGTCCTCCTGCCAGACGGCTTGCCAAAGCAAGCGCGCGGCTTGCGTGAAAAACCTCGAACCAGAGGTCCACAGTCCCTAACAGTAAACCTTGCCACACTAAGAGGCTGCGTTTGAACAATATCGTACTGGTTCTACGCTTTACCCAATAAA